>JBGUXS010000014.1:0-88899 GCA_045118155.1 Alphaproteobacteria bacterium | reverse complement strand
CGTTCTAGCAATCCAATCTGTCCTGGAATAAAAAACGAAGCCCCCCCACATAACAGGGCAAACAATATCCCCCGTTGGCATCTTAACTTATTTTTTTTCTGAAAAGGTTTACTGGGAATTAACGAAGAAATGGATGCCATTCCCCCAGCACATATCAAAAAACCAACGGTATCCCAAGTGATGTTAAAAAGACACGCCCCACTTGCCATAGCACAAAAAACAAGGGCCGTTCCAAAAGAAGCGGTTTTCACACATCCTAACCGCGCTAAAACGTATAAAGCCACCCCCAAGCTTCCTGTAAGATAAAAACTGCTAAGCATGGCCCCCCCTTCTTTTAAGCCTTATGGCGGAAAGCGATACGTCCTTTCGTCAAATCATAGGGGGTCATTTCAACTTCTACCTTATCCCCCACCATGACCCGAATCCGAAACTTACGCATTTTACCGGATGTATGGGCCAAAATTTCATGCCCATTTTCCAACGTAACCCGAAACATTGCATTTGGCAAAGCTTCCGTGACGGTTCCCGTAAATTGCAAAACTTCTTCTTTCACATCAATCCTTTCGTTAGAGAAAAAAGGCCGACACCTGTTCGGCCTTTTTTGGTTATTCGGTTTGACTTTCTAATACAGCGGTTTTTGCAGCCATAATTTGCTTATCCCGTTCAGCAGCTAACTGTTTCAGCTTCTGCATCTGGGCCCCTGTTCCGGCCGGAATCAAACGCCCAACAATGACGTTTTCTTTCAAGCCCCGCAACTTATCAACCCGCCCCATAATGGCCGATTCTGTAAGTACCCGTGTTGTTTCTTGGAACGATGCCGCCGAAATAAACGAAGATGTCTGCAAACTGGCCTTGGTAATCCCAAGTAAGACATAATCCACTTTGGCTTCCCGGCCACCGGCCCGAACCGCCTTTTGATTTTCGGCGATCAGGGTTTCTTTATCCACTTGTTCCCCTTCAATCAACGTGGTATCCCCGGCGTCAATTACTTCAAGTTTCCGCATCATCTGCCGCATAATCACTTCAATATGCTTATCGTTAATCTTCACGGCCTGCAACCGGTACACCGCTTGAATTTCCTTAATCAAGTAATGTGCCAACGCCTCAATCCCTTGAATCCGCAAAATATCGTGTGGAACCAAGTTTCCTTCAAGGATTAAATCACCCTTTTGGATAACATCCCCGTCTTGAACCGCAAGTTGCCGACCTTTGGGAATGAAGTATTCTTTTTCTTCCCCGTTATCGCCTTTGACAATCACAGACCGTTTGGACTTAAAGTCAGCCCCGTATTCAACACGGCCCGCAATTTCGGAAATAATAGCAGCATCCTTTGGATGACGGGCTTCAAACAATTCAGCCACCCGTGGCAACCCACCGGTAATATCTTTCGTTTTCGTACTTTCACGCGGTAATTTGGCCAGCACATCCCCAACCTTCACCGCGGCCCCGTCGTTCGGCACCACAACGGCATCCGCCGCTAAATAATACCGCGCTTCGGCACCCGAGGCAAACTTCACTGGATTGCCCTTTTCGTTCACCAAAATCAATTGCGGTTTCCGTGGGTGACGTGTAGAACTTTTACGCAAGTCCATCACCACTTTGGAAGAAAGCCCCGTGGCATCATCCACAACTTCCCGAACGGTTTCCCCTTCAATCAAATCATGGTATTTAATGATACCGGCTTTATCCGCCAAAATCGGCATGGTGTATGGATCCCATTCGGCCAATCTGTCCCCTTTGACCACTTTCTGTCCTTCTTTGACCAACAATTTAGCCCCAAAAGGAATCTTGTGGCGGGCATTTTCACGCCCCCGAGTATCCACCAAAGATACTTCGCAATTCCGGGATAACACAATCACATCCCCTGTGGAATTTTCAATCGTGTTGCAATTCTTTAAGCGCACTTCGGCATCCAAAACCGCATCCACCGATGATTGTTCGGCACCCCGTTGCGCCACCCCCCCGATGTGGAAGGTCCGCATGGTTAACTGCGTTCCAGGTTCCCCAATGGATTGTGCCGCGATAATCCCGACAACTTCCCCAATGTTCACCCGTTCACCACGGGACAAATCCCGTCCATAACAAGCCGCACAAATCCCGTTTTCGGCTTCACATGTTAACACCGACCGAATAAACACGGAATCCACCCCGGCCTTATCAATCTTGGCCACATCCGCTTCATCAATCAGTTTGCCTTTAGCCACAATCACGGCCCCTGTTTCGGGATCAATCACATCTTCTTGGGCGGTCCGACCTAAAATCCGTTCCCCAGTGGTGGCAATCACATCGCCCCCTTCAATAATCGGCCGAATTGTAATCCCGTGTTCGGTACCGCAATCTTCCATCGTAATAATGGCATCTTGCGCCACGTCCACAAGACGCCGCGTTAAGTACCCAGATCGTGCCGTCTTTAACGCCGTATCCGCAAGCCCTTTTCTGGCCCCGTGCGTGGAGTTAAAGTATTCTAACACGTTCAGCCCTTCTTTAAAGTTGGACGTAATCGGGGTTTCAATAATTTCACCCGACGGCTTGGCCATCAACCCTCGCATCCCGGCTAGCTGTTTCGTCTGCGCCACAGACCCACGAGCCCCAGAGTTTGCCATCATGTAAATGGAATTCACCGGTTTTCCAGGTTCAATCCGCGAAATTTCCTTCATCATGGCCGACGCCACTTCATCCGTACAAGTTGCCCACGCATCCACGACTTTGTTGTATTTTTCAAGTTGCGTAATCAACCCATCTTGATATTGCCGTTCGTATTCTTTGGTCTTCTTTTCTGTGGCCGCCAATAAGGTTTTCTTGGCTTCTGGAATAATCAAATCATCTTTCCCGAAAGAAATACCCGCTTTGGCCGCATATTTAAACCCAAGGGCCTTAATCCGATCGGCAAAATGACACGTTGCCATTTGTCCACACAAATGATACACCCGGTCAATTAATTCAGCCACTTCCTTTTTGCGGAGTAATCTGTTAATTGCAGAAAATGGTAATTCTTCTGGAATAGCGCCGGACAAAATCACCCGCCCTGGCGTTGTGGATACCACGCGTGTTACCCGTTGGCCATCATCTTCGGTAATGGTCAAACGCACTTTAATCTTGGCCTGCAAAGAAACGGTTTTAGCTTGCAAGGCATGTTCAATTTCTTGGGGACCATAGAAAATAGATCCTTCCCCAGGTTCGCCTTCCAATTCCATAGACAGGTAGTACAACCCTAAAATCATATCTTGTGTCGGCACGATAATTGGCTTCCCACTCGCAGGAGATAACACGTTATTCGTGGACATCATTAAGACACGCGCTTCCATCTGAGCTTCCACCGACAAGGGGACATGCACCGCCATCTGGTCCCCATCAAAGTCCGCGTTAAAGGCCGTACATACCAATGGGTGTAATTGAATCGCTTTCCCTTCAATCAACACCGGATCAAACGCTTGAATCCCAAGCCGGTGCAACGTCGGCGCCCGGTTTAACAAAACGGGATGTTCTTTAATCACTTCGGACAAAATATCCCAAACTTCTGGCCGTTCACGTTCCACCATTTTCTTGGCGGCTTTGATCGTTGTGGCCATCCCATAAAGTTCTAATTTAGAAAAAATAAACGGTTTAAACAATTCCAAAGCCATCCGTTTTGGAAGCCCACATTGATTCAACTTCAATTCTGGCCCCACCGTAATCACGGACCGTCCAGAATAATCCACCCGTTTCCCAAGTAAGTTTTGACGGAAGCGCCCTTGTTTCCCTTTCAACATATCGGCCAAAGATTTAAGCGGACGTTTGTTCGCCCCAACCACGGCCCGACCACGCCGACCATTATCAAACAACGCATCCACAGATTCTTGCAACATCCGTTTTTCGTTCCGAATAATGATATCCGGTGCCCGAAGTTCCAAAAGCCGTTTCAACCGATTGTTCCGGTTAATGACCCGCCGATATAAATCGTTTAAGTCAGAGGTTGCAAACCGACCCCCATCCAAGGGAACCAACGGCCGTAATTCTGGTGGAATCACCGGCAATACATCCAACACCATCCATTCCGGACGCGATCCAGATTCTAACAAAGCCTCAACTAATTTAAGGCGTTTGACAATTTTCTTACGCTTTAAATCCGAATGGGTTGCCATTAAATCTGCCCGTAACTGAGCGGCATCCGCGGCTAAATCAATTTTAGAAAGCATTTCTTTAATCGCTTCGGCCCCAATACCAACCCGGAACGTATCTTCCCCGTATTTTTCAAGGGCGGCTTGATATTGTTCTTCGGTGAGCAGTTCGTGTAAGCCCAAATCCGTCATCCCTGGTTCAATCACGATATATTTTTCAAAGTATAAAACGGATTCTAGGTGCTTGAGCATCATATCCAACAAGGTTCCAATCCGACTTGGCAAAGATTTTAAGAACCAAATATGTGTCACCGGACAGGCCAATTCAATATGCCCCATCCGTTCCCGACGCACCTTAGAAAGGGTCACTTCCACACCGCACTTTTCACAAACAATTCCGCGGTACTTCATCCGTTTGTATTTACCACACAAACATTCATAGTCCTTTTCCGGCCCAAAGATTTTAGCACAGAACAACCCGTCTTTTTCGGGCTTAAACGTCCGATAGCTAATGGTTTCTGGCCGTGTTACTTCCCCATAAGACCAAGAACGAATCTTTTCAGGACTGGCAATTGAAATCCGGATATCATCAAATGATTGTGGCTGTGCCAAAGCCCCTTGCGTTTTGATTAAGTTATTCATAACACTGCCCTCCTAGTCGTTATTTTGGTTAAGTTCAACATCAAGGCCCAAAGACCGCATTTCTTTAACAAGAACGTTAAACGATTCTGGAATCCCTGTTTCAAAATCTTGTTCCCCATGGATAATGGTTTCGTAAGCTTTAATACGTCCAGAAACGTCATCGGATTTAATCGTTAACATTTCTTGTAGGGTATAAGCTGCGCCGTAAGCTTCCAAAGCCCACACTTCCATTTCCCCGAAACGCTGACCACCGAATTGCGCTTTCCCGCCAAGCGGTTGTTGCGTCACCAAGCTGTAAGGTCCAATAGACCGCGCGTGAATCTTTTCATCTACTAAGTGGTGCAATTTTAACATATATTTATATCCAACCGTCACTTTGCGATCAAAAGGTTCCCCAGTGCGTCCATCATACAACGTCACCTGTCCAGATGTTGGTAAGCCGGCCTTTTTCAGCATGTTATCAATATCATCTTGATGCGCCCCATCAAACACCGGCGTTGCAATAGGAATTCCACCTTTTAAGTTTGCCGACATTTTTAATAAATGGGTATCATCCATGTCCGCAATTTGGAAATCATAGTTTTTATCCCCATAAATGTCTTTTAACTTATCACGTAAATCCTGCGTAGTGGCCTTTTTCGCCCGAATATCTTCAAGGATTTGGTTCACTTGCTTGCCCAGCTCATGACACGCATACCCAAGGTGCGTTTCCAAAATCTGCCCCACGTTCATCCGCGATGGCACCCCTAAAGGATTCAACACCAAATCCATCGGTGTCCCGTCGGCCATGTACGGCATATCTTCCACCGGCAATACACGGGAAACAACCCCTTTGTTTCCGTGCCGTCCCGCCATTTTATCCCCAGCTTGTAATTTCCGCTTGGTGGCGATAAAGACTTTGACGTGTTTCAATTCACCCGCCAACATTTCATCCCCACGTTGCAATTTTTCAACCCGGTTTTCAAATTTGGTTTGCAACGCTTTTTCGGCCGCATTAATGGTTTCTGCCAATTGTTCTAATTGCGTCATCACCCCATCATCTTGGACGGTAATAGCCGGTAATTTAGCATCTTCAATTTTATCCAAGACCGCTTTTGTCAATTCGGTTTTGGCCTTTAACCCTTCGGCTTTAGCCACTGTTTGCCCTTGCAAAAGCTTTCTGACACGGGCATAATAGCTGCCCCGAATGATGGCTTTTTCATCATTTCTATCTTTTAACAATCTGTTCAATTCATCTTGTTCAATAGCCAAGGCCCTGGCATCTTTTTCCACCCCACGACGGGTAAAAATCCGCACATCAACCACGGTTCCGGCCACACCTGGGGGAACCCGTAAAGACGTATCGCGTACGTCCGCGGCCTTTTCCCCAAAGATCGTCCGAAGTAATTTTTCTTCCGGTGTCATCACGGTTTCACCCTTAGGGGTCACTTTCCCAACCAAGATATCACCGGCTTTGACTTCGGCCCCGATATAGACAATCCCCGTTTCATCAAGGTGTTTTAACCCTTCTTCCCCGATGTTTGGAATATCCCGTGTAATTTCTTCTTGTCCTAACTTGGTATCCCGGGCCACAACCTCAAATTCTTCCAAGTGAATAGAAGTAAACACGTCATCTTTGGAAATACGTTCTGAAATTAAGATAGAGTCTTCATAGTTATACCCGTTCCACGGCATAAAGGCCACTAACACATTCCGACCAAGGGCTAAATCCCCCAATTGCGTACACGGCCCATCCGCAATAATATCGCCTTTTTTCACAACATCCCCAGCCGATACCAACGGTTGTTGTGTTAAACAGGTGCTTTGATTGGACCGCATAAATTTCTTTAAGGTGTAAATATCAACACCAGATGCCGTCGCGGAAATATCCCCCGTTGCCCGAATGACAATACGGGCCGCATCCACTTGTTGGACCACACCCGAACGTTTGGCCACAATTGCCGCCCCAGAATCCCGGGCCACTTTACCTTCCATCCCGGTTCCCACTAAGGGGGCTTCGGACCGCATCAAAGGCACCGCTTGCCGTTGCATGTTAGATCCCATCAACGCCCGGTTTGCGTCATCGTTTTCCAAGAACGGAATCAAGGATGCCGCCACCGATACCACTTGTTGCGGGGATACATCCATATAGTCCACTTCTTCTGGTTTTGCCAAATGGACTTCCCCAGCTTGCCGAACCGTGGTTAAATCTTCGGATAAACATCCTTTGCTGTCCACTTTTGCCGTGGATTGCGCCACCACGTGATGCGCTTCTTCCATAGCCGAAGCATACACCACATCTTTGGTTACTTTCTTATCTACCACTTTCCGGTATGGGCTTTCAATAAAGCCATATTTGTTAATTCTTGCATAAGAAGCCAAGGCGTTAATCAACCCAATGTTCTGCCCTTCTGGGGATTCAATCGGGCAAATCCGACCATAGTGTGTTGGATGCACATCCCGCACATCAATACCGGCCCGATCCCGTGTCAACCCGCCCGGTCCTAACGCGGACAACCGCCGTTTGTGGGTCACTTCCGCCAAGGGGTTCGTTTGGTCCATAAACTGGGACAATTGCGATGATGCAAAGAATTCCCGAACCACAGAACTTAATGGCTTAGCATTGATTAAATCATACGGCATAATCGTATCAATTTCGGCCGATGTCATACGTTCCCGCACCGTCCGTTCCATCCGAAGCAAACCAATTCTGAATTGATTTTCCATCAGTTCCCCAACGGACCGTACCCGCCGGTTCCCCAAGTTATCAATATCATCAACTTTGCCATGGCCATCTTTGATTTCCACCAATGTCTTTAAAATTTTTAAGATATCTTCTTTCCGCAAAACCCGAACACTGTCAGGAATTTCTTCATCACTAAATCCAAGACGGGCATTCATCTTCACCCGACCGACGGCCGATAAATCATATCGTTCTAACGAGAAAAACATACTGCGGAACAAAGCATCTGCCGTTTCCACAGATGGCAATTCCCCAGGACGCATCACTTTATAAATTTCCACTAACGCTTCTTCCCGTGTCGTATTTTTATCGGCAATGATGGTATTACGAATATCGGGGGCAATATTATCTACGTTCAACAGGGGTAATTCTTTGACTTTCAGCTCTTTCAAACGGACAAAATCGTCTTCTGATAATTCGTCGCCAGCTTCTAATAAAATTTCCCCCGTGGTTTCATCCACGATATCTTGCGCGACAAAACGCCCTAGTAAATTTTCTTCTTGAATCAGGTATTCTTTAAAACCCTCTTTCTTTACTTTTTCGGCCTTAGCCCCAATAATTTTTTCACCCGCCGGGAAGACACACTTACCCGTTGCCGCATCTATCAAGTCATAGGTTAACTTTAATCCCTTCACATGGGCGGGATCAAAATCTGCTTTCCACCCTTTTTTATCTCTTTTAAATAAGGTGACATCATAGAAGTAAGATAAAATTTCTTCCTTGCTCATCCCCTCAACGTCGCTTAAGGGTAAAGTTTCATTCTTTTTAGCCAATTTAGCGCGTTGTTCTGCGGTTTCGGCACTGTCTAGGGCATAAAGGAGGGAAGACGCCAAAATCTTGCGTCGCCGGTCAACCCGCACATACAATAAATCTTTTGCATCATATTCAAAATCAATCCAAGACCCCCGATATGGGATAATCCTAGCGCTGTACAAGAATTTCCCTGACGAATGTGTTTCCCCGTTATCATGTTCAAAGAAAACACCAGGGGATCTGTGCATTTGGGATACAACCACCCGTTCGGTCCCGTTCACGATAAAGGTCCCTGTTTCGGTCATCATGGGTAAATCCCCCATATAAACGTCTTGTTCCTTGATATCCCGAATAACCCTGGCCCCTGTATCGGCACCAACATCCCAAACCACTAAACGTAAAGTCGCCACCACCGGTGCCGCATACGTTAAGCCCCGTTTTAAGCATTCATCTACATCAAATTTCGGTTCTTCTAACGTGTACCTGATGAATTCCAAATCCCCACGGCCAGCAAAATCATGAATTGGGAAAACGGATTTAAAAACCTCTTGTAATCCCGTATCTGTTCTTTTATTCTGCGGCACCCCTTTCTGCAAGAATTGGTCATAAGAATCTTTTTGGACCTCTAACAAGTCTGGCATTTCAATCACAGAATCTATTTTGCCAAAACTTCTACGAACCCTGCGTTGATTGATTTCGGATTTGAACATCTAAAACATCCCCTAAAAAAATTGATACACGCTTTGGCCGAAGTATCTAAGGTCGGCCCCCTTTTTTTAAACGCCTTTGTGGGTTGCCCCTAAAACAATAGGGGCGAACCCACAAAAAGCATCTTTTTCAGCCTATTTTAATTCAACTTTGGCACCAGCTGCTTCAAGTTGTTTCTTTAATTTTTCAGCTTCGTCTTTAGAAACACCCTTCTTCAATTCTTTCGGGGCCCCTTCAACTAAATCTTTGGCTTCTTTTAACCCTAAGCCCGTGATTGTCCGAACTTCTTTAATCACGTTAATTTTGTTTGCACCCGCATCGGCCAAAATCACGTCAAATTCGGTTTTTTCTTCGGCAGCAGCAGCCCCAGCCCCAGCAGCCCCCATCACGGCAACCGGTGCAGCGGCAGAAACGCCCCATTTTTCTTCAAGCATCTTAGATAATTCAGAAGCTTCTAATACAGTTAATGTTGATAATTCTTCAACAAGTTTATTTAAATCAGTCATTTTATTCTCCGTTAGTTAAAAAAGTTATTGTTCTGCAGGTTGTGCTTTGTCGGCATAAGCTTTGAAGACACGGGCCACCTTTCCGGCCGGTGCCACCAACAAGCCCACCAACTTGCCACGCAATTCGTCCAAAGAGGGGAGACTTGCCAATTCTTCAATTTTGGCTTTGTCCACAACTTGGCCGTTCATAATACCACCTAAGACCTGCAATTTTTCATTTGTTTTTGCCATTTTAACGACCGCCCGCGCCGCCGCAATAGGATCTTCCGAATAAGCCAAAGTTGTTGGCCCTTTCATCATATCGGCAAGTCCTTCACACGGCGTTCCGGCTAAAGCAAGTTTCGTTAAACGGTTTTTCGCAACTTTATAAGAAGCTCCATCCGCCCGAACAGCACTCCGCAATTGCGACACATCTGCCATGGTCATCCCCAAGTTATGGGAAACAACCACCAATGCCGATTTTGCAAAAACCGCATTCAGATCGGAAATAAGTTGCTTTTTTTCTTCCTTCTTCACTTAACTTCCTTTCCTTCTTCTGTTTAAAGGATGAATTCACACCCTTTTTGTTGACACACCTAGTTCCTATAATTCAATCCATTTCAGGTTTTGACCCTAATGGTTCTTATAAGAACCCCTGTTTTCCTGTCCAGAATCGGCTGTCTTCCATCCTTTAAACAGAAGAATAAGCTTTTTCTGTCTGTGCGGGCGAGATGCTTCCCCTTAAACGTGCCCCGTGGCACATACCCACAGTCTTGGACAGGTTGACGGGAACTTTATACCAAAGTCCCCGCCCATTACCTTTTTACGCGCCCGCCGTGACGGGGATAACTTTAACCCCAATCCCTTGCGTCGTGCTTAAGGCAATTTTCCGCAAATAGACCCCTTTAGAGGCCGCTGGTTTTGCCGCAATAAGGGCCTTCACAAAGGCAATGGCATTTTCTTGCAAATCTTTGTCAGAAAAGCTGACCTTACCGATACCAGCATGGGCAATCCCAGTTTGATCTACTTTAAATTGAACACGTCCCGCCTTAGCGGCTTTAACGGCTTCGGTAATTTCTAAGGTCACCGTTCCCAATTTCGGGTTTGGCATCAAGCCCCTAGGCCCTAAAATCTTCCCATATTTCCCAACCGTTCCCATCATATCCGGGGTCGCAATTAAGCGGTCAAAATTAATTTTACCAGCCACGATATCTTGTTCAACTTGTTCATCAACAATAATATCGGCACCAGCTTTTTTGGCTTCTTCGGCTTTGGGGCCTTTAGCAAACACCGCGACACGCAACGTTTTTCCGATCCCCGCCGGCAAGGACACAGCCCCCCGTACCATTTGATCAGATTGCTTTGGGTCAACCCCAAGCTGCACCGCAATATCCACGGTTTCGTCAAATTTGGCCTTCGCATTAGCCTTTAATAATTGAATGGCTTCTTCTAAAGAATAGAGTTTGCTTTTTTCAACACCCGCATAAGCGGTTTTTAATCTTTTTCCGTATGTCATTATTTCACCTCTATCCCCATTGAACGGGCTTGCCCAGCGATCATTTCCATCGCGGCTTCCACGGTATAACAATTCATATCGGCCATTTTCTTTTCGGCAATTTCTTTGATCTGTGCCTTTGTGACCGCAGCGATTTTCTTCCGCCCTGGTTCTTTAGAAGCACTCTTTAAATTTGCCGCTTTCTTTAAATAGAAACTAACCGGTGGCATTTTGGTTGTGAACGAAAACGTTCTATCGGCATAGGCCGTGATAATCACAGGAATAGGAATCCCTGGTTCTTCTTTTTGTGTTTTCGCATTAAATGCCTTACAAAATTCCATAATATTCAACCCCCGTTGCCCTAAAGCCGGCCCAACTGGGGGGGATGGCGTTGCTTTTCCCGCAGGAATCTGCAACTTAATAAATCCAATAATCTTTTTGGCCATTTATAACCTCTTTTTTCATAACCTAATCCTTTTTGAAGTCGCGTGGTCCGGCAATGGCCGCCTTCCACACAGGTTTTAAAGGGGAGGATCAGTTGCCCCTTTAAACCTTTTTAACTTGAACATAGTCCAAATCCACCGGTGTTGCCCGACCGAAAATGGACACTAAAACTTTTAAACGTTCCTTTTCCACATCTACTTCTTCAACGGTTCCCACAAAAGATGCAAACGGACCATCACATACTTTAACTTGTTCCCCAATCGTAAAGGATAACATGGATTTTGGCTTTTCAACCCCTTCTTGGACCTGATGTAAGATCCGATCAGCTTCGGCATCTGTGATCGGGGTGGGGTGTTTTCCCCCTAAAAAGCCCGTCACTTTGGCGATATCATTGACCAAATGCCACGTCGTATCCGTCATTTCCATTTTCACCAAAACGTACCCTGGGAAAAACTTACGTTCATATTCAACTTTGGCCCCATTTTTGACACTGACGATATTTTCTTTTGGCACCATCACTTCGGCAATTTTATCAGACACCCCTTCTTTTTCGGCCTGTTGCCGGATAAAATCAGCAATCCTGTTTTCAAAACTGGAATACACATGCACAACATACCATTTCAATGCCATTCTAACCTCCTATAATCCAGCGAACAACCCCAGCAAAAACTAAATCCACCACGAATAAGAACAACGCAATAATAATACTCATCACACTAACAACAAGTGTCCCTTGAAGGGTTTCCTTCCTAGACGGCCAAGTGATTTTAGCAACTTCTTGCTTAACTTGACGAACGAACTGTGCTGGCGTTGTTTTCATGCTTTTGCCTCTTTTCTAAAAGTTGGCAGGGGCGGCAGGAATCGAACCCACGACATTCGGTTTTGGAGACCGACGCTCTACCAACTGAGCTACACCCCTTTTTATTATTTTTGCTCGTTTTTTTCAGTTTTTTCTTTTTCTGTCTTTTCTTTCTTTTCGGTTGCTTTTTTTACTTCCTTCTTCGCTGGTTCTTTCTTAGTTGCTTTTGTTTCTTTCTTGTCTTCTTTTTTATCTTCGGGAACTTCTTCGGCCACCGGCTTTTTATCATCAGCCCCTTTTGCCTTTACATCCCGATCCACCAATTCCATAATCGCCATAGGGGCACAATCCCCAAATCTGAATCCTGCTTTTAAAATCCGCACATACCCGCCTTGACGTTCTTTGTACCGAGGTCCTAAGACAGCTAACATCTTTTCTACAATAACTTCATCCCGTAAGAAAGCAAGCAATTGGCGCCGAATATGCAACGTATTTGTTTTTGATTTTGTAATAAGCTTTTCAAAGACAGGACGCAAGGCCTTTGCTTTTGGTAAAGTTGTTTTAATTTGTTCGTGTTTGGCCAAAGCCACTGACATATTTGAAAATAACGCTTTTCTATGTGAAGTCGTTCTATTCAAACTTTTTTGTTTTAACCCATGACGCATTTTTTCTTCCTTTCTTTCTGTATCTTGTAGGTCAAGATGGATCCAACAAACCGACTTTCCATTCTATGTAAAAATCGGACGCCGTGCCCCCACGACGGTTTTAGCTTTCCCGTTCTAAACTAGCGGACAAAGCCTCAATATTTTCTGGTGGCCATGCTTCAATATGCATTCCTAAATGCAAATCCATCGCACTGAGCAATTCACGAATTTCATTCAAAGACTTACGCCCAAAGTTCGGGGTTCTGAGCATTTCAGATTCTGTCTTTTGAACTAAATCCCCAATATAAATGATATTGTCATTCTTTAAGCAATTGGCCGAACGAACCGATAATTCAAGTTCATCAACTTTGCGCAATAAATTCCGATTAAAGGGTAATTCAGATGCTTTACTATCTGTCCGTGTCTCTTCTGGTTCTTCAAAGTTAATAAAGGGTTTCAATTGTTCTTGCAAAATACGGGCCGCCAAAGCCACCGCATCTTCTGGAAGGACAACCCCATTTGTTTCCACAGTCAAGGACAATTTATCCAAGTCTGTTTGTTGACCAACCCGGGCATTTTCCACCGAATAAATCACCGATTTTACTGGGGAAAAAATTGCATCAATCGGCAAAAGCCCAATCGGACAATCTTCGGGACGATTCTGGGCCGCCGGAACATACCCCTTCCCCGTGGATGCCCACAATTCCATATCTAATTTAGCCCCTTCATCCAAATGACAAATTTCAAGTTCTGGATTCATAATTTCAACAGCATGATTTTCCGCGATCATCCCAGCCGTTACTGTACAAGGACCTTCGGCCTTTAAGAATAAACGCTGTGTTGTTTCGCTATCTACCCGAACCGCCATTTGTTTAATATTCAAGATGATATCGGTTACATCTTCCCGAACCCCAGGAATTGAAGTAAATTCATGTAAAACCCCTTCAATCTTAATGGCCGTAATAGCCCCCCCCTGCAAAGAAGACAATAAAACCCGGCGCAACGCATTGCCCAGGGTCAACCCAAATCCCCTTTCCAGCGGTTCAATAACGAGTGTTGCCCGCATTCCCTTTGTTTCTTGATTAACCGTCAAACTGGTCGGCTTAATAAGTTCTTGCCAATTCTTTTGTATCATATGAAGCCCTTTCCAAAGTGTTAATTTTCAAATCAAAAAAACTAAACGCGCCGACGTTTTCTAGGACGGCAACCATTATGAGGGATCGGCGTTACATCTTGGATAGATGTAATGGTTAAACCTGCCACTTGCAGAGCCCGAAGGGCGGATTCACGTCCAGACCCTGGCCCCATGACCATGACATCTACACTTTTAAGCCCGTGTTCCTGTGCTTTCTTCGCCGCATCATCTGCCGCCACCTGAGCGGCATACGGGGTTGATTTTCTGGACCCTTTAAACCCTTTAGCCCCACAAGAAGACCATGAAAGGGCATTTCCTTGGGTATCCGTAATGGTAATCATCGTATTGTTAAATGTAGAATTAATATGGGCGACCCCCACAGAAATATTCTTTTTTTCTTTTTTAGTCGTTCGTGCGACCGTTTTTTTCGTTGCCATGTCAAAAACCTTTTCCTGATAGTTCTAACTATTTAGTTGCTTTTTTCTTACCGGCAATAGGAACTGCCTTTCCTTTTCTTGTCCGGGCGTTTGTATGCGTTCTTTGCCCCCGCACCGGCAATTTTTTCCGATGACGCAAGCCCCGATAACATCCCAAATCCATTAACCGCTTGATGTTCATGGAAATATCCCGTCGCAAATCACCTTCTACGTGATACGAACTGTCAATAAGTTCCCGAATTTTCAGCGTTTCTTCATCAGAAAGCTCGTTCACCCGTTTATCCGCGGGAATTTCAAGCTTTTTACAAATTTCTTCTGCCGTTTTTCGACCAATTCCATAGATATACGTCAACCCAATCACAACCAATTTATTCGTTGGGACGTTAACACCTGCAATACGTGCCAAGTTTCTTCTCCATTTTCAATAAAACAAACAAAAACAACTTCAAAAATCAAAGTAGTGTTTTACTTTACACGTTTTTATCCCACTTGTCAATAGATTTTTTAAAAAAAAGTTAAAAAAGTGTAAAAAAATGTTTTTTCTAAAAAAAAGCTTGTGATTCCCCGAAAAAAAACCTATGATATCGCCTATGAAAAATTTAAGCATTAGTTTGGCCCTTTTGGGCTTCCTTGCGGGCTGTAGTATCACCCAGAGTGGGGAACTTCCCTTAACCGAGCGTTTTGATACCTTAAAAAAGGGGGATTCCCTGCAAAAAGTACAACGGATGTTGGGGCCACCGGCTTTTGAAGAAAAAGATGGAACCCATTTTATGGTCTATGCGCGCAATATCAAAAAAGGGCAAGGTTTTATGCCAGATAAAGAAATTGAGCGGGATGTCTATGTCTTAACCTTTGATAAAAAGGATAGGTTATTGGAAACAACACATTTAACCTTAGCTGACGCCAAAGCCGTTTCCTTTGATCCAGATATGACCCAAACGCAACATGCAGATCCATCATTCTTGGCCGAAATCATGGGCAATTTTGGGAAGTATAATACCGGTCAGCGTGATAGCATTCAACGACAATAAAAAAAAGGGCTTGTACTCAAAGCCCTTTTTTTATAGATGATTTTTTATTTTTTCCGACGGGCAGGATGTGCCACCAAATACGTATGGCGGGTCTTTAAGAAGTAGATAACCCCCAAGGGCATACAGACCACATAGGTCAACCCCACAAGACTTAACGTAATCCACGGCATCCATACCAACCCTGCAATCGCTAGCATCAAAGCGATACGGATATTCGCGATTGTTCCTTCACTAAGGTGCAAGTGTTTTAAACAAATCGTTGGAATCTTACTGGCCATCAACAAACCACTTAAAGCCAACATCGTCCCCACACAAATCGGCGAACGGAAAAATTCAATTTTTCCCCCAGTGGCCAAAGAACAAATTAACGGCCATACCGCCAACCCAGCCCCTGCCGGTGCCGGCACCCCCATAAAAAAGGGCCGCCAATAAGGGGGAGTTTCCGTTCCAATCATAGCGTTAAAGCGGGCCAAACGCATGGCGCAACACATGGCCATAAATAAGACCAAAACCCACGATATGCCAACGGCATCAGACCGCATGCCAATATTTTGTAAAATCCCGACAGTATCCGAACGCATGGCGATACTTTGTAATACATTAATTCTAGCTTCTTGATCCAACGTCCATTGATACATTAAAAAACCAGGCGCGACCCCAAAACTCACAAAATCAGATAACGAATCCAATTCTTCCCCAAAATGGGATCCCACCCCTAACATACGGGCGATTTTTCCATCTAAGAAGTCAAAAATCCCCGCCAAAATAATAAAGGTCAGGGCCATTTGCCATTGTCCCCAATAAGCCATATTCAGGGATGATACCCCAAAACACAACGCCGTCATCGTTACCATATTTGGACACAAGCGTTTTAGTTTTAGTTCATCTTTCATGTGATTTCCCTTTCGTTAAATCTGCAATAACCGTTTCCCCGGCCACCATCGTTTGCCCCAATTCCACCAAAGGTTTTACCCCTTTAGGTAAATAGACATCCAAACGCGAACCGAATCGGATTAACCCAAACACCTGACCACGTTTGACCTGCTGTCCAACCTGTAAGGGACAGAAGATCCGTCGTGCGACGAGTCCAGCTATTTGCACATACCCAATTTTTGTGCCATTTCGTTTTTGTACGCAAATTTCCTGTCGTTCATTATCTTCACTGTCTTTATGGGCCACATTCACAAACTTTCCCGGATGATATTTTAAGGCACACACCATCCCTGATACAGGATTCCGGTTAACATGGACGTTAAAGACACTCATAAACGTACTGACCCGAATCAAAGGATCCGTTCCTAAATTAAGCGTTTCTGGGGGAACCATTTCCCGAATAGCACAGACAATCCCATCGGCAGGGGCCAAGACTAAATGATCCCCTTCTGGGGGAACCCGTTCGGGATTCCGAAAGAAATAAAGGGCAAACCCCAACACCGGCACCCCAATAACCCAAATATAGGAACTTAACAACCCTAACAACGTTACCACACAGGCCATAATTAGGACAACACGAATCCCTTCAGGATGAATAGGGGGCAATAAATAACGTTTCCAAGAAATTTCTAAAAATTCTTTCTTCATCAAGACTCCTTTTGTTAAGTCTTAACTTTGCCATTAAAAAGCCCCCTTGTCAAGACCTTTCATCTTTTCCTTTACAAAATAGGATTTTTATGCTATCCTTTATCCAGAGGCGATATAATGATAGGAATTGTCATTGTTACACATGGGGGCTTAGCGAAGGAGCTTGTAAACGTTATGGAACACGTCACAGGTCCCCAGGAAAATATTGCCTGTGTCGGGATTTATCCTACGGATGAAACAGAAAAGAAACGTCATGAAATTTTGGAAAAAGCAACCGCTGTTAATACAGGGGATGGGGTTGTTATTTTAACGGATATGTTTGGGGGGACACCTTCCAACATTGCCACTTCTTTAATGGAAGAGTTAAATATTGAGGTTATCTCCGGTGTGAATGTCCCTTTACTTGTCAAATTGGTGCGGGAACGCAATGAACCGTTAACCGATGCCGTCAGACATGCACAAGAAGCAGGCCGTCATTATATTCATATTGCTTCGGAACTTTTACAATTGGACGCTTAAATGCAACAAGAAAAAATCGTCATTCAAAATTTTAAGGGGATGCATGCACGGGCTACCGCTGTTTTTGTACAACATGCCGACGCATTCACATCCGAAATTACGGTCCAAAAAGGGGATATGTGTGTTTCAGGCAAATCCGTGATGGGCCTATTGATGTTGGGGGCAGCTTGTGGAGATACAATTACCTTAACTGTCACGGGAACCGATGAAGAAAAAGCTTTTTCTTGTTTAAAATCCCTTATTCAAAACAAATTTGGGGAAGAAAGCTAAGGTAATACCTGTACTTGGGCATCAGGCATCCCCTGTTCAAACAAGGTTATCAGGGGCTGTTCCGGCAAAGTCAGGCGCAATTCCAAAACCGCTTTATCTGGAAAAGGAAAGGACACACCTAACCCTTTGGCATATCGGGCATATACCGCCACCATTTTACCTAGGGGCAAACTAATTCTAACATCGGGACAAACCATCTGTTCAAATGGTGTCTGTACATCCGTCAAACATCCCAACGTGAAGAAAACAGGTTTTTCTTCATCACGTTCTAGGGTGCAATACCATGCACTAAAAGGGGCCTGCATTTTCTTTCCAGTACACGCCAAAGTTCCTTTTAATGTATAAATTTCCGCCAAGGCCAATGATTCCATAGGAAACCGCAGAATATCCCGATAAGGAACATAATGATCTAAGTGTTCCACCGCCACGTTGGGATAACGTTGAAGCCGTTTTAAAACAGGAAAAGAAAAATGGACGGCCTTAATAAAAACATCATTTTTGCCAGGGCGATAAATTAATTTTTCTATCGTAACAGCGGGATTTTTCAATTGGACATCAAAAAAGGCCATGCCATCTTTTAAAACTTTAACTTTGGACGTGTACTTAAACGGCATTTCTGGCATTGGTTTAAAGCTTTGACCCAAAACAAATAAGCACCCTGCACAGGCCAATCCAACCCCAATTAAGATTAACATTTTTTTCATGGGGCCTCTCTTTCTTCAGAAGTCCAAGATCTCACTTGAATAATCGGTGTTTGTTCCCCGCTTTTAAAAAAAGTCCCTTCCACAACTCCCCACCCTGGGGTTACCGCCCCTAAAATAGTGGCTTTGACAGGTTCATCCACATGCAACGCCTCGGTAATATGGACCCTAGCCCGTCCTTTTATCTTTTGCCCAGTGATTAAACTCTTTAAAAACAAATGAGAAAGATTTTCTAGGGGATTTTTAGTTTCCAACGCGGCCTGTTCTGGCACATATAACGCCGTTTCAGCCTCGGTAAGGTCTTCAGGAACTGGGGCAATCTTGGGGGCCACCCTTTTTTCAAAATGCATCGTTTGGGTATCTAATATACCATATAAAGAAGGGGGATCTTCGTCGGACATCCTAGAAAACAACGTTATTTTAGATGCTTGGGGACACAAAGACTTCATAGCCCCTGTGGTCCTCAAAGCCACTTGTTTTTGAAAAGTTTCATCGGCTAAATCTTCTGATGTTTGGACTAAAACACGTACATTAGAACATAATTTAAACGCCGAATAATAAAATGGATTATTTTTTTGCGCCGTCATATACCCAAAATAAGAGACCGCAGGTTGCACATCTTGGGCCAATAAAAATAATAACGCTGGCCCTTCTTTAGAATTGGCAAGGTGCAAAGGGGTCGTTATCAACACATCTGTCCAATACCCTTGGGAAAAAAAACCATTCAATTCTTCTTCGGGTTTATGAAAGGCATTCATCAAGGTTATGCGTCCTTGTCCATGCACCCTACCCCCAGGACACGGCAAAGATGTTTTAATACGCCATCCCGTCACATTTTTATCTGTGGGATAAAACAACCGACACGTTTTATCTAAACTGATCAATGTCTGCACACCGGCCTTTACTTCGGTTCCCCAAAGGCCTAAAATTATACCCAAACAAACAGCCCACTTTTGCATAGTGCTATTGTACACCTTTTTTAACAAAAAGGAAAGAAATTAAAATGCCAAGTTATTTTATGGTCATAAACACGGGGGCATGATCGGATGTTTTCATCCAAGATCTTACCTCTTTCAAGACCCCAGCATCTTGTACTTTAAGGGCCAAATCCGGTGTTAACAGGATTCTATCCAACAGCATCCCATAATTTTTTTCCCATGCCCGCATTTGGAAATCCCAAAATGAATAGTAATGTTCTTCGGGATGTTTCAAGCGAATGGCTTCTTCCAATGGAAGTTTTAAAAGCCCTTGAAAAGCTGTCCTAACTTCCGGAACCATCAAGGCATTTGTCCGGTATGCTGCGGGATTATAGACATCCGTATCTTTCTCTATCACATTAAAATCCCCCATACACACAACAGGGCCGGACAGGGATTTTAAGTGATTTTGCAAAGCATCAAACCACCGTAGTTTATATTGAAGACGGGTCGTATCTGTGGGATCTTTTTCGGGGGGATTCCCATTGGGGACATAGACACTTATAACCGTTATTCCCCCTATATTTCCCTGAATAAAGCGGGCTTGCAATTCATTCCCTGATTCATTCATTAAATTATCTTTGATATCGGTTAAAGGTTCCTTACTTAACAACGCCACCCCATTAAACCCTTTTTGACCAGAAATATAGGCGTGATATCCCAAGGCCTCAGTTTCAAAAAATGGGAAAGTATCCGCTGTGGCTTTAATTTCCTGTAAAGCCAAAATGTCCGGATGATAAGTTTTAACCAAACACTCAACATTTGGCCACCTAGCCCGAACAGAAGCGACATTCCATGAAATAAATCGTTGCATTTTTCCCCTTTAACGTTATGATGTATGTCATGAAGAAAATTTTTCTAGTGGGAGTTTATCTTATTTTTGCCATGAGTGCAAGGGCCGAATGCACCTATCGTACACCGGACGTTTTAATTAAAACAAAACCCGGCATTGTGAAGTATGTGACGAATATGTCCCGCGAAGAATATGCTAAACACTTAAATCTCAATCTTCCTGAAAATAACTTAGGCCTGACCACCAATAAAATTTCGGCCAGTTATGAAGTTGTTCCTTTTCAGCGTCGGGAAGGAAATAAAACCTGTGTTGGAATTCGCCGGATTGTGTTTAGTATTGGTTCGGACGTCATTTATGTTTTTATTGATAAAAAGTATAAGGCAGGGTCTTGCGAATTTAACACCATCAAAGAACATGAAAAATTCCATGTCGCCGTTACACAACAGGCCATGAGCTTTTTCAAGCCCGATTTGGAACGCACCATTAAACAGGCCGTCAAAAAAATCAAACCCGAATATGTGTATACCGGTGAACGGGCGCAAGCCGTTTTGGAAAATCAAGCCCGCCAAGTCATGAAAGACATTGACCCTATTATCAATCATATAAACAAGAAAATTGAAGAAAAAAACGCCATTATTGATACCCCTGAATCCTACCAAGCCACCACAGCTTTGTGCAAAAATTGGTAGATTTTTTTTAAAAAAAGGCCTATAATACCCCCTATGTTTAGTCCAGTTGAACGTTTTATGGCCTTCCGGTACTTGCGATCCCGCAAGCAAACCAAATTTGTCTCTGTGATTTCGGCATTTTCCTTTTTGGGGATTATGCTGGGGGTAGCAACTTTAATTATCGTCACCAGTGTTATGAATGGTTTTCAAGACGAACTGATTGGACGGATTTTAGGCATCAATGGGCAATTAGGGGTTTATCCAGAAACGGGGGTGGCCCTAACGCATTATGAAGAGGCGACAGAACGCCTATCAAACACCCTGCATGTCCAAGAAGTATCCCCCGTTGTAGATGGACAAGCCATGGCCTCTACTCAATACGCCTCTATCGGGGTCATGGTCCGGGGAATGCCGGCAAAAAGTTTTAAGAATCATCCTGTACTCTTTCAAGGTTATCACGGATTACCCATAGAAAATTTCAAAGAACGGACAATGATTTTGGGCTATCGTTTGGCCTTAAAATTAGGCATTAACAAAGGCGATACCGTTACTTTGATTTCCCCTAAAGGGAATATTACGGCTTTTGGAACCATTCCTAAAATGCAAACCTATAAAGTGATTGGAACGTTTGATTCGGGGATGTTTGAATACGACGACAATTTTGTGTTTGTTCCGTTAAAAGAGGCACAAACTTTCTTCATGTATCCCAATGCCGTTTCTCATTTAGAAGTGTTCTTAGATGACACCTCTCACACCCCAAAAGTTTTAGATGCAGCGGCCGATTTAATGCCCCAAGGGGCTCGTCTTAAAGATTGGCGTTATACGAACAAGGCCTTTTTCAATGCCATTGAAGTTGAAAAAAATGTGATGTTTTTAATTTTAACATTGATTGTCATTGTGGCGGCTTTTAACATGATTTCGGGGCTAATTATGTTGGTACAAGACAAAGCCAAAGATATTGCCATTTTACGAACCATGGGGGCG
The DNA here is from genome assembly GCA_045118155.1 of Alphaproteobacteria bacterium. Lineage (GTDB taxonomy): Bacteria > Pseudomonadota > Alphaproteobacteria > CAAHEQ01 > UBA3637 > JBGUXS01. The sequence goes on along the minus strand of JBGUXS010000014.1, from coordinate 67,014 downwards.
ACGCGGGGAACAATTATGCGGGTGTTTTTATTGGCGGGTTTGACGATCGGGGTTATTGGAACACTGTCTGGGGTTGGGTTAGGCCTTTTATTTTGCACCCATATAGACGCCATTAAAACGTTTTTAGAAAATGTGTCGGGGCATGAACTCTTTTCGGCCGAAATTTACTTCCTGTCGCACTTACCCGCCAAAGTGGACCCACAAGAAGTTATCCTAATCACCGCAATGGCCTTAACATTTTCCTTAGGGGCAACCCTATACCCTGCTTGGAAAGCCAGTAAAACCGATCCTGTGGAGATTTTGCGCTATGAATAGTATTTTAGAACTTCAACACATCGGGCGCACGTTCACCAAAGGCAAAACGAAACTTGCTGTTTTGAAAGATGTCAATCTGATTATTTACCCCGGTCAATTGATTGCTTTAACGGGGCCTTCTGGGTCTGGAAAATCCACCCTTTTACACATTGCGGGGTTATTAGATACCCCCACCAATGGCACCCTTGTATTAGACGGGCAAAACTTAAAGAAAATGTCGGATTTAAAACGAACGGCTTTGCGTCGGCACCATATCGGGTTTATTTATCAAAGCCATTTGTTATTGCCCGATTTTTCTGCCCTAGAAAATGTGATGCTCCCCCAACGTTTAGCGGGGGCGTCCATCAAAGAGGCGCAAACTCGGGCAGAAGAGCTTTTGACTCTGGTTGGTCTAGAAAAGCGCCTACATCACCGATCGGGACAATTATCTGGTGGGGAACAACAGCGGGTAGCGATAGCTAGGGCCTTGGCCAATAAACCGAAATTACTGCTTGCCGATGAACCCACAGGGAACTTAGATCCCGTTACGGCCGAAAGCGTTTTCAATTTACTGCTAAAAATCGTCAAAGAAACGGGGTTAGCCGCCGTTATTGCCACCCATAATCCAGATTTAGCCAACAGAATGGATATGCGTTTAACCATCAAAGATGGGGCTTTGGTTATAGCATAAAAATACTTGACAAATATCATCTTTTGTGATATCTTTCATTTATTGTTATTTTTTATGGAGATTTCTGATGACAACAACTTATTATAATTGTGATACATGCAAAGCTTTGCGCGAATTTGGACAAGAAGATTCTTGGACCCCCTTTGCACAGGCCGTTATTACGTATTTTAAAAAAGAATATCTTTTGGCCGAAAAAGCGGCTTACCGTTGGTCCAAACGCCACAATCAACCTTTAGGGTGGGAAACTAACCCCCGTACTATTTCACGCCATATAGACCACACTATTTCAATGAATTTAGGAAAGCTCTGTCACCAATACAATAAAGAATTGGCCAATCCAGCGTTACAAAAAAGGGCACGTGCCATCCGTATTAAAAACGCGATTTATCGCCAAGCATCTTATCGGTTTGATATTCTTACCAGCCATTCTTTAACAGAAAAAGATATTGCTACTCTTCAAACACTCAAGGGGCTTCCTAAGGATGAACGCCGCGTACAAAAATCAATGCTTCAAGCTCTGTCACAATCCCGATAGATTTTTCTCTTAAAAATTGAAAAAAATCCTCTTTATCTTTCAAGATAGAGGGGCTTTTTTATAAAAAAAGAGTAATAGGATATGTAAAAAACATACTATTCTATTTATTTTCAAGAAAATGCAAAAAGGGACTAGACATTTTATGTGTTTACTACCTACAATTGAAAATGTGATACTTTTGCAACTTAGAAAAAGGAGAAAAAAATGAAAAAGTATTTATTATCCACATTGGCCGTTTTAAGTGTGTGCACCTTTGCTCATGCGGAAGAATCTATGATGCCGGCCCACACATACGGGGTCGTTCAAGCCGGGATGGGCTTTGGTCAAGACGAATACAAAGAACACGGTATCTTCGGTCTTGGTATGGGATACAAGTATAACGAATATATCCGTTCTGATATTATTGCTTCTTTCCGTCCTTGGGGAAAAGTCCACTTCAAGGAAGCCAGTGAAAAATCAAAAGTTTGGGCTATCCCAGTCCTAGCAAATATTTACGGAACCATCCCTTTGTATGGGAAAGCCGATATTTATGCTATGGGGGGTATCGGGTACGCTTATAACAAAACAGATAGCATTGCTGACGGCAAAGGAAAGGGCAGCAGTCGTTTCGCCTGGAACGTAGGGGCCGGTATTGACTACTACATCAATGATTGTTGGAGTTTGGATTTAGGATACCGCTTTACGAACCTGGGGAAAGCACGCCTGAAAAGAGCGGCCGAGGGCGTGAAATCTCGTGAAGATTTAAGATCACATGATATTCTATTATCTGCACGGTATCACTTCTAAAGACATAACGTCTTAAATGGTGCGATCAGGGGGCCAAAACATTTTTTACTTGAAAAAAAGGAAAAAATTAAGTATACTGAATGGGTCTTCATAAGCGGTCGTGGCGGAATTGGTAGACGCGCAGCGTTGAGGTCGCTGTGGAGCAATCCGTGGAAGTTCAAGTCTTCTCGATCGCACCAATTAAAATCCCCCTATATCAGGGGGCTTTTTTTATTTTTTAATGAAATGGGTATAAAGTGGGGTGCGTCCTGCTGCTAACGCCTTTTGTTCATACCGCGTGGTTATCCAATCTTTCGGGGGCGTTGTTTGAACCCCCGTCAATGTAAATAAACCCGATAATTCGGCCTGTTCCACGGCAAAATCCATATAAAAAGGCATATCGGTCGCCAAATCAATTTGCCCACCCTTTTTCAATAACGCCGCCAATGTTTTTAAATTTTCCACATTCATAAAGCGCCGCCCTGCATGCCGGGCTTTGGGCCATGGATCAGGATATAGCACGAAGATCCGTGATAAACTTTCTTTGGGAAACAAGGGGAAAACTTGGCGAATATCATCGGGATAAATACGCATATTAGGGACATATTCAGGGGCTAAATCTGTATATGTCCCAGGGGCTTCATGGGATCCATTTAAATGTGCCAAAAGCGATGCCACCCCGTTAATAAATGGTTCTGCCCCAATAAAACCAATATCGGGATAACTTCGGCATAACGCCGCAAAATGTTCCCCGCCCCCAAAACCAACTTCTAACCAAATTTCTTTTTTATTCGGAAACATCTTAGAAAAATCATAAGCCCCTTCTTTGGGAAGAAGAAGTTTTGGCAACAACGAGTCCATCAGTATTTCACGTGAAGGGCGCAAAGGCTTATTTTTCCGTCGGCCATAAAACCGAATAAAGGTCATTTTTCCCCCGTAGATCGCAACAAAAGCGTTTTCTTTTGCAAAGCAATCAATTCTTTTGTTGCCTTATCGGCCAAATCAAAAAGGGTTAAAAATTCTTCCTTTGAAAACGGCCGATGTTCGGCGGTGGCTTGGGCTTCTACCAAAGTCCCAGTATCCAAAAACACGAAATTTGCATCTGTTTCGGCCCGGGAATCTTCCGAATAATCTAAATCAAGCAGTGCCGAACCATCCACCATACCACAGGAAATCGCCGCTACAAAATGTGTTATCGGCAACGTAGGAATTCGTCCCCGTTCTACCAATTTTTGACACGCCAAATACAAGGCCATAAATCCACCGGTGATAGAGGCCGTGCGTGTTCCCCCATCGGCTTGAATCACATCACAATCAATGTGAATCGTTAACCCATCCAATACCGTCAAATCCACCCCAGCCCGTAAAGCCCGACCGATAAGACGTTGAATTTCATGGGTTCGTCCCCCCTGTCCTTTTTTGGCTTCGCGGTCCATTCGTTGTGCCGTAGATCTAGGCAACATACCATATTCGGCCGTTACCCACCCTTGCTTAGTGCCTTTTAACCAAGCAGGAACCTTTTCTTCCACCGAAGCCGTACACATGACCCGTGTATCCCCGAAACTAATCAAGCATGACCCTTCGGCATACTTATTCGCATCCAATGTTAAGCTGACGGGACGCATTTTTTGTTCTGAACGATCTGCATATCTTTTCATGACGTATCCTTTCGCTTTTTATCATAGCATATTTTTCAAAAAAAACAATCTTTACCTTGATTTTTCATAAACCCTACATTAAATAGTATAGTAATAGGAGGATTCGTTCATGTCTAAAAAAGAAGAAAAACATCTTGAAAAAGAGGGCAAAACCGAACAAAAGGCCCCCGAAATTTCTAATACCGAAGTCATAGAAACCCTGCAAGCCCAAGTGGAAGAATGGAAAGATAAAGCCCTGCGGGCGGTGGCTGAAATGGAAAACGTGCGTAAACGCACCCAAATTGATATGGAAAAAACGGCTAAGTTTGCCAATGCCGGCTTTGCCAAGGATTTACTTCCCGTTATTGATTGTTTGGAAGGGGCCTTGGCTTGTGTGCCAGAAAAACAAGAAGGTGTCTGGAAAAATTTAGTCGTTGGGATTGAAATGACCTTAAAACAATTTACGTCTGTTTTAAAAGCACACGGCATTGAACGGATGGCATGTTTAGGCCAAATCTTTGACCCCTACTATCACAAAGTTGTCCAAGAAGTCCCAGATAAAGAAAAACCCGCTGGCACCATTGTTCAAGAATTACAAGCGGGCTATACCATCCACGGCGACCGAGTCCTGCGCGAAGCCATGGTCGTGGTCAGTAAAGAGGGGTAGTTTTATCTTTTTGATTGGTTGGGGTTCCATTCATCGTTGAGGATTCTTGTGCCTTTCTTAGGGCCCCTGCTCCTTGTTGGTCATTGTTTATTAATTCATCCTTTGGTTTTTGTCCTGGATTTTCCCCTACTTTCTGTTTTTTCTTCAAATTCAACCCTTCCAAAACAGAACTATTTTCCAAAATATGAGGACCTGATGAAAAGATAGACCGTCCATTTAAATAATAGATTGGATCCTGTTGTAGCTCTCCTCTTCTCCAAAATTGCCAAACAGCTGGGGGCAACTGACACCCAATATTCTTAATTGCAGACCCATCCAAGCGCATTTCGGCAACATCTTCCATTTCTACGACCTGATAATCAACGCCGTTACACGTTACTGAGTAAGGACTATTTTTTTTGTTAAATCTGATAGATCCCCCTACCCACATGACTTCGTGATCATTTGGTTGCTCTAGTTTTTTATCCGAAGCAATAAGTAGCACCCCTTCATTTTTCATAGACGTATCCACCCCCACATAAACTGGGGTTCCAGTGTCATTAAGTAAAACGGCCCCTTTAATTCTACTTCCCTTAAATTGATCATCTATTTTCTTCTGTTCTGCAATCTCTTTCTGTTGACGCGAAAAAACACTTTCAAAAGGCGGATCTAACGTCATTTCTCCATCAGGTCTTAAGATAATATCATTGGAAGTTACCAGTATACTCTTGACTTTTGCTTCTTTTTCCGCCTCTGAAAGATTTTTTAAGGGATCAGCATATTTTCCCTTAAAATATGCAATGAGTTCTTCGGGTTCTAACCCCAACGGGTCTGCCATTGCTTGCAATTTTGTCTCTTCTGCCAAAGCACGAACTTCTTCTGGTTTAAGATCTTTTTCTTTAGGGATATGTGTTACAGTTACTTGTTGTGGCATACCACCTTGATATGTGGATGGAATTGTTTTAAGCTCACTCTTTGTATATTTTTTAATTAATTCCGATTTAGCATATTCTTCACATTCAAATAAAGAAGATTTTACACGTAAAGTAATATGAATTTGGTCTCGTGGAATTGTTTCAAGGCACTTAAACTTTTCTTCATCTGCATGTGAAATAACATCCCCTTGAAGTATCCCCACTTTTTTATATAACACCAATCGTTCTTCATGGGATAATTTCATTTCCCCTGGGGGAATCACATTTTCTCTTATCCCTAGCATCACGGCAACATCATACTCTCGTTTAGAAAGGGCTAGGGCCTCCTGTTCTGCGGGGGACATTGCACGCGGATCTTTATTAGCCTTATTAAACGCCTCTGCACTAGAACGCCAGAAAAACGCTTTATTCCACCACCGATTTGGATCATTATAGGCTGACTCCTGTATATTTCCCGCTTCCTTGTCCAGATCAATATCGGTATTACGCACCATTTCTTGATAGTTCCAAAAGGAAAGCAATCGTTTTTCTTTTGTAAGAGGGATGGCCTCGCCTCTCTCACCTAACTCCGCCAATTTTGCATACAATTGTTGTCGGATATTCTCGGGTAAAGCAACATGGGCATACGCATTTACCCCTTGTTCTGATCGCCAAGCTTTCTCTTGTTCTGCTGTCCAAAGCCCCCATTCTATCGCCAACTGTTTTTCTTCTTGTTGTTGCTGACAAGATTCAATAAAATAACATTTTAACGCCCTTCTTTGTTCTTCTAAGGGTGTGTTTTTCTGAACATACCCCTTTCGTTGGGCAGCATTAAATCTATCAATCCCCACTTCTGTAGCCGTTATTAACAAAGCGGGGGTAAACGCCCATCCATAAGCAGCCGCAGCCCCCCATGCTATTGCGGAAGCTGCCTCAAAATCTCCTTGTCGTGCATGTCCTTGTTGGTATAACTCCATCGCCCTATATCCTTGCCAGGCGGCATCAAATCCAAACAAAGGTTTCATAACTCCGTTTTCAATTACACACCCCAAACCCCTTTTTGCCCCTTTTTCGGCTATCTTTTCAGCACCCTTGACCCCTTCAGAACTCACTTTTTTCCCAATAGAAGAAACACCTTGCACCCCCATTCCCGCCACTTGTGCATCCATTGAAGCATTTTCAACCCAAGGTAAGGCATGCTCAATGACTTCAACATCCTGCTTAGCTTCCGGCAAAGCGTCTAGGGTGACATCTATCATATCTTGTGCTTTATCATCCAACGGGATATCCTCAAATCTACTCGGGAGATTTGAAAAATTTTCTGGGGCAGAACTTTGTTGTTTTTTCTCCCCAAAAAAATATGTCCAAATACTTTTAAAAAACTCGCCTATAGAATCCCAAATTTCTTGCAATGTCATAGCTCACCTTTCGTTTAACTTTGATTTTATCATATCAAACCAAAAGATAATAGACAATATTTTTTTGACAATTCTGCTAAAACATGATACTTTCACGGGAGACATATAACACGAAAGGAGATTAAGATGCCTGAGCCAAAAACCTTTTTACGCTTTCTCGGATTAGGAGAAAAAGAAGCGGCGAGTGCGGCTACCTTTCTCAGGGATATTAAAAAAACAGCGCCAAAAGCAACAAAAGCGGGGAAAAACCTCCAAAAAACTAAAAGTCGGGGGCAAAAGTTAGCTCAAAAAGGAAGAGACACCTCTAAAAATGTGGAAAAGCATGCAGATCAAGCAACGACTTATAAAACCGCCCAATTGGATCTTGCTACTGCTGAAGGGAGCTATCTAAAAAGCTTTGAGGATAAAGAAGAACGACTTTTTAATGAGTATACAAAAAAAATAAATGCAACACAAGATTCGTATGAAAGAGAACTCCTTGAAGAACGTTTTTTCAAAGAACATAAAAATCTTTACAAAAAAGTATCAAAGGATGCAAAAACAATAGAACGATCCTTATCAGAACAACAACTAGAAAATTTCTTTACCGAAGGCGTCCTAAAGCAAGGTGCTGATTTCCGGAAAGCATTTAGAGACGGCCTTTCTACTAAGGCAAGAGCTAAACTTGATAATATAGGGGCAGAGCTCACTGAACGCATTGCCGCCGCGTCTTCTAAAGAAAGTGTAGGTGCTGCAATACAGGAAGCAACTGAACAAGTCAATGCATTAGCACGAAGCTCTGGTCGCTCTGTAGATGTAGCACAAAAAGCTTTTTGGGGTGGAAGAGTGATAAAATGGGGAGGAGATAAATCTCTCAAAGTTTTAAGTTGTGCATGGACCAAAAAAGGATTACTTCTGAAAGCCACAGGGGGAGCTGCTGTTGTAGGTGTTCTTGCACCAACAGGTTATGCCATTTGGGAAGTAGGAACAGGGATTTGGAACTTCGGACAGGCAGCAGGGAATAAATTAAACGCTCTCGCGGCTTGGTTGTCCCCATCTGATGGTGGCACAGAAACTTCCAACAATCCCCAGAATCCCCAGCAAGCAGGTTTTAACTTTAATGATCCAAACCTTATTGGTGGGCTTGCGGGGGCTTTAGGGGTAACCGCAGGTTATAATATTGTAAAAGGTATGCTCCTGTCCAAAAAAGAAAAAGCAGGGGAGGAAACCTGGGCGACAAATTCTAAAAAGGTTATTGCTTGGATCGCAGGGGGCACTCTTGGCCTTTTATCATTCGGGATGACAAAGAAGATATGGGAAGGCCAACAAGCAAGGAAAGCTGAAGAGGCCCAAGGGGGAACACCTTCGGAAAATCTACCACAAGCATCTACTACTCCACAAAATGGCAACGCCTCTGCTGATATCTCTCAAGGACAAAATACACAACCGTCAGCGAGTGCAGAAAGTTCCCTTGGTGCTGCATCTAACACACCTAACACAACTAGAACAACGCCTGATAAACAAAATGACTGATCGTAAGCAACTGATTTCCACGGGGATGGTGGCGCAAAATAAAAAAGCGCGCTTTAATTACATCATCCAAGAAACGTTCACCGCTGGGCTAGTTTTAACCGGCGGAGAAGTGAAGTCGTTGCGCTTGGGACGGGCCAATATCGCCGAAAGTTATGCGTCTATAGAAGACGGGGAATTATTCTTAGTCAATGCCCACATTGTTCCGTATGAATTCGTCGGGAAAAGTTTTGTAAAAACATCCCCCAATCGGCCACGGAAATTACTGCTGACGAAAAAAGAACTTCATAAAATCGGTGGGGCGATTGCGAAAAAAGGGCAAACCGCCGTTCCCATGGAATTGTTTTTTGATACGCACGGTCATGCCAAAATTAAATTAGCCTTAGCCATCGGGAAAAACTTAGCCGACAAGCGCGCCGCCATCAAAGAACGCGAATGGAACATTGAAAAACGCCGTGTATTAAGCGCGTATAATAAACGGGGTGGCTAACTAATCTTCTTGTCATGCCTTTTTTGCTGTCGCAAAAAAGGGGTGACCTGTTGTTTTATTGTTGCCCCACAAGGGGCTTAATGCCATGCCTCCTTGTGCGGTGCACAAGGTCCAGGCATCTTCCGCTTGTCCCAAACAACCAATGCTGATTTTACCTCTTACCAATTATGCATTTTTAATTCAAAGTATCCTTGGGCATGGGCGCATGATGGGCATAATTTTGGGGGTTCGGTTCCCACTACAGTGTATCCACAATTTCGGCATTGCCAAACAACCTCTTTAGGGCGTTTAAACACAAGGCCTTGTTCCAAATTCAAAGCAAAATCTTCATATCGTTCTTGATGGGCATGTTCCGCCACACTAATAAACCGAAAGACATCCGCGATTTCTTTAAACCCTTCTTGTTCGGCAACATCTGCAAAACTGGGGTACAAGATATTCCCTTCATAATCTTCCCCTTTAGCAGCTTCCCGTAGGTTTTCAAGGGTGGAGCTGATGACCCCTGCGGGATAAGTACCACTGACGGTTAAATCCCCACCTTCCAAGAACTTAAAAAACCGTTCGGCGTGTTCTTTTTCTTGATTAGCGGTCAAGGCAAAAATCCCCGCGATTTGTTCCAACCCTTCTTTTTTCGCCTGACTAGCCCAATACGTATATCGGTTTCTAGCTTGCCCTTCCCCGGCAAACGCCACCAGTAAGTTTTTTTCGGTTTGACTTCCTTTAACAGACATATTTTCCCCCTTTGTTTTAATACGTCTATCACATAGGGCACCCAAAAATAAAAGTAAAGGGGGGTATTTATTTCCCAATACAAAATTCTTTAAAAATTACATCCAAAAGTTCTTCGGTTTCAATTTGCCCCGTAATCCGTCCAATGGCTTTACTGGCCAAACGGATATCTTCGGCCTTTAATTCCAACACGTTATTTTTTAGGGCCCGTCCCAACGCCGCGGCACAATCGGTCAGGGCGACCCGATAGCGCTGACGCGTCAGCAGCGACTGTGTCCCGTAATGCCGTTTTAAAATCTGACTGATCTGATGAAGCAATGCCCTTACCCCTTCCCCGGTTTTCGTACTAATCTTTAACGCATCGGCCGGCACCGTATTGGGTAAGTCCGCCTTAGTCCATACCGTCAACATTAAGTCCGCTTTCACGGGGAGCTCTTCAACCTTTGGATAGGTTTTAGCTTCCACTAAATGTAAAACCAAATCGGCATCTTGGATTTCTTTCTTAGCCCTGTCAATCCCCCGGCGTTCTAAAACACCCCCTGACGCCCTTAAACCCGCTGTATCTGATAAAATAACGGGGAATCCATCTATATCAAGGTGTCCTTCCACCACATCCCGGGTCGTTCCGGGGATAGAAGAAACCAGCGCCATTTCCCGTTTCATCAAGGTATTCAACAAACTGGATTTCCCCACATTTGTATGCCCACACAAGACAATTTTAAACCCGTCATGCAACCGCTGGGCCCCTTGATGATCATCCAAATAATCCAAAATCGCCGTTTGCAACGTCCCCAATTTTTCCTCAATCATTTGTTCTTTTTCGGACGGGATATCTTCTTCGGGAAAATCAATGAACGCCTCTAGGAATCCCCCGATACGTACCAATTGGGTCCGCCAAGAATCTAAGAGTTCCTTTAATTCACCATTGACTTGTCTAAGGGCTTGTTTATGTTGCGCTTCGGTTTCGGCATTAACCAGGTCCATAATCCCTTCGGCCTGAGTCAAATCCATTTTCCCGTTTAGAACCGCCCGCCTTGAAAATTCCCCCGCTTGAGCCGGCCGACATCCCGAAATTTTAGCCAACGCCTCAAAGATAGATGTCAAAACCCCAGTTCCCCCATGGACGTGCAATTCCAAAACATCTTCCCCCGTAAAACTAGCTGGCCCTTCAAAAAACAAGACCACCGCTTGATCTAATTTTTTTTCTTGGAACTGCAACGTCGTCAAATACGCATAACGGGGCTTAATTTTTTTAAGGGGGGTTAAAACATCAATCACATGTCGGCACCCCGGTCCCGAAATCCGGATCACCGCCACCCCGGCTTTACCCGCCCCAGATGCTAAGGCGTAAATTGTATCAGGGGCCGACATTAAAAAACCTCCAACGTTTGAATAATGGCTTTTTTAAGAGTATCTAAGCCCTGTTTTTTTTCGGAACTGGTGGCTAAAATTTCTGGGAAACAAGCGGTATGCTGTGTACTTTTTTGACGGGTATCCGCCAAAATCTTTTCCAATTCCGCCCCCGAAATTTTATCCGTTTTCGTTAAAACTAATTGATACAACACCGCCGCCGTATCCAACACTTGCATCACATTTTCATCCACAGGTTTAATCCCGTGCCGACTGTCAATCAGCAAAAATACCCGTTTCAATTGCGCCCGCCCTTTTAGGTATCGCAAAATCAAGTCCGTCCAATTATCCACCATTGCTTTCGGGGCCTTGGCATAACCGTACCCAGGCAAATCCACCAAATTAAACTTATCCCCCACGCCAAAGAAATTCAGCTGTTGCGTCCGCCCCGGGGTAGAAGATACCCGTGCCAAGCCCTTAACCCCCGTTACCGCATTAATCAGCGATGATTTGCCCACATTAGATCGCCCCGCAAATGCAATTTCGGGGAATCCCGATGTTGGCAATTGTTTTTCATCCACAACCCCCAGTAAAAACTCTGGAACCGGTGTAAACAGGGTGTTGATGTTCAAGCCCATTTATTTTACCCCCGCTTTTTTCATAATGTATTTTTGTTGCGCAATAGATAAAAGATTACTCCATGTCCAGTAAATCACCAAACCGGACGCCATCCGCCCCAGCATAAATGTAAAAATAATGGGAAGCATTTTCATCATTTTAGCTTGGGTTGGATCTGTGGGGGCGGGGTTCATTTTTTGTTGTAAGACCATTGTCAATCCCATTAAAATTGGCCATACCCCTAGATCCAAGAACCCAGGAATTGGCCACGGCAACAACCCAAATGCCGTAAAGACCGATGACGGATCCGGGGCAGACAAATCATGAATCCATCCTAAAAACGGGGCTTGACGCATTAAAATTGATACCGACAAGACTTTATAAAGCGCAAAGAATACGGGAATCTGGATAAAAATAGGCAAACACCCCCCCGCTGGATTAATTTTTTCTTTGCGATATAACGCCATCATTTCTTGTTGCAGGACAAGGCGATTATCTTTATACCGTTCTTGCAATAATTTAACTTTCGGTTGGATTTTGCGCATTTTTGCCATATTGACATAAGACTTGGTCGCAATCGGTAATAAGGCCATCCTTAACAAGGTTGCAAACAATAAAATAGCTATCCCCATATTTCCAACAAGGGCATATAACCACCGTAAGAACGTTAAAAATGGTTTTGTTAAGAAATAAAACCATCCAAAATCAATCGTTAAATCAAATCGCGGAATGTTCAGGTCTTTTTGGTAAGCATTGATCAGCTCTAGCGTCTTTGCCCCCGTGAACAAACGGACAGTCTTGGTCAATTCTTCCCCCGCATTTAACCGATAAAAGGGCGTTTCAAAAGTCGTTCGGTACTTATCCCCTGTGTAGGCCATACTTACCGCTGTATTTTGGAAATCTGGTCCTAAAATATAAACGGTTTGCCAATATTTATCTGTAAAGCCCAACCAGCCCCCTTCGGTGGTCGTACTATAAGGCTTCTTTTTTAAAGAACTATATCGTTGTTCGTTCAGCTTTCCATTATAAAGGCCTATTCCCCCTTCGTGGACCGAAGATGTCATGGTAGAACCTTCTGCCTTATCAATCCGCCCCATTAATTTAATATGTTGTGGCTTTGTCCCTGTATTTTTAATCTTGTCCGTAATCGTCAGCATATACGCTTCATCTAACGCTAACGTCCGAACAATTGCCAAATCCCCTTGGGTCAAGGTCAATACCACCGGCGTCATTGGGGTCAGTTCCTGCCCCACTTTGAAAGCCCAATCTGCCCCAGCAGTACTTAAACCCTTGGGATCAACCCAATCCAAGGCCGTTTCATATTGACCCGGGGTTAATACTTGAACATCGGGACTATCTGCTTGGGTTGTTTCTTTATAGGTCAGCAACGTGGATTGAATAAATCGTCCATCTGCCCGCATTTGCCCAGATAGTAATTGGTTGCGTACGGCGAAAGGAACGGCTTCTTTTTGAGGAACCGCAAGAACACGCCCCATCGTTTCTTCTTCAATCAAGGCCTGCAAAGTTGTTTCGTTTTCGGGGGAAAGCGTGGCTTCTTCTTGGGCGGGCTGAGGAACAGAACGGGGGGCAAATAAATTCATCCCCATCACGCACATAATGACCAATAATAATCCAATAAACAAAGTGCGTTGTTCTTGTTTTTCTTCATTGATATGTCTTGCCATCAAAACCTTCCTTTTTTCGCTGTTTGAATAGAGAGATTATAGCACACTTTTTTCCCCCACGCAAGGGAAAGGGCTTTTACTTCTTAGGGACCGGATCATATCCCCATCCTCCCCCGGGGCGACAGCGCAACAAACGGCGCACCGTTAACCATCCCCCTTTGATTACCCCATGCGTTTGAAAGGCCTCTTTCGCATAGGCGGAACACGTCGGGGTAAATCGGCATGTATGGGGTTTAAAACAACCAATACTTATCTGATACACATTGATAAAAAACAGGCATAGGCGCTTCATACATCCAAGCCCATGGCAATTTTAACATCATCGCTGAGTCTATCCAACGACCATGGTGGATCAAACGTCAGGGACACTTCTACACACCCCACCCCAGGGACAGAGCTGACCGCCGCCGCTACCCAATAGGGCATATCCCCCCCCATAGGGCAACTAGGACTTGTCAACGTCATGGTAATAAAAACATCCCCTTTTTCATCCATTTTGATGTCATAAATCAAGCCCAATTCATAAACACTTAACAACAATTCTGGATCTTGTACCGCAGAAACAGCCGCCACAACTTCTTCTTTCGTGGCATGCGGGACCCCTTCTGCCAAGGGTTCCCCCATCTTAGCCGTAAAAGGGGTCAATTCCGGCATTTCCACCGCCAAAGATGTCTTTTCTTCCGAAACTTCTTGGGGGGCAGATTCTAAAGGTGCCTGTACTTTTTCGTCCGTCATAAGGCCCCCTTAATTAACGCATAAGCCCTATCCAAGGCCCCCATAAAATCTTTAATATCTTTGGTATCATTATATAATCCTAATGAAATCCGTAAGGTATGCGGGGTTTTAAAATAGGTGTGTAAGGGCATCGCACAATGATGACCTGTCCGCAAACAAACATTATACTTTGCCAAGAAAAACGTCATATCTTCTGGGGGAATATCTACCACCGTAAAGGCCACGATCCCTTGTTTTAAAGACATGTCCCCTAGCGGTTTAACCCAGGGCCGAGATTTAAATTCTTTAGCAATTAGCTTAGTTAATTTTTCTTCATGGGCCTCTAACTTTTCCATACCAATATGTTGTAAGTACTTTAAGGCCACCCCTAACCCATACGCCCCAACAAAAGATGGCGTGCCTGCTTCAAAACGCGCGGGGCCGTCTTGGAAAGTTGTGTGATCTATGGCAACTTCTTTAATCATATCCCCCCCGAATTGATACGGGGGCAAAGCGTTTAATGCCTCTGTTCGTCCATAAAGAATTCCAACCCCTGTTGGCCCATACATTTTATGCCCTGACAAAACAAAAAAATCACATCCCATTTTTTGCACATTAACTGGCATATGGGCGGCACTTTGTGCCCCGTCTATCAGCACCAAAGCCCCTTGTTTATGGGCCCGCTGAATCACGTAATCTACGGGATTTTTAATCCCCAATACATTAGATACTTGCGCCACCGCCACCATTTTTGTTTTTGATGTCAATTTTTGATTAAAATCTTCTAAATCCCAAGCCCCGCTATCCAACACCCGGAATACCTTAAACGTCGCCCCCGTCATAGCACATATTTGTTGCCATGGGACAAAGTTAGCATGATGTTCCGCCACCGATACCAACACTTCATCCCCGGGCTTTAAAGATGCTTTTATTCCAGATGCCACTAAATTAATACTGTCCGTGGCCCCATGAGTGAACACAATATTTTTGGATTCTGTATGCAAAAAATCGGCCACCATCTGCCGGGCATCTTCAAAGGCCTGCGTGGCTTTTAAGGCCGCCTGACACGTTCCCTTATGCACATTCGCATAAAAGTGGGTATAAAAATCATTCACAGCCCCTAAAACACATTTTGGCTTTTGGGTAGATGCCGCCGAATCTAAATAGGTAAATCCTTCTTTAAAAATTGGAAAATCTTTTTTAAGCATAGGTCTGTATAAACTCCTTTACAATCGGGTCCCATTCTTGAGGCAGTATATGGGACAAAAACCCGTTTATCAAGAGAAGTCTAGCCATTTTTTCATCAATACCACGGGTTTTTAGATAAAAAAGCTTTTGCTTATCCAACGCCCCAATTTGCGACCCATGCGTACACGCCACATCTTGGGCATAAATTTCTAACGCTGGTGTTGCCTTAATCCTAGCCGTTTTATCTAGCAAAATCCCTTGATGCATTTGGTGCCCAGCACAGGCCTTTTTATCCGCCGGAATATGAATCAAGCCCCTAAATTCCGCACAAGAGGCCAAAGCTGCCACCCCATAAATGGTCTGATGGCTTTCGGTATGATCCGCATTATGATGCACCGTACATCCAATCAACATCTTATTTTGCGCACTTAAGTATCCCCCTTTGATACAGGTTTTTGCCCCTGGGCCATTTAAGGAAATATCCAAAGTGAACGACGTATCTTGTTGTAAAAAAACGCCTTCAAAACATCCCCCTTCGGCCACATCAACCCGCAGGGAATCTGGCGTATTTAAAAACATTTTTTTTACGGTTTCCCGCGGCGGAACGTGCAAATTAATAAGCGTCATAACCGTTCTTTTCAACCTCCAACGCCAAGGTTTTATCCCCGCTTTTTTGAATACGCCCATTTTTCATCACATGTACATAATCCGGCACAATGTATTCTAAAAGTCGCTGATAATGGGTAATCATTAAAAAGGATTTTTGCGCCGACCGCATAACATTTACCCCAGCCGATAACACCCTGAGTGCATCCACATCTAAGCCCGCATCCATTTCATCCAAGATACAAAAATCCGGTTCCAAAAACGCCATTTGTAAGACTTCAAGTTTTTTCTTTTCCCCCCCAGAAAATCCCACATTGACAAACCGTTTTAACATGTCATCCGACACATTTAACGCGTTGGCCCGTTCTTTCAACCGCTTCATAAACCCTATCGGATCCAATGGTTCTTTACCCTGAAAAGCACGCTTGGCATTCAAAGCGGTTTTTAAAAATACCCCCACCCCAACACCAGGCAATTCTACTGGATTTTGAAACGCTAAAAATATCCCTAAATTGGCCCGTTCATCGGGGGTTTTAGTTAAGATATCTTCCCCATTAAATTTCAAGGTTCCCGCCGATACTTGATAGGTTTCATCCCCCGCCAACACCTTAGAAAGGGTTGTTTTTCCACACCCATTTGGCCCCATAATCACATGCGTTTCCCCAGGTTTTATTGTTAAAGAAAAATCTTTTAAAATTGTTTTTTCTTTGGTTCCTGCCGTCAAATTTTTAATTTCCAAGATTGGTGTCATCCCACACTTCCTTCCAGATTCACCCCAATAAGCTTAGTCGCTTCTATAGAAAATTCTAAGGGGAGTTTTTGCATCACTTCTTTACAAAATCCATTTACAATCAGGGCCACGGCCTGTTCAGCGGTCAAGCCCCGTTGCTGACAATAAAACAGTTGTTCTTCACTGATTTTTGAGGTTGTCGCTTCATGGGCCACCGTTGCCGAAAGATTTGCATTTTCCATACTTGGAAATGTATGCGCCCCACAGGTATCCCCTATTAATAAGCTATCACATCGCGACATACTGGACGCCCCGTCTGCCCCAGGGGCGATTTTAACAAGTCCCCGATAGCTGGCATCTGAATGCCCCGCCGAAATCCCTTTGGACACAATGACCGAAGAGGTGTTCTTGCCTAAATGAATCATTTTGGTCCCTGTATCAGCTTGCTGATAGTGATTCGTCAAAGCCACCGAATAAAATTCCCCCCGGGAATTATCCCCTTTTAAAATACAACTGGGGTATTTCCAGGTAATTGCCGACCCAGTTTCCACCTGTGTCCAAGATAATTTAGCATCTTCTTCACACAAGCCCCGCTTTGTCACAAAATTATAAATACCACCTTTACCGTTTTCATCCCCAGGGTACCAATTTTGCACCGTGGAATATTTAACTTCGGCCCCTTTTAACACCACAATTTCCACCACCGCTGCATGTAATTGATTTTCATCCCGTTGCGGGGCGGTACACCCTTCCAAATAACTAACATATGCCCCTTCATCGGCAATGATCAACGTTCGTTCAAACTGTCCCGCATTTTTAGCATTAATTCGGAAATAACTGGATAATTCCATGGGACAACGAACCCCCTTGGGGATATACACAAACGACCCGTCCGAAAACACCGCCGCATTTAAGGCCGCAAAAAAGTTATCCGTGTACGGGACCACAGATCCCAAATATTTTTGTACTAAATCGGGATAGTTTTTAACGGCTTCGGAAAACGAACAAAACAAAATGCCTTGTTCTTTTAAGTGCTTAGAATACGTGGTCGCCACCGATACACTGTCAAACACGGCATCCACTGCCACCCCAGCCAGCGCCTTTTGTTCCGTCAAGGGAATTCCTAATTTATCATACGTTTCCCGGATTTTAGGATCCACCTCTTCTAAGGAAGCGGGACCTTTTTTCGGGGCAGAATAATACCTTAATCCTTGATAATCAATCGGTGCATAGGTTACCTTCCCCCAATGCGGTTCCGTCATAGTCTGCCACTTACGAAAAGCTTTGAGACGATACTCCAACAACCATGCCGGTTCTTCTTTTTTAGCCGAAATTAACCGAATAATATCTTCATTTAAACCCACGGGGATTTCATCGGCTTGAATATCCGTTTCAAACCCGTATGCGTATTTTTCCGATAGAGCCTTATCCACTAAGGCATTTTCTGTTCCCATGGTTCCTCTTTTAAACGATGGGAAATATTATGCCAAAATTCCCCTAAAAAGTCAAGGAAAGTTTTAAATACGCCATAAAATACTTGAACTTTTTGACAGGAAAAGATAGGATGGGGATAAGTTTTTTTGGGAATATCTAAAATTCATTAGGGGAAAAAATAAAACATATGACCTTTTCTTTTGTTAAACAAAGAGGTTTTTCTTTGCTTTTATTTTCATTTTGTGCCCTTTTATTCGCTTTCCAAACTTGGCTAGCGTGGCCTGGATTTATGCATGATGATTCCCCTCATTCCGTCCTTTTAGTCAAAGATAATTGGCACCCCATTATTTTAACGTATGTTCTAGAAAAGCTGTATAAAACTTTTGGCGTTCATATTTACTACATGCTTTTCTTCAATCTGATTCCCTTTTACTTAGGTCTGTTTATTTTTAGTTATGCCTTTTATAAAAAATTCCGATCTCTTTGGGCTTTTGCTGTTTTAGGAATCACGGGGATTGGAAATATCTTTTTTCAGAATTTCATTATGCATAGTTCAACGATATCTCCCATGGTCATTTTTTTACTTTATGCATTAATTTTTTACGCTATTTTAAATCCGATAAAGTCCCCTTTAAAACGTATTTTATTTTGGGGATTCTGTGGGTGTGTTTTTTTATTTTCTCTGTTAACCAGACATAATGCTTGTGTACAAATTGGCCCCTTAATTTTTGTTGGCCTTGCTTATTTCAACCAAAAGCATCCTTTATCATTGATCAAAAATATACTGTTGTTGTTTCTGGGGATGATTTTAATAATGGGTTGGTCTTTTGGGATTCCCAAAACATTACAACGCGTTCCATCTTATCCGACACAACACATCTTTTTGCACCAAATAGCTGGGGCCTGTATCCCCGCCGATGACGCAACCTGTTTTAAAGAAGAATGGTATCAACCAGGGGCTTCTTTTGAAACCGTTAAGGAAGAATACCGAAATTGGCCTTTTTTTGCCGACAGATTCAGTACGTTGCAACCCCAATATCACGTTTTCCAAAGGGGGAAATTAAAGGATCTTAGCTATTATTGGGGAAAAGCAATCATCAAACATCCTGGGTATTACTTGCAACATATTTTTCGCTTTTTAGTAAGAATGTGGTTTATGCCTATATCTATTGAATCAGGAAGTTTTATTCAACGCCCTATTACCCATACTTTTTTCAATCATTGGCTTCAAATATCCCCTTTTTCCTTTCCAGAACAAGAAAAACAAATTACTTTTACCCCCAAAAAGATACAATTTTATGCCACTTTACGGGATATTTTTCCCATGATTCCAACAATTATTTGGATTACCATTTTATGGGGTTGTTTTTCTTTATCGGTATTTTATTTAAAACACTTTCGTACAAACATTTTGTTATGGTACATTTTTGCCACTGCCAGTGGTGGCATAGCCGGAAGTATTTTATTTACTATTTTTTCCCCCGTAGATTATTACCGCTATATTCATCCTATTTGTGTTTCGGCGCTGGCAACTCTTTTAGGAACAGTCGCTTACATCATCAAAAAACGGGAACAACCTATACACGTACCTCTTTTTATCAAAGGGATCTTCATTTTAACAATTTGTTTTGTCCTACATGCCGCTTATCGGGATTTTTTCTATCCCTTAGCCCGTATTGATTTTGAAGCGGCAAAACAAGAATCTCCCCCTTTTGAAATATATGTACCTTCAACTTCGGGGGAAAAAGGAACACCTTTGACATGGATTCCGTGGTGGATGGATACCCATGGAATCTACGGGCGTGTTTTTGAAACAAGTGGCAACCATGCCGAATTAACTATTGATATCCTATCCCCTTGTGAAATCAGAATTTTCTTACGGGGAGCAGATTCTGTAGATTCCAAAAACAGACGTTTCAATGAAAAGGTCACTTATACTTCTGTTAAAATCAATGGAAATGAAATTTTAACCGATCCTGCAACCGTTTCGCATGATTTCCCATTTGTGTACGTATTACAGGGGGAACCTGGATTAGTTAAACTAGAAACATCTTGGCAAAAAGGTCTTGAATAGGGGGAATATGTCAAATCGTTTTCTTTTTCTTTGGTTATGTATTCCTGTTCTTGTGGAAGCTTTGATCACCCATTTTTTCCCAGAACAAGCGTTTAACAGTTTTTTGGGATCATCTGGGATTTATGCCTACCTGGGGATAAAATTTTATAAAACAAAGACCTATCCTCCCCTTATTTGGCTAATTTTCATGTGGGGGCTAGCGTTGCGTTTTTTCTATATTTCTTATACGCCCTATTATTTTAATCAACATGATGTGGGGTTTTTTACCGATGACGGTCGGGGGCATTTTCAATATATTTACTACATTTTAAAGCATCATACACTTCCTGTGTTTCATATAGACCCTCGTTTACCAATTTATCATCCCCCCCTTCATCATATACTCTCTGCTTTATTTTTAATGATATTTCCTGGATATGAAAACTTGCAATACCTAACACTGATCTATGCCATGGGCTGTGTCCTTATTTCTTATTTATTTTTACGATTATGGGCTCAATCCGATCAAGAACGGCTTATTGCGGCTTTATTTTGTAATCTTTTTCCACCGTTTATTTATCTTTCCGGTCAACTAAACAATGATGCTTTGGGATCTTTTTTAACGTTGATAGCGCTATTTTTCTTTTTTAAACATTTAAATAAAGCAAGTATAAAAAATCTTATTTTATCGGCTGTTTTTTTAGGTCTTGCTGGCATGACTAAATTCAGCACATTTTCCTTTTTCTTGGGGATTTGTTTATATTACCTCTGTGCCTTTATGACCCATAAAATAACTTTTAAAACGGCGTTAAAAGAAGGGTTTATTTTAACAGCTATTTACCTTCCTTTCATAGGGGCATGGCCCTTATATGCCTTTCTTCATTGGGGGAAATTTGAAGGATTAGCTGTGCATGTAGCTTCTTCCACAATTTTTTTAGACACCTTAAAATCTTGGTTTTCAGGATACTCTCCTTTTTTACATTTAAATCCTTCTTTTGAACGTTTTCAATATGTTGGTTCTTACTCTTTATTTGAACGGTTCGGCCCTATTTTTGAGCCCCTTTCTTTACCTTTTTTCCTAACCGGTGGATGGCATCTTAATCAATATCCAGAATACAATATCTGGATTGGACTGATTAAAAGTATTTTGTTTGATGAATGGCATTTGTTCAAATTAGACAGTTCTTTTTTACACACCTTAGGATTTGATTTTTCGGTGGCCTTACTGCTGAACGCAAAATGCTTATTTTTTGCTTTTATTTGGTGTTTTTTCAAAACAAAAAGGCAAACCAAAACGGCCCTGTTTTGCCAATCTATTGTATTAGCCGCCATGATGGGTTTGTTCTTTTTCACCTTAAGAAATCCTTATTGGGCCTCTTGTTCATTCCGTTATATTGTCCCAATGTTGCCTATGTGTGGCTATTTTGTTTTACAATATGTTCATGAAAAGTTAGCTACTGACACACAAAAAAATAAAAAAATAAAAACAATTTTTGGGTATGGATTGATTTTATTTTCCAGCCTTTCTGGAATAGTTTATACCCTTTATGGGGCATTATCGTTTTAGAAAATTACCCTTCTTGAGGGATAGTATCCAATGCTGATAAAATCTTTTCTAGCATCCGATCATCCACCCCCTCTTCTTCTTTTTTAAGGGTGGCATATGCCCCTTGGACAATAGCTTGTTGTACCGAAATTTCCTGATTTTTTTCCTCAATAGGATTGTCATGATAAGCGTCTTTCAAAGCCGGGGCATGAACATCCATATTTTCAAAAAAGGCATTCATTTCCGCATCCGTCATTGTCAATGTTTGTTCCATGAGTTTTTGCGCGAATGCTTGGTATATCTTACTTCTAAGTGCCGAAATAGATCGGTCTTTATATTGAGCCATCAATTGAGCCGTTTCTTCTTCTCGGTTCCGTAATTGTACTTTCAAGCGTTCTTGAAAATCTTGTGTTATAGCTTCCACATCAACAAGTGCCCGTTTTAAAATAGATTTACGGATATTTTCTTTATTTGTCGTCAATGCTTTGATTTGTTCAAGACGCTTAATGGCTTCTTTTTTATGACCAATAGCTTCTTCTTGTTCTTGCCGAATTTGGGCTGCCCGTTGTGCCCCCGCTTTTTTAATTAAACGCCCAACCGGCCGTACAGAAACAAGGACAACCCCCACAAAAGCTACGGCTAACCAAAAATGTGTTGAAGTTAGAAGTTCCATCATCCTTCACCACCTTGTGTAAATTTGTGGGTAAAAGTATCTGCTAGATTCCCAGCTATTTTTGTATTTTTACGAATAAGTTCTTGTTCTTTCTGATGTAAAGTTTCGGTTTCAAGAACGTATTCCTTATGGAGTTCTCGTTCTTTCTTTTCCAGCGCATGTTTATAAAAAAGCTGTTGTTCCTGCAGATGTTTGGCTAACATATTTTTAGCTTCCTGTTCTGCCTCATTTACATAAGCCCGATATAATTTTTCCACCTTATCTGCCTGTGCATTGGCCGCAGTGGCTTCTTCCAGATTATTTTGAATAGCCCGAGATCGATTTTCAAAAATTTGCTGGATATTGGGGACAATTACCCAGTACATAAACGCAAACAGGCCTAAAAAACTAACAAAGACCCAAAAAACTTGCGAACTAAAAGTTGAAAAATCAAACTGTGGCATTTTTTATCCTTATGAATAGAATAAAATCAACGCTAACCCTAAAGCATATAACGCAATAGCTTCGGTAATGGCTGCCCCACCCCAAGCAAACAAACTAACATCATTCTTAACATTGGGGTTCCGTCCCACAGCGGTAATAATGGCAACCCAGATTTGAGCCACCCCTTTACCAACACCCCCTAGCACAAGCCCAATCATTCCGATAGAAAGATATTTAGCCGCTTCTGCAATATATTGTAAACTTTGTGTATCTTCCATTTTCCTTTCCTTTCACTTAATGTTGATTGACGGCTTCACTTAAATAAATCCCCGTCAAAACGGTGTACACATATGGCTGCAAAAAGGCAATCCCAAATTCAAAAGCTATTAAGACGCAGGCAAAAAACAAGGGAAACACCCCAAAAAATCCTAAATCCACCACGAATCCCGCCAAAATTTTTAGAAGAACATGTCCCACAATCATATTCATCATTAATCGGACCGTCAAACTAAAGGGCTTAGATAAAAATGAAATCATCTCTATTGGGATAATAATCGGGGCCAATGGGGCAGGAATCCCCTTTGGCAAGAACGTCCTGAGCCATCCAAATCCCGCCTGATGAATCCCGCAAATCGTCGCAACCACTGTCCCCAAAAGGGCAAATGCCCCCACAGGAATCAACTGACTGGTAAACGTAAACCCATACGGGACAAGCCCCAACGCATTTCCCATAAAAACAAAAATAAAGACACTAAACATAAACGGCATAAAGGGTTTGTAATGTGACCCTATGGTCGTTTCGGCCGTTTTTTGCACAAATAAGTACAAGCTTTCCACCAATGATTGCATGGCCGATGGAATAATGCGACGCCGCCACGTACATCCCCAAACGAAAAGCACCCCTATCAAAACCGACAGGATCATAAAAAGCGCTGAATTCGTCAAAGTGATATCTACCCCAAACAATTCTAGAGGTAAAAGTGGTTTTACAACAAACTGTTTCAGCGGATTCATGACATCCCCTATCAAAATTTAGAAGAACGGTTCCCTTAATAAAACATATTTTCCAATGCAAAGGGGGAAATCCCAATCCTTACTTGGAAAATATGTCATTGTTCTTTCTATCATTAGCGCCTTTCCCCCTAAAAGCGCCCAGAGCCCCTAGGCCCTGCACGTTATTTATTGCCAGATTCTTTTAAGGCCTTAGCCAAACGTGCAATCTTCCGAGAAGCCGCCTTCTTATGCATCGTTCCACGATTAGCCGCCCTGGCTAACGCCGATTCTGCTGATTTAAAAGAGGCCGTTGCATCTGCACCCGAAGCCAAATCTTTCCGAACCTTTTTAACTTCGGTCCGAACCGCAGCCAAGCGCGTTTTGTTTACTTCTTCACGATTTTTGTTTCGGCTGATCCGTGTTTTTGCCGATTTAATCTGAGCCATTTTTCTTCATTCCTTCCAAATAAAAACACCAAAAGTGTATTTAGGATATCTTAAAAAAAAGTAAAAGTCAAGTATTTTCTGTAAAACTTTTCTAGACTTTCTTATCAAGAGGATATATGATTGCAAGAAAGGAACTTTGCGGAGGACGTGTATGAAAAAATTCATCATCTTTTTTTTCAGTGTTTTATTTTTTTCTTGGGCATTAACCGTACACCCTGCTTGGGCAGAAGACCCCACTGGTTCTAGTGGTGGCACGACAAC
Organism: Alphaproteobacteria bacterium; assembly: GCA_045118155.1. Classification (GTDB taxonomy): domain Bacteria; phylum Pseudomonadota; class Alphaproteobacteria; order CAAHEQ01; family UBA3637; genus JBGUXS01. The sequence goes on along the minus strand of JBGUXS010000014.1, from coordinate 42,666 downwards.
TACCAGTGCTTGCGATGGAATAGAAGATGATTTTGATCGGGCTATCTGTCAATTAAGGGAAACTTTTGGGGGGTTACGGGGGCTTGTTTATATCATTGCGGGGTTCTCGTTGCTTGGGATTGCTTTTGCCGCCATTTATGGCAAGATTAGTTGGAGTTGGGTTGGAATGGTGGCTTTATGTCTATTCGTCCTTGCTTCTGCCGAAATGATTGTCAATTATATTATTGATGATGAAGACGCTAAAATAGACGACATTAGTACCGATTACGAAGATTTGGATAAAAGTTTAGAAGACAGTATGTCCGAACTGGGGGTTGAGGGGATTGATGACGGTATTTAATCCCCTTCTTTTTCCAAAACAATTCTCACACGCAATCCCCCCAAGGGGCTTTCTAAAAGGTCTATTGTACCCCCATGCCCCAGGATAATATCCCTGGTAATGGTTAGCCCCAACCCAATACCGCCCGTCGTTGTATTGCGGGATTTTTCTAAGCGATAAAAAGCTTTAAACACGTCTTCCCGTTGATTTTCAGGAATCCCTGGGCCATCATCATCTATGGTTAAGATGATCCCCTTAGAACTTTTTTCAAGACTTATTTCTGCCCGTTTAGCATATCGTCCTGCATTTGTTAAAATATTGGTAACGGCCCGTTCTATTGCCCCCATCCGCCCATAAAAGGGGGCCGAATCAATCCTGATAAGGTTAACATCCTGCTTTAAACGCCGGGCTTTATTGACGCATTTTTTCACAACGTCATCTAAGGCAAATTCCTGGGGTTCTTCCTGTCCTTGCCCTTTAGCAAAATCTAGATACCCCAGCACCATTTTTTCCATTTCTGCCACATCTTCTGTTAAATCAAGGACATCTTGATTTTTGGGCATCAAAGACAGTTGCAACTTCATCCGTGTCAAAGGGGTTTTTAAATCATGCGATACACTGGCAAGCAACGCTGTTCGTTCCGCCACATAACGCCCCAGCCGCCCTTTCATCAGGATAAAAGAACGGCCTGCTTGCTTTACCTCTGCCGCCCCACTAGGCCTAAATGGCACGACGATACCGCGTCCAAATTTTTCCGCCGCTATGGATAACTTTTGGATAGAGCGCACTTGATTTTTCATAAATAAAAAAGCCATCAAAAACAATAAAATGAATGACCCAAGCATCCAAAGCAAAAAAACATGAACAGTTGAAGTAAAAAAGCGTTTTTTAGGAATATATATTTGCAACGTCCCTGTTTTTAATTGCAAAGTAACTTCTTGCCCATGATGATGACCCGTGTGCATTTGATAAGGATACCCAAGGTCTTTAACGGCTGTTTGTAAATTCTTTAAGTGTGTATTTGGGGCATTTTTTTGGGGGGCAAATTCCAAAAACTGTTCTGGATAATAGGCCCCTTCCAAGGATAAATGCCGGCTTATAACGGCCAACCATTGCGCCAAATTTTCTTTAGGAACTTGTTCTATCAAGGTTGTAATAACTTTAATATCCCCTGTGATGTCTAGGGCCAAACGCCGGCTAACAATATCCCAATGGCGCTCATAGAAAAAAGTGACCATCACTATTTGCAACATCAACAACGGGATCAGAATAATCAGCACAAACCGATGCATCAAACTTTTGGGAAAGAAAAAACGCTTAATTTTGGGCCAAATTTTCATTCCACCATCAAGGTATACCCTTGCCCCCGTACTGTTTGAATTAAGGCCGCGTTTGGGAAAACAGCATTGATTTTTTTACGGAATCGTGTAATCAGCACATCAATCATACGTTCATTTTCTCCCCCTAAAAGGTCCACTAATTCGGCCCGTGAAACAGGTCCGTCCTTTTTTGATAAGGCGGACAGTAGTTCCCTTTCTTGTGTCGTCAGCATCAACACGGTTTCCCCCTTGGTTAGGGTTCCGGCATCCAAAGCCAACACGTATCCCCCCAACAGGTGTTTTTGTGTCTGTCCAGTTTGTTTTATCAATCGTTTCAATCTTAGGATTAATTCTTTAGGTTCAAAGGGTTTAGCCATATAATCATCGGCCCCATGTTCCAACCCTTTAATCCGATGGGCGACATCCCCCATAGCCGTCAACATTAAAATCGGTGTTTTCACCCCTTTTTCCCGCAATTCCTTTAAGTAATCAAGCCCAGACTTCCCCGGCATCATAACATCCATTACCACCGCATCTACCGTTAATAACTGAAACAAGCTGTCCGCTTCTGCCGCACTTTCCACCCCCAAAGATGCAAAACCCGCTTCTTGCAAATGTCGCACAATAAGGTTCTTAAGGCGCCGATCATCATCCACAACCAATACGACAGGGGCTTGATTCATTTTATTTCCTCTACTTCTTGTTTTAAAGCTTGCCCTTTGGAACCACCATCACCGGTCAAACGTTTATCAATAATTGCTTTCAAAATCACCAAATGCCGTGCGATACAAGCATTTTCCTTTTCTTCAAATTTTTTTTGCCGTTCAATATATCGGCATAAATGGTTTCCAATTTCCGTCACCAACGGATATCCAAACGTTCCCCCTTGCCCTTTCAGATTATGTATCAAGCGGAAAAGGGTTGTTTGATATTCTTGAAAACGTTGATCTTGGGGCAAAGATTGCCCGGCTTTAAAAACATCTTCGGCCTCTTTTAATTCTGCCGACGCCGTTTCAGGATAATGTTCCGATAGTTTTTGAATAACTTGTTCGGCTTGCTTTTGCCACGCTTCGGGTACACCAACCATAACCCCTCCTTTTTACAATAAGTATAGGGGAAAAATCCCTTTTTGCCAAGGGATTTATTTTTCGGTTTTAGTCCTTTTCTTCGGCATGCAGATCTTTATGGCAATTATCACAGAGCATCACACAATTTTTAATTGTCGTTTCTCCCCCTTTGGCAAAAGCAACTTTATGATGCCCTTGTAATTTATTTAGGGGGAACGGATCATGACATCTGGCACATTTTCCCCCTTGATTTTTGTAAGCTTCTTTTTGTTGTTTTTCGCTAAACGCCCGGTGCCAAATCAGGGTTCTATCCCCGGACAAACAATATTCATAAAAGCCCATTTTCTTTAATCCATCTGGGTCTTCGGCGTATAAATCATAAAGATAGCACAACGTTTTTTCAATTTCTGTTATCTGGTATGTTTGCGTATGATATTTGTTATATAAAAGACCCCATTCTAGTCCCTTCATATCCGGCCGATATGTGGGAAAGGTTTGCTTGACCCACGCAATCACATTTTTAAAATAGGTTATCAACTCATCCGCATTTTTATCATCCCGATGTTTAGCCATATAATCTTGAACACGGGGATATGTTTTTATATCGGCATCAATGCGCCACGTTAAGGCCAATTCTAAAAGCAATTGCCGATTAGCCCTATCTTTAAGGGTTCCTAAATCCCCCAAAACTCTATCCCCCGAAAGACTGAGTAATGTTTTTTTATCATCATTACCATAATACGCTAAATTAATGGCTTCATTGTTATTTTTCTTTGAAAAAAAGGATTTTGCATCTGTTAGCCATTTCCCCGTATAATTAGCGTTCATCAATTCTTGGTTTGTCATTTGTTTGCCCGCAATATTAATGGTATGAAACCAATCTAATTTTTCATCATCCGTTCCTTCACAGATATAAACTTGCAATTTGTAATTATTCATTTCTGCATACTTTTCAAGGACCGATTGTTTTATTCCCTCAATTGTTTGGGCGTGCTTACCATTAAAATCAATGGCAATCGGATTGCCATTTCCGTCATTATTGGTCATAAATTGGCAAATAGAAATAATCCGCTGTTGCCCATCAATGACTTCATACGTGCCATCTGGATTTCTTGCCCAATACATACTATTTAGGGGCAGATTATTGTAAACACTTTGCATGACTTTATCCCGATCTTCGGGGTTATAGACAAAGGCCCGTTGAAAAGCGGGGCGCACATTTAATCGCCCCCCATAGGCCACGACCCCATTTTCCCCCTTATCTTGATAACCCGCCACTAAATCGCGGATAGAAATTTCATATAACGTTGCTTTCATACTCATGATGATTCTCCTTTTATGATTTTTTCTTTTTGATAAGAACGCGAGCGAATTTTATCTTTCCCAACTTTGTGATTTTTCCCTCTTTATCTTTAATTAAACCATGCTTTTTTATAGGTACATTAGCAGATGTCCTAACATCGTTTGCTGAAATAATCTCAAATTGTGTGGAATTGTATTTATCTAAGAAGCTAATAGGCACTCCCATAACCCCGTCATAATCCATCGGAATATCAGCTACTTTATCTATATTGATGGCCTCATAATTATCGTATTTGGGGTACATATCTTCATATCCGTGATATTTTTTCCCTGTATTTAAAAATTCATTTTTTCGGCTATTTTCTAAGTTTGTGTACCAACTAACATTCCCAAATTTTTTTATAGAACCATCTGGCCTAGTAAATTGTTTCACATGATGAAACCCACGCCAAATTTTATTTTCTTTAATCAAGGGAAAAATTCCCTTATATGTTATGCAATCATCGGGGCCAACAATCAGAAATTTTTTCTTATATTCCATTAGCTGTGCGACATATTCTCTGAACAGCGGAAAAGGCGGATTGGTAATCACAATATCGGCCTGTTCCAAAAGTTTTATACATTCGGCACTTCTAAAATCCCCATTGCCCTGCATAGGAATTTCTTCAATATCTTCAAAACAAATGATTCCATCCCCCGTGTTATCCTTATTTAGAATATACATCGTGGAACGATCTTTTTCTTTTTCATAATGGGTGGCAATTAATTTTTTGATGCCAAACGCTTCAAAATTATCCGCCAAATACTTAATAAAATTGGATTTAGGCGTTCCCAATCCAATCCCATAATGGTCATCACAATTACAATAAATGACTTTTCCTTTAAAATATTTCGCATAATTATCTAGTTCTTTTTTAATGTCCTCGTAATACGTGTAAAATTCATCTTCTTTTTCTTTTTTAGCTCTGGTAAGATTTGCGTTTCCCATTACTCCCCTCCAACGAAAAAATCGCCTTTGGTGTAAAAGGCGACTGGAAGTTCAAAGCTACTCTGTGGAATAGTGGGCGTATTTGTTGAAAAGGGAGTGATCCCTTTAACTTATTAGCCTCCTTCCAGTCATAGACCAGAAGGAGTTTTTACGCCGATGGTACTCGGCAACCACAGAAGAGGCTTTGAACCCTCGGGGCAGACACCACCCTGCCTTGACAAGCAGAATAAAGGAACTTTTTCGCCTTGGCAAGTATTATTTATCCCCCCGCCTGTGATGACGGGGGGATAAAACAGATAATACCTTATCTATTTCCACAATTCTAGGGACTGTGTATCATTAACCTGTTGCACGGTCTTAATAAAATCGTCCAAGGCAATCGCATTTTTTTGAACCCCCGTCCGATCCCGCACAGAAATCGTCTTGGTTTCAATTTCTTTATCCCCAATAATAACGGCATACGGGATTTTGGCATTGTGGGCTTCCCGAATTTGATAGCTAATCGTATTGGAATGGCGTTCCATTTCCACCCGAATACCGGCCGCTTCAAATTGTTCAAACAACCCTTTGGCATATTCCCGATGTTTATCCGATACGGGGAGTAACCGCACTTGCACAGGGCAAATCCAAACGGGGAACGCCCCCGCAAAATGTTCGGTTAAGACCCCCATAAACCGTTCCAAAGACCCGTATAAGACGCGGTGGACCACCACGGGTGTTTTGGCATTTCCATCTTTATCAATGTATTTGCACCCAAAACGGCCCGCCAATTGGAAATCCAATTGGAACGTCCCGGTTTGCCATTCCCGACCCAACGCATCTTTCATGGCGATATCAACTTTGGGCCCATAGAACGCCCCGTCTTTTTCTTTCAGTTTATAGTTCCCTGTACCGCAATGTTTATCCAAAATGCGTCGCAGAGCGGCTTCCGCCCGATCCCACGTTTCAATATCCCCAATAAAATCATCTGGCCGTGTTGACAATTTCATTTCATATGTCAACCCGAACAACTTATAGAACTTGTCCGCCAAAGCAAACAAGCGTTCATATTCTTCTTCAATTTGTTCTTCCGTGATAAAGATATGGGCATCATCTTGGTGAAATTCCCGCACCCGGAACATCCCGTTCAAGGCCCCACTGGCTTCATTTCGGTGAATCATATCCACATCGGAAAAACGAATCGGCAAATCCTGATAAGAACGGGTTTTTAAGTTAAACAATAACATCGTGGCGGGACAGCTCATCGGTTTTAAAGCATAACTTTCTGTTTCGGGCATATCATGGGCAGTCAGCAAATACATATCATCCTTGTAATGATCCCAGTGCCCCGACGTTTCCCACAAAGATCTTGAATTCATAAGAGGCCCTGCAAATTCCTGATACCCGGCTTTTTCATGCTCTTTGCGCCAATAATCTAACAGCAAGTTATACATCTTCAACCCCTTTGGCAACCAATACGGGCATCCCGGTGCCGTTGGATCAAAATAGAACAAATCCAACGCTTTCCCTATTTTTCTGTGGTCACGTTTTTCCGCTTCTTCCAACAAGGTAAAATAGGCCTTTAAATCCTTTTCATTCCAAAAAGCCGTTCCATACACCCGTTGCAAAGATTCCCTAGAAGAATCCCCCCGCCAATAAGCCGCCGCCACTTTGGTCAATTTAAACACCTTGCCTGCCATACCGGTAGAGGGCAAGTGTGGCCCCCGGCATAATTCCACATAATCACCTTGGGTATATAAAGATACCTCTTTAACATCGGCGGGTAAATCCTTAATCAATTCCACCTTAAAATGTTCCCCACGCTGGGTGAAAATCTTTTCCGCCTCGGCACGTGAGACAACAGACCGTGTAATTTTTAGGTCTTGCGCAACGATTTCGGCCATTTTAGCTTCAATTTTCGGCAAGTCTTCTTCCTTTAGAATAATGCCGAAAAAGTCATAGTAAAATCCATTTTCAATCGCGGGCCCAATCGTGGCCTTGGCATTGGGATACAGGACTTCCACGGCTTGTGCCAAAATATGGGCCGTTGTATGGCGCAACACTTCCAAACTTTCGGGGTTTTTTGTTGTTAAGATGGAAAGTGTCGCATCTGTCGTGATAGGGGTTGTTAAATCTGTTAATGTGTTATTGACCATTGCCACCACCGCGGCTTTGGCAAGATTAGGACTAATTTTTTCGGCCACTGCCAAGGCATTGACCCCTTCTTCACAGGCCATTTTTGACCCATCTGGTAACATAATATTGATCATTTTATTTCCTTTAACACAAAATTAAATTCAGGCAACCCCTGCCCGAAAACGTTGACAGTATAACTCTTTTCCTAAAAAAAGTAAAGGGGATATTGGGGGGGGTGTATTAATTATCTATTGAATCACTGAACATCTATGATTGCATAAAACAACTCAGCGCATTTTTAACAATTTAAAAAACTTTTAAACCAAATTGTCCCCGATAAAAAGTTCATCTATTCAGAACCTTTGCCGAAAGAAATGATAAATAGCAAGGATAATAGACAACAACCCAATACCACACACAAACGCGTTAAATTTTTCCTTAACACACCGGATCATTTTATGGATCCTTTTTTCAATTTTGGCATAGGAAAAACCAGGTATTTCCTTAGCATAAAGTTTCCAATAAAACAGATGATGGTAGATGTTAATTTGGCCGAAACATCCCCCATACCAATATGAATACCCGTCCAAGTTAACCAATAATCCGATACCCCCATAATAACCAAAATAACTAAATAGAGCAAAAACTCTATGGGACCATTCCAAAAGGCCTTATGCTTAAATAAAATAACACAACACAACCAATAATTAATGAATGCCGCCAATAAAAAGGCCCATCCCACAGCATATAATAATGGCAAATAAACATTAAAAATAATAAAAAACAGCAAATTAGCTATGGCACAAACGCCCCCAATAAACAGGTATAATAAAAATTGCATAGGCAAGGGCGCATACGGGGCCCCATAATGCAAAATACAATATAGGGCATGAAACCCATCTTTATAGGTAATCTTTTTCCCTTCTGCATAGGTTCTAGGGGTATATTCAATAGCACATTCCCAAATCCGATAATGCCCTTGGGCCACATAAGCCGTCATTTCTGGTTCAAAACCAAAACGTTTTTCTTTTAATTTAATTGCTAAATCTTCGGCCACCTTTTTTGTGAACAACTTATAACATGTTTCCATATCGGTAATATCCAATCCCGTAAACATGTTAGAACACAACGTTAAAAACTTATTCATTAGGGTATGCCAAAAGGACAAAACACGATGACTTTCACGTTTTAAATAACGGGAACCATAAACAACATCAGCCCGATTATCTAAAATAGGTTCCAACAATGTCAAATAATTCAGGGGATTATATTCTTCATCGGCATCTTGAATACCAATAACATCCCCCGTGGCATAGGAAAGCCCTGTTTTAATAGCCGCCCCTTTCCCTTGATTTTTAACATGTTTATACACCGAAATCCAAGGGTATTTTTTTTGCAATTGTTCGGCAATTTCCAAACTTTTATCCTTAGAGGCATCATCAACAATAATTAACTCTAAAATTAAAGAATAACGTTCCTTACATTTGTGATGTAAAGAAAGGATTTTATCTTCAACCAAATGTCGCAAAGACTTTTCTTCGTTATAACACGGAACAATCAACGAAAATTTTTTGATATCCAATGCCTTTTTCATTTATAATTTCCTCTGATCCCAATTCAGAGTATCTTAAACAAAAAAAAATGCAATAAAAAAGAGCCATCAAAGGCTCTTTGTACTCTATGGCGGAGAGTACAGGACTCGAACCTGTGCATCAATTTCTTGATGACGGATTAGCAATCCGCTGCATTACCACTCTGCCAACTCTCCATCGGCATAACGCAAGAATAAAGGGTTTCTTACAAAAAGTCAAGCCCTTTTTAATCTATCTGCCTTTTCCTTGACTTTTAAAGGTTTTTAAAATACACTTAGAAAAAGCGAGGATCTTATGAAATACATTTTGGTTGCCATGGAAAGCGAAGCCGCTTACCTAACTTGTCCTAAGGAACGCATTATTCTAACCGGCATTGGGGTTCAAAATATTATCACAACCCTAGGGGCTTTATTAGATGCAAAAAAAATCAAACGAACAGACACTTTCTTAAATGTTGGATATGCGGGTTCATGCCGATATCATATCGGGGAAGTCTTATCTATCGCCCATGTGGATAAATTTATTAAACCCAAAGTCATTGAAGAAGAATCTTTTGATTTAACCCCTTTAACCCCTCATCATACCCTCTGTTATACTTTTGATGATTTTGCTGAAAATGTAGATTGTGAAGGGGTCATGGATATGGAACTTTTTTATTTGGCCTGTTTTTTCCCTAATCTACACGCCCTAAAAATCGTCAGTGACAATGGAAATTATGCGCAATACGAACGTTTTGACGCGGATGTCGCTTGGGCCGAAGCCAATAAAGTCATTCAATCTTTTTTGGGGAAATAAATTCTTAGTCCCCCCTCTTGCCTTTTTAAGGGTAATTTGATAAACTTCTTTAAAAGGGGAGGAAGTTCATGCGCCATTATTTTCTATCTTTATTTCTATTTTTAAGTCCCATCGTTTATGCCCAAGAAATCCAACTAGATCCTGCCGTTTTATCCGAAGGGCATGCCGATTTTGTTCAGTTGGTTGCAGAAAAAGATGGGGCGACCGTGGAACAAGCCTTTAAAGATGGAAAAGGGGAAGCCTTTAACACACCAAGCCATCTTTTATTTTTAAAAACCGTCGCTGCCCGCAATCCCGATGCTAGTGTCATGCATGTTTTAAATACCCTCAATCAAAAACTGGCCGAATTAGATACTGGCACAGCGGATTTTTCTTTTAAAAATCCCATGCTGTATAATCTTCCCTTCATTGTGGCAGCCGCTCACAACACAAATCCCGATGTTTTGAAAGAGTTAATCACAGCAGGGGCCGATATTAATGCCGTCAATTCTGCTGGGGAAAGCGCTTTATTTGCTGCCGCTCTAAAAAATCCAAAATTTGAAATTCTGACATTTTTGTTAGAAAATGGGGCAGATGTCAATTTTAAAAATAAAGATGAGCAAACCCCGCTTATGGCCTTAGCGGAAAGTAGCGATCAAGAAAACGTATTTGACCTATTCTTTACTCATGGGGCCGATATTAATTGGCGGGCAAATAGTGGTATCACGGCTTTAATGGTTTTGGCAAAAAACACCCAAAACCCTGCCTTAATTCGTAAATTTATAGAACAAGGGGCCGATATTAACGCCAGTGGTGATAATGGCGAAACCGCCCTTGTTTACGCCATTATCGGAAATAATAATTTATCTGTGACCGAAGAATTGTTAACATCCCATGCTAATATTAATGTACAAAATGCTGGTGGCATTACTCCCCTTATGTGGGGGGTCATCCATAACGAAAATCCAGATGTGGTGCGTTTGTTGTTAAAATATGGGGCCGATCCCACTGTTAAAAATAAAAAAGGATACACCGCTTTGGATTTAGCTTCCCAAAACAAAGATTTTATGGAAACACCGGCTTATCAAGCGTTAAAAGGGGCGACATTGGATCAGCAATTTTAACGTTCCACCCCCCGACGTAAAACAGGGAAAATACCTTTTCTCGCTGCAGAAAATAAAGCCCCTATAATACTAAATTTTTGGACAATTTGTTGTTCTTTTTGAAACATCTTTTTATAACGTTGTCTCACGGCCTCTTCGGTCATTTCATCCCCGAAAGTACTCATGACCTGCCCCAAGATTTTTAATTTTGCCATCTTATCTTTTTCATTTTCTGCCTTATAGGCCAACTCTTTTGCAAAAAACAAGACTTTCTTTGCCCGTTCAGGGGGTTCTTCGTACCCTAAATCATTCAAGATGATGGATAAAATATCGCATCCAGATTGGCTTGAAAAAATCACCCGTGCCGGTGTGGCCCCATATTTTGTTCCATCATACGGAACATAAATTCCTAATTCTCCATTGTTATTTTCGGCACTACGTCCATGTGTTCCAGAACAAGTTACCCCAATATCAAATCCCACAATAGGGGTATAAGATGGGACACCCCGATGAAAAATTTTTCCTGCTTTTTGTGCGATTTCAAAAATCATAGGGCGGTTTAAATGATGGGTGCATCCTATATCCGGATTATTATCCACAGCAACTGCCACTTCTGGCATCGCGGTATTTCCCGCTCTTTCTCCCAAAAAAGGAGCCGTCGCCGCCTCTACACCATCAATCATCCCCGTTTCTAAACAGGCCATAGCTGTTGCTGTCGCCATACCTAAATCATTATGACAATGGACCACAAATTTTGTTTGACTGTTCGGTCTTTTTTCTTTAACCCGTGACACAACCTCTTTAACAAACCCCGCAAATTTATTGGGTGTTGTCCTTTCCACGGTATTGGGCATATTAATAATATCCGCCCCAGCATCTATAAACCGAACGATTGCCTCTGCTATTTTATCCGCCCCTTGATCAATACAATCCCCAAAATGTTCAATAGAAAATTGTACCTCAGCCCGCCCGTCTGAAATACTTTTTGCTTTTTGAATAGCATGGCAACCCGTTTCTACAGCTTCCGCAAATGTCTTGTGTACCAATTCATTCAAACCCCGTTTTGATAAAGTAATATAACTATGAATTCTAGGGTGTGGAGCATCTTTCACCGCATTCCAACCTGTTTGAATATCACTTTCTAATGCACGGCACAAAACCACAATGGCTGTATCAATATTATGTTCTTTGGCATAACGGGCAACTTCCTGGGCCCCTTCAAATTCCCGATCATTAGAAGAAGGATAAAAGCCCTCTACCGCATCCACCCCCAAGGGGATAGCCTCTTTCAAAATATATCTAACTTTATCACAAACCGTAACTTCCGATTGATTCGGATCCCCCGGGGATTGTCCAGCTTCTCTGGCTGTAATGTCATGAAAAATAATAGTGCGTACGTTTGTCATTGATTAAATTCCTTTTTTAAAAAACATAAAAAAAATCACCCTGGCGTGGGTGATTTACTTTAAAAAAATGCAAGTATAAACTACCCCGTCAGGACTTTAGGTTCCCTCGTAGTAGTAGTTGTAGCGTTGCCATAAAATGTGTCATCTTGATTCCTTTAATACCCCCGTTATATCCTATTTTCTCAACTTTGTCAAGATACTTTATCTCTTCTAAAAAATGATAACGAAAACAATCCATTTTTCATTAAAGTAATCCCAAAAATAAATTTTACTTTTTATAAAAAAAGGTGTTGCACTTAAAAAAAAACTATTCTATATTTTAGGTGTTGCAATATTCTATATAGAAGGAGACTAACTATGGGAAACGTAAGCGATGAGAACATCCGTGTACGCGCGTACTATATCTGGGAAGAATCTGGTCGCCCAGAAAATGCGGATGTCTATTGCTGGTTAAAAGCGTGTGAGGAGTTATTAGGCCCCGCTAAAAAAGCGTGTGCTAAAAAAGCTTGCACTAAAACAGCAGCAAAAACGACCCCAAAATCGGCGGCGAAAGCCCCGACTAAATCGGCAGCAAAAGCCCCAGCTAAAACGGCTACAAAAACCGCTAAAGCAGAGGTAAAAACCGCCAAAACAGGGACAAAACCTGCGGCCAAAAAGGCAAAAGCACCTGCCGCTGCAACCGTACCATTTTATGGGGTGAAAAAGTAATTTAAAAGAACCAGAAAAAAAGGGGCCATTTGGTCCCTTTTTTTATTCCTTTAATGTCAAATTATTCTTGGTTCACTTCCCCACTTTGGAAAACATCCAACCGTGTAATATGGGCCCCTAAGGCGCTTAATTTCCCCTCTATATTTGTATAACCACGATCAATAAAATTGATGTGCGAAACAACTGTTTCCCCTTTCGCAATTAAACCCGCTAAAACCAAAGCGAAACCGTTACGCAAATCAGAAGCTTGAACCTGCGCCCCTGTTAATTCTTCAACCCCATTAATTAAAATAGAACGTGCATCTAATTGCGTAATATTCGCCCCCATCCGTTGCAATTCACTAACATGCATAAAACGATTTTCAAAAATATTTTCCGTCACCAACGAAGATCCAGGGGCAATACATAATAGCGTACACATAATGGATTGCATATCCGTTGGGAATCCTGGATATTCACAGGTACTGACTGGCATTGCAACAGGTGTAAAATCTTTAGCATCTACCAAAATACCATCTTCTTTTTGCGTTAGTTTGACATGACAAACTTCCATCATTTGGTTAAATGCATCCGTATATTTTAATTCGCCACCACGCAATAACGCCCTGCCTTTGGTCAAGGCCACAGCTAAAATATAAGAAGCCGTTTCAATTCTATCTGGAATAATCGCATGAGTTGTTCCATGAAGTTTGGATACCCCTTTTATCGTTAAGGTTGGGGTTCCTTCCCCTTGAATATCCGCCCCCATTTTTTGTAAAACGTGAATTAAATCCCCAACTTCCGGTTCCAAAGCGGGATTATGAATTGTTGTGGTCCCTGGGGTTAAAACCGCCGCCATAATTGTATTATGTGTTGCCCCCACAGATTTTTTAGGGAAAGTAATAGAAGCCCCTTTTAATTTTCCTTCTGCCTTCACATACCCATTTTCCACAGTAATTTCTGCCCCCATTTCTTTTAAGGCCATCTGATAAAAATCAACAGGTCTAGCCCCAATCGCGCATCCCCCAGGAAACGCAACACAGGCCTTTGCAAACCGTCCCATCAAAGGCCCTAATACCCAAAAGCTAGCCCGCATTTTAGAAACAAAATCATACGAGGCCGTCGTTTTTGTAATGTTTTTGGCCTCTAACACAATCATCTTTTTTTCTTCATCTAATTGAACAAGGGCCCCTAAATCCTTTAATAAATTTGCCAACGTATAGACATCCGAACAAAAGGGGACATTCGTTAACACAACGGGTTCTTCTGTCAGGAGTGATGCACACATAATTGGCAACACGGCATTTTTAGCCCCTGAAATATCAATCGTTCCTTCTAACCGGGCACCCCCGAAAATCTTTAAAATTTGCATATTATACTCCTTTCTTTTGGGCTTGCCGTAAAGCCAAATTTTGGCGCAATGCCTCCGCCTGTTGAATAAAACGTTGTTTTTGTTTTCCGGTTAAATCCGGCCTATTTTCACTAACTTGCCGTTCTAACGATGTTTCCTTTTTATCAGAAGTTATCCAAAAAGTGGCGGGGCCTTGATTAATTAAAGCCACCTCCATATCTGCTTGGAACACACCTGTTTGAACGGGAATCCCTTGTTCTTTAACTTTATCAACAAATTGTTGGAACAGAACCTTCGTCACATTTTTATCCCCCATTCCTATAAATGAAGGCCGATTCCCTTGCATGCAATCCGCGGCTAACGTAAATTGAGGAACCAACAACACAGCGCCCCCAATATCGGCAACACAACGATTCATTTTCCCTGCCTCATCTTCAAAAATTCTCAGGGCCACCAATTTTTTAGCCATTTTTTGAAGGATACTTTCGGTATCAGATTCTTCGGCACAAACAAAAACGCACAACCCCACACCAATACGCCCCAATTCTTTCTCTTGGGAAGTAACGGTGGCTTGTTTCACACGTTGAATAAGTAATTTCATAATTCTTCCTTCTGTTTAAAAGTATACAAAAAAACGGTCATCCTTGCAAGTTTTTTATCTAACATAAATTCCTCAAAGTTTTTTTAAATTCCCTTTTTTTCTTGTCTTTCTATCTTTTTTAAGCTAATATCATTCCGTAAAAGGGGAAAGAAATGAAAAAGATTTTATTATTAGGAATTTGTTTATTTTTTGGGGGGGCTTTGGCACGGGATGCATTTTTTGTATCCGATATTCCCGTGCAAGCCGAAGCATCTTCCGCAGTTCGTGCCAGAGAAAAGGCATTAATTCAAGGGCAACAAGCCGCTTTTAAAAATTTATTACACACATTAAATGTTGAAAACAGCCGAATTCAGGAACTGCCTGATCTTACCGAAGCTGAACTGCTTACCCTTGTGCAAAATGTTTCTGTAAAAGATGAACGCACAACTGGGACACGTTATATAGCAACACTAAGTGTCCAATTCTTTCCCGATAAAACACGAGAATGGCTTAAAAAATACAGCGTTACTGCCCTAACAAAACTCCCCCCCAAAACAGTTGTATTGCCTGTTTTAACATCAGGGGATAATGTTTTGATGTTAGAAGAAAACAGTCCCTTATTCCAAGCTTTGCAACGGGATTCTTACACAACGTTATACCCTGTGGTTTTGCCTTTTGGGGATGCTGAAGACATCGCCCGCGTTAATAAAGAAACTTTATTTAGCGGTAATCTTGATCTATTTACCTATTTTTTAAGCAAATATAATGCCGAACAAGTTCTTGTTTTGCAGGTAAAACAAGATGGTGATTATTATGCAGCCAAGACACGTGTTTATCCAAAAGACACAGGGATTTCTGGTGTTTCTGTCCTTGTAAAAGGAAACAATTCACCGAAGGTATGGGACACTCTCTTAGTACAGGTTTTCAGGAAATTAGATACCGCATGGCGCGATGCAAAAACTTTACAACAAGGGGAAAGCAAAGAACTTATTGTCCGGATACCGATTTCCTCTTTACAAGCGTGGGCCAAAACAAGAGAGGTGTTGGAAAAAACAACACAATTGGATAAAGTTCAGATTCAAGGTTTAAAAAAAGAAGAAGCCACCGTTAAGTTGAATTTTCAACTTTCTTATCAAGCTCTATCTGATGCTTTAAGAAGCAAGGGCCTTTATTTACGTCAAGAAGAAAATGGGGATTGGATTTTAGATGTGGATGAACAAAGATTAGAAGATATAAAATCTCAAACAACTCCCACAAATCTATTATACCCTATTGGGAAGAAAGAAGGTGAAGAATGAAATATAAAAACGCCTTAATTTTAGGGCTTGTTTTTCTAGGGTTATGCCTATTCTTTGGGGCGGTACATACCATCTTGCTACCTTTTGTATTGGCTTTGATTTTAGCTTATTTTTTAAACCCAATTACCACACGTTTTCAAAAACACTTAGGGCGTTCCGGGGCCACGGCTGTTTCCGTTGGGGGTTTTTTCTTGGGGATTATTGCTTTTTTTGTTTTGCTTATTCCTATTTTACAGACACAACTCACAAAGTTTTCTATAAAGATTCCTTTATATATTCGGCAAGTTTGGGGTAAAGTTGAAGGGGGATTACAATTTTTAAAAGAAACGTTGCCACCAGAACAATTTCAACAACAACTTTACAAACTTTCTTATAACGTTAGTTCTTTGATGGACAATATTGCGGGGATGGTGTTGCGTCTTGTATCTGGTTCATTTGCGTTCTTTACGGTTATGTCCCTGCTCTTTATTGTTCCCATTGTGGTATTTTATTTACTTATAGATTGGGATAAACTAGTTGACATGCTGCAGAATTTGATTCCTAGACGCTATAAAAAACAAGCGACATCTTTATTTCAAGAATTAAATCAAACCTTAGCTGGTTTCGTACGAGGGCAAGTCACCGTATGTTTGGTTTTGGGATTATTATATGCAACGGCTTTGGCCTTTACGGGTCTAGATCTTGGGGTATTAGTTGGTTTATTAATTGGTCTATTTTCGTTTATCCCCTATGTTGGATTCTTATTTGGGGTCTTCTTAAGTATTATTTTGTTGTGCCTACAAGGGGCGGGCTGGGTCACGTGGATTTCCGTAGCAACCGTTTTCATCGTCTGTCAAATTATTGATGCCTGTTGTATTACCCCTCGCTTTTTAGGGAAAAACACAGGGCTTCACCCTGTTTGGGTCATGTTTGCATTACTAGCCGGGGGGGCATTAGCCGGCTTTTTAGGGGTTCTATTAGCGGTGCCAACAGCTTGTGTCATCAAAGTTGTTTTACATCGTGCTTTTCTTGCTTATCAAAAGAGTTCGGTTTATACAAAGGATGACTGATACCACACAACTTGTTTTTTCATTAGACTATCGTCCAGCTTTTGAACGAGAGGATTTTTTAATAGCTCCTTGTAATGAAGAAGCTATCAAATGGCTAGATGGGGTATCCTCGTGGCAATCTCCGGGGCTTTTAGTTTACGGGGAAAAAGGATGTGGCAAAACACATTTAGCCCATATTTTTTCAGACACAATTCTTTCTGGGGAAACACTTCCTGAAATCCCAAAAGAACTACCTAAACGCCTTGTTATAGAAGATATTGATAAAGTTACTAATGAACCCCTTCTTTTTCATTGGTATAACACTTTACGGGAACAACATATCCCCTTTTTATGGACGGCAGAATCTATTCCTATCTTCAAATTACCAGATTTAAACTCTAGGTTAAATGCCCTTCCAAAAGTCCCCATTTTACCCCCAGATGACACATTATTATTCGGACTTCTTTATAAAGCGTTTTCTGAAAAAAATATTCATATTGATCCAAAAGTTTTAGAATTTGCCGTGACGCACATGCCACGAACTTTTCAGGCGGCTAAAAATTTAATAGAACAAGCAGATTTTCTTTCTTTATCTTATCACAGGCCTATTACCATTCCCGTCATTAAAGAGGTCTTAGATAAACATATATAAAAGGGGTTGTGTTTTTTATTTTTAAACTTAACTGATAAACAAAAGGATAACATAAAATGGATATAAAAGAAATCATTCAAAATGTATACACCGTTGGGGTAAAAGATATTCACCGATCTTTGTTTGATCAAATTATGCCTTTATCTGAAGGGACCAGCTATAACTCTTATTTAATCAAAGGGAGTGAAAAAATTGCCTTAATTGATACTGTCTATGCCCCTTTTGAACCCGATATAGAATATCAATTAGAAGAAATGGGTATAACGCATATTGATTATATTGTGTTAGATCATGGCGAACCAGATCACACAGGGGCTTTACCCACACTTTTACAAAAATATCCCATGGCTAAAATCGTTACCAACGCAAAATGTAAAGAAATCACAATGGCTTTGTTGGATTTAAAGGACACAGATTATTTGGTCGTTGGGGAAGGGCAAACTCTTTCTTTGGGTGATAAAACTTTAGAATTTCATCTCATGCCATGGGTACATTGGCCTGATACGATGTTTACCTATTTAAAAGAAGATCAACTGCTTTTTACCACAGATTTTTTAGGGGCTCATGCCACCAAATTTGATGTGTTTTGGGATCATGACCCAAGGATTATTCCTCTACTCAAAAGCTATTATGCGGAAATCATGATGCCATTTGCAGGGATTTTTAAAAAGTATCTGACGTGGATTGAAGAACTAAATCCTAAAATGATTGCGCCTTCTCATGGACCAATATATCGTGAACCCTCGTTCGTTCTGGACTTATATAAAAAATGGATATCTGAAGAAAAGCAAAATAAAGTGGTTATCGTTGGGGTTTCTATGTATGGAAATACCCAAAAAATGATTGATTATGTGTCTCACCAACTAAAAGAAAAAGGGATAGAGGTCAAATACCACAACGCTATTCGGTTAGATGCGTGTGATTTAGCTTGTGATATCGTAGATTGTATGGGGGTTATTATCGCCACCCCAACAGTTGTCTTTGGGCCACATCCTGCTGTCATGGCGCCATTATTCTTAGTGAATATGTTAAAGCCAAATCTTCGGTATTTTGGACTGATGGGATCGTATGGATGGGGAACCAAAATCATGGAACAAATTACCACTATGTTAACAAATATGAAACAAATCCCCTTCTTAACCCCTGTTTTAATCAAAGGGGGACCCAAAGAAGATGATTTCAGAATGTTAGATACATTGGTGACGCATATTGTGCAAAAACATCACGAACAAGTTTAGATTTTTTTATTCTTTATGTCCGTATGCCAAGAATGTGCGCATAAATTCATCTAGATCGCCGTCTAAGACCCCGGTCGTATCTGATGTTTCGTACCCTGTACGCAAATCTTTTACCATTTGATAGGGATGCAAGACATAAGATCGGATTTGGTTTCCCCAACCATTATCCCCTTTACTTAAGTCCGTCTTATTTTGCTCTTCCATACGTTTTTTAAGTTCCTGTTCATATAACCGACTGCGCAACATCTTCCATGCTTCTTCCCGATTTTGGATCTGAGAACGCTGATTCTGACACTGCACAACAATACCGCTAGGAACATGTGTAATCCGAATTGCACTATCTGTTTTATTGACGTGCTGGCCCCCCGCCCCCGATGACCGATATGTATCAATACGACAATCCGCCGGATTAATATCAATAGCAATTGAATCATCTACCACAGGATAAACCCAAACTGATGCAAAACTTGTATGTCGTCTAGCATTGGCATCAAAGGGGGAAATCCGTACCAACCGATGCACCCCCGATTCATTTTTAAGCCATCCATAGGCATTATATCCATTCACCCGAATCGTAATAGATTTAATTCCGGCTTCTTCCCCAGCATTTTCTTCACAAATACTAACGGTGAATCCCCGTTTTTCTGCCCACATCAAATACATTCGTTCCAGCATCGCTGCCCAATCTTGGGCTTCCGTTCCCCCTGCCCCAGCATGTATTTCTAAGAAAGCATCATTTGCATCCGCTTCCCCGGAAAGAAGACTTTCTAATTCGGCTTTTTTAAAAACAGGTTCCAATGCCAAAAAATCTTTTTCAGCTTCTACCAAAACCGCTTCATCATTTTCACTTTCGGCTAATTCCAACAAACCCAACGCATCTTGATACCGTTGTTCCAATTCTAAAATGACATCTCTTTTGTGCAACAGCCCCGTTCTTTCAGCCATTAAAGTGGCCGCCTGCTGAGGGTCATTCCATAAATTAGGATCTTCTATTTTGCTGTTTAAGATTTGAAGTTTTTGTTCAGTCCCTACCCAGTCAAAGACGTCCTTTCAACAGATCTAACGTCTGCTGATAGGATTGACTTAAAGCAATTAATTCTGATTTCATTAATAAAGCCCTCCTAAATCCGGTTCATCTTCTTGTGTTTTAATCGTAATATCCTGACCGCCCAAGATTTCCCCCTGTACCAACGCATCATCTTTATTTCTAAAGGCTTCAAAAATCACATCTGTATCCCCAGGAATCGCTGGCCGTCCCGTTGCGGCATTGACACGTACCAAGGCAACCCCCTGCGGTACCCGGAAAGGAATATCGGGTTTATCTTTCAATGCAGATGCCATAAAATCTCTGAAAATTGGGCCAGATACAACCCCACCTGTATCATTAGGCCCTAAGGTTTTTGGGGTATCATATCCCACCCAAACCCCAGCCACCAAGTCTGGCGTAAAACCAATAAACCAAGCATCATTACTGTCATTACTGGTTCCACTTTTTCCACCCATTACCTTTCCAACAGATTTTGCAACACGACCTGTTCCCCGTTCAATAACACCTGTTAACATATTGACAATTTGGTAAGCACTAATGGGATCTTGAATCTGACGCCGTGTATCTGGAATTTCGGGCACATTATCTGGGCTAGATTCTGGGCCAGAACATGCTGGGCAATCACGTTGATCTGTTTTAAAAATCGTTTTACCATCCCGATCTTGCACCCGATCAATTAAGCTTGGAACAATAAATTTTCCCCCATTTACCAACATCCCATAAGCGGATACCATCCTTAAAACCGTTGTTTCTCCCGCCCCAATAGCCGTAGATAAGACAGGTTCTAGATGATCTGAAATCCCAAACTTCTTCCCATAGGCCACCACTTTATCCATTCCAATAGCCTGTGCTAAGCGCAGAGTCATCAAATTCCGAGATTTTTCAAGACCTACCCGCAACGTTGTTGGCCCATAAAAAACATTTCCATAGTTCTTAGGTTTCCATTTAGTTCCATCGGGTTGTTCCATAACAATCGGGGCATCTAAAATCAAACTAGACGGGGTATAACCCGAATCTAAAGCCGCCAAATACACAAACGGTTTAAAGGAAGATCCTGGTTGCCGTAATGCCTGCACCGTCCGATTAAATTGATTGCGATAGAAAGAAAAGCCCCCCACCATTGCCAATACCCGCCCTGTATGTGGGTCTAAAGCCACCAAAGCCCCTTCAACTTCTGGATACTGTTGTAAACCATAACGCCCTGTTTCTGCGTTCTTTTCCACAAAAATAACATCCCCTGCCTCTAAAACATCTTTCAAACTTGTGGGAAGAGGACCTACCTTTCCTTCATCCCAAGCAGGTCTTGCCCACTTTGCATCTTCAAAAGCCAATGTCCCAGCGGTTTCATCTTGGAAAATAAGTTCTGCCTGTCCTGGGGTCACAGATTTAACATAGGCATATCGCCATGTTTCTGGTACATAAGGGGGAATGACCAATTTTTTAAATCCTTCTAACCCATCTTCTTTTGCATAAGACATAGGCGCCCGTCGCCACCCATGTTTTTTATCATAAGCCAACAATCCTTCTTGAAGTGCGATTCTTGCGGCCCGTTGCAATTCAGGGTCTAAAGAAGTACGAATGGAAAGCCCCCCATTATAAATGGATTCTTCCCCATACATTTTAACGATAGTCCGACGAACCTCCTCGGCGAAAAAGCCCGAATCTTGCAACAAAGCTTGCGAACGATGTTGGACACGAATAGGTTCTTCTTTGGCTTCTTCTGCTTCAAATGGGGTAATATAACCTTCTTCGGCCATTCGTGATAGTACCCAATTCCGCCTAGCCAAGGCCGCTTCCGGATATTTTAAGGGATTATAATTATTCGGGGCTTTTGGTAAAGCCGCCAAAAACGCCATTTCTGCAACAGACAATTCATCCATAGATTTATTGAAGTAAATAAGGCCAGCACTAGCCACCCCATAAGCCCCCATTCCCAAATAAATTTCATTTAGGTATAGTTCTAAGATATGGTCTTTGGTAAAAGCTTGTTCCATCCGACGTGCAATCAGGGCTTCTTTAATTTTTCTGGACAAAGAACGTTCTGAAGACAATAAAAAGTTCTTAGCGACTTGTTGGGTAATCGTTGAAGCCCCTTCTGGTCGCTTATTTTTCCCAACATTTCTAAGATTAGACATCATCGCCCGAAAAATCCCCATAGCATCTATCCCACCATGATGGTAAAAGTTCTTATCTTCTGCGGCAATGAAGGCATTTTTTAACAGTGGGGGAATGGATTCTACCGGAACAAAAATACGTTTTTCATTGGCATATTCGGCCAATAAACTCCCGTCATTTGCATATAAACGACTGGTAATTTGGGGTTGATACACTTCCAATTTTTTGTAGTCAGGCAGGCCAATAGAATAGTGTAAAATAATAACAAACACTACCAAGAAAACGACAAAACATCCCAAGAAAAAAAGACTGGCCATAGAAGCCAATATTTTAAAAGAGCGCATATTTTCCATCCTTTATTTCCCTTAAGTATATCTCTATTTCCTTGAAACGCAAGCCTTTTTACTTTGTTTCTTCCAAAAGTATTGGTAATTTTTCTACCACTTTTTGAAAAGCTTGTTGCATTTTTTTAAATTCTTCTTCCGAAAACTTAGATAACACCCAAGACACAACCTCTTCTTTTCGTTCTGGCCTGCCAATCCCGATTCGGATGCGATGATAATCTTTCCCAACATGGGCATCAATGCTCTTTAAACCGTTATGCCCTGCATTTCCCCCACCTTGTTTTATTCTGATTTCCCCAACCGGCAAATCTATATCATCATGAATAACCCAAACATTTTCCAAGGGGATTTTATAAAACGCCATCACTTCTTGCAAAGATTCCCCAGACGCATTCATAAATGTTTGAGGTTTTAATAAAAGAACTTGCCCTGGGGATATTTGCCCCAAGGCAAGTACTGATTTTTTTTTGGTGTGCCAAGCCTGAAATCCATGGGAAGAAGCGATTGCCTCCACAGCCATAAAACCTGTGTTGTGGCGTGTTAAGGTATACGCTGTCCCCGGATTTCCAAGGCCCGCAACAAGAAACATTACTTATCGGCCTTCTTTTCTGCCGCTGGAGCCGCCGCTGCTTCCACAGGGGCTTCAGCCGCTGGGGCTTCTTCAGCTGTTTCTTGAGTTGGCTGCACAATCGTAGCCAACGTAAAATCTTCTTCTTCCGCATGAACGAAAGTCACCCCCGCGGGAAGCGGAATCACTTTAGATGTGATAGAATCGCCCAAATTCGCGCTGGCCAAGTCAATGGTAAAAGAAGTTGGAATCTGATCGGCTTTACAGCGGATCGCAATCGTTCTATGAACAATATTTAAAATACCCCCCAACTTGATACCAGGACACTTGTCTTCGTTGATAAATTCCAAAGGAATATCCATGGTTAAGACAGAAGATTTTGTAATGTGTAAGAAATCGGCGTGGATAGGTCTGTCTGACACAGGATGTTTTTGAATATCCTGACACAACGTCACATAATTTTTCCCATCAACATCAATTGAAAATTGCCGTGTCCAAATCCCCTTGATACCCATTTGGGCCACCAAGACTTTTTCTTCCAAAGCAATTGCGACTGGGGCAGACTTATCTCCGTAAATGACAGCTGGAACTAATCCAGCTCTTCTATTTGCACGAGAGGCCCCCTTACCAGTTCTTTCGCGCTTTTGCGCCTTTAATTTTACTTGTTCCATTTTTTATAATCCTTTTTTTATAAACCATCGGAAGACCTTCCTCCAGGGGTGAACGCGCCTTCCGCCCTTCACTTTCTGTAAAGAGGGTTTTATTATACACCCATTTTTATCCTTTTACAAGTTTTTTCTTAGCGTTTTTTCTTGGCACTTGTTTTACTAGCTAAAATTAAACTTATCAGGCCCAAAATCAGCTTTTTTTGCAAGCGTTTTCCTAGATAATTCCAACAACCAACAATCATTTTCCAAATAGAAAACGTCTTTTTAGATTTTGGGGCTTCCTTTTTATGAGAAGGTTCTTCTAACTGCTTTTCTTTTTTGGGTAAAATATCAGGAACTTCCCCTGAAAATGGTTTTAAGAACGCTTCAATTTTATCATCGGGGATATACGCCCCATGTACCCGTGTTAATGTGCCATCTGCTGCCAAATAAAGGGCATCCCCACGACCAATTAATCCTTCGGCCCCTGGGGTATCCAAGATTGTTTTAGAATCCACACCGCTTGCTGTTTTAAAAGCCAATCGTGCAGGGAAATTAGCCTTAATACTGCCGGTTACCACATCTACGGAAGGACGCTGCGTTGCCAAAATCAAATGAATACCCGCGGCTCTGGCTTTTTGTGCCAAGATTTGAATAAGACGGGCCACTTCTTTTTGCATCAACACAAGATCTGAAAATTCATCCACAATCGCTACAATATACGGCATTTTTTGTCCTTTTGCGACAAACCCCGCAATATTTTTAACCCCAGTTTCTTCAAAAATTTTGTAGCGTTTATTCATTTCCTCTACCAACAGGGCCAATGCCTGTTCAGCATCCGCATTATCCGTGATCACCGGCATGTACATATACTTTTGACGGTTATACATTGAAAATTCAATACGTTTGGGATCAATCAAAACAAACTTAAGTTCTTCCGGTGTTTTACGTTTCATCAAAGAAAGAATAAAAGCATTTAACCCCACGGATTTTCCAGAACCTGTTGCCCCTGCCACTAACAAGTGGGGCATTTTTGCCAAATCCGCGAAAACGGGTTGCCCCGTAATGGTCACCCCTAAACTAAGGGGTAAGGCCCCAAAAGCTTTTTCAAAAGCATTTGATTCTAGCAACGCTTCTAAATCAACTGTTTTAGGGTCTGGAACGGACACTTCAAACCCGATACATCCCCCTTCACAAAATGAACTAAGGCGCAAGCCTTTTAATCCTGTTTCCCTAGCAATATCCGGCAAAACCGCCTGAATATTTTTTAATTTTGTTCCAGCTTCGGGTTGAAATTGGATTTGCTTGACCAGCGGTCCTTCCACTGTATTTAAAACTTTTCCTTTAATACCATAATGTTTCAAAGCATCTTCTAAAACGGTCATTTTTTATCCTTTTCTGTTTAACAAAATTTTATTTTAAAAGTCGCATAAAATCAATTTTTTCAAGTCCTTTTTTCACAAACGGGGAAACAAGAACTTTACCCCTTTGAATTGCTTGTATTTTCACCCAACATGCCCCCTTAGAATCTAATCCATCCCCTTGACAAGACGGGATCCCTTGCACAGTGGCGATATATAAAATCCCGATATGTTTAAACAGGGTATTTGGTTTATTTTCGGGACTTCTATCCCATTCAAAACGTGTATCCACCGTCATAATTTGTTGACAAGAAACAAGCTGACAATCCGTTTCTTCTTTAATTTCCCTAGCTAGTGTTTCTTCAATCAATTCATCAGATTCTATCGTCCCCCCAGGTAAATCGTATGTCCCTGTATAAGGTCCTCTGGCTTTTTTGATTAATAAAAGGGCTTCCTTCTTTTCATCCAAAATAAAGGCGTAAACCCCTAGATGACTTTTAACATGATCGGCCATTTTCTTTTCCAAAAATTTCTCTTTTTCAAAAACAGGATAACATTTCAAGAACGCCTTGTCCATAAAAAACGAAGCCCTTAAAAAAAACTCTTGCATTCGGGGGAAAAATGTGTATAATAGAGAACATGCCCGTTGGGGGTGTAGCTCAGTTTGGTTAGAGCGTCTGCCTGTCACGCAGAAGGTCGAGGGTTCGAGCCCCTTCACTCCCGCCACTATCTTCAGGTCCCCTGTACGGGGATTTTTTTTATATCCTACTACACTTCATAGATCTATCCGGAACATAGGAATCGTACCCAGTTGGATATTGTTTTACATTTATAAAAAAGGGATTGCGTATGATACACAATCCCTTAAATTAAATCAAATAACACTATTTATTAGCACAATTTTTGCAATTACATTCGCCACCTTCTTGACAACCACATTTACAATCTGCCTCACAATTGCATTCACTTTTGTTAGCAGTACAATTACAAGCATTTGCAACAATAGAACCGCACAATACCAACGCAGCAATAAGAAAATATATCTTCTTCATGTTTTTCCCTTTTTTATTGTTAAATATAACACACCTCTTCCAAGCACTTTAAATGTACAAATAATTTAAATTGTTGTCAATTAGGAAAAGTATTTTACCACTTTATTTTTTACCCTACACTTCATAAATCCACCCATCGGGGGGCTGCACGGTGCCAAGTTGAATACCAAGCAATGCTTCGTATAATTTCTTGCTGACTTCCCCCATGGTATCCCCATAATGGATAATTTTTCCATGATCATCTATGGTTCCAACCGGCGACAAAACCGCCGCCGTTCCACACAAGGCACATTCTTTAAAATCTGGCAATTCCTTCAGATAAACTTCCCGTTCTTCCACGGCTAACCCTAAATAATGTTCGGCGACATAAAGCAAAGAACGTCTTGTAATAGATGGTAAAATAGAAGAAGATTTTGGCGTTATGACCTTGTTATTTTTATCCACAAAAATAAAATTAGCCCCACCCCATTTACCATAAAAAAGGCCCATAAAGGGCCTGCTTTTTTATGGTAGCGGAGGAGGGATTTATGCGCTGACGCTTACCCTGCGGCTAAAAGCCTTGGGCTGTCGTAATCCTTGCGACATTAACTTGATTTTTAAAGGGACTTGCCCCTTTACCGGCGTGCTTTCGCCCGCCTAAAATCGGCGTTTGAACCCCCTTTTTCGGGGGCCCGACCCCCACCCCATTTACCATAAAAAAAGCCCCAAAGGGGCCTGTTTTTTTATGGTAGCGGAGGAGGGATTCGAACCCCCGACACGCGGATTATGATTCCGCTGCTCTAACCAGCTGAGCTACTCCGCCAGTGAAGAATAGTTTACATCATTCAAATCAAACTGTCAACAAAAATATTGATTTTTTAGTAAAAAAGAGTATACTACCCTTAATTTTTAAGACAGGAGGAACCATGTCCGAAATTTTTATTAATGGCCCGATGGGGCGTCTAGAAGGACGTTTTGAACCCGCGGAAAATCCCAAAGCCCCCGTGGCACTTGTTTTATCCCCCAATCCTTTACATGGGGGGACCATGAATAACCGAATCACCTATACACTTTTTCAGGCCTTTCGTAATCTTGGTTTTTCTGTCTTACGATTTAATTTCCGTGGGGTTGGGGCTTCCCAAGGGGAACAAGATGGCACAGGTGCTGGGGAATTGATTGATACGATTACGGTACTAGATTGGTTGCAATCCCTACCTTATGATTTTGGTCCAACGTGGATTGCGGGTTATGAATTTGGGGCATGGGTTGCGGCCCAAGTCCTCATGCGCAGACCAGAACTTAAAGGGTTTGTGTTTGCTTCCCCTCCACTACATTTACACAATTTTGATTTCTTATCCCCGTGCCCAGCTTCGGGCTTGATCATTCATCCAGAAAAAGATATTTATAATACCGAAGCTGCCATTACACATTTGGCTGAACAATTGGACGAGTATCAATATATTTCCGTCAAAGCGTGCATTATTCCGGGGGCAGATTATCAATACACCAATAAATTAAAGCCTTTGTATGATACTATTTTAGGGGAGGTTCCTACCTTAAAATTGAACAATTTACACAAGTCTGGCAAGAAAAAAGTTATTTTGTCAGATTATTAAATGGCTCTTCGTAAAATATAAAAAACTAGAAAAGGCTTAACCAATAAAAAAACGGGGCGTAAAATCCCCGTCTTTTTATTGGTGGAGCTAAGGAGGATCGAACTCCTGACCTATGCATTGCGAACGCATCGCTCTCCCAGCTGAGCTATAGCCCCAACTTGGATCATTATGCCCCTTCTTTATCAAAATGTCAAGAAAAATATCCTTTTCATTTATGACCGATCTAGACGTTTTTTCAAAAGTTCCCATTCCGCCGGAAATTCTGGCGGTAATTTCTTTTGCTTTATAAATGGGGCAAAGTATTCTTCCTGGGCCATCACATCTTTTAAAGCCAACGCCACATCTAGTGACATCAATTCATTGAATTGTTTTTCCGTAAAAGGCAACCCCTTAAAGTTCAAATCCTTAAAGCAGGGGCTCAATCCCAAAGGAGTTTCATATGCTTTGGCTGTACCATTCACACGTCCTACAATCCATTCCAACACCCGCATATTTTCCCCATATCCGGGCCACAGGAACTTTCCTTTACGGTCTTTTCTAAACCAATTCACCCGGAACACAAGGGGCTTGTGTGCCAACTTACCCCCGACATCCAACCAATGGCTCCAATAATCCCCCATATTATATCCACAAAACGGTAACATCGCCATCGGATCTCGGCGTACAACCCCCGCTTTTCCTTCAGCAGCGGCCGTCGTTTCAGACCCAACCGTTGCCCCTAAATACACCCCATGCGCCCAGTTAAAAGCTTGATATACAAGCGGGGTGTTTGTGGCAAGTCGTCCCCCGAAAATAAAAGCCGAAATCGGCACCCCAGCTGGATTTTCCCAATCCTTATCAATAATCGGGCACTGGCTAGCAGGGGCCGTAAAGCGCGAATTGGGATGCGCCGCTGGTGTTTCAGATTTTGGGGTCCAATCATTCCCTTGCCAATCTATCAAATGTTTCGGGGGGGTATCTGTTAATCCTTCCCACCAAACATCCCCGTCATCCGTCAAGGCCACATTTGTAAAAATTGTATTGGCCCGACATGCCATGACCGCATTTTTATTTGTCTTTAAAGAGGTCCCCGGGGCTACCCCGAAAAAGCCCGCTTCGGGATTAATGGCATAAAGCCGTCCATCTTTTCCGGGTTTTAACCAAGCAATATCATCCCCAACCGTTGTCACTTTCCATTCTTTTAAGGCCTTAGGTGGAATTAACATCGCCAAATTCGTTTTTCCACATGCACTTGGGAAAGCAGCCGTCACATACGTTTTTTGTTTGCCTTTTTGCAAGCCCACAATCAACATATGTTCTGCCAACCATCCTTCTTTTTCCGCCATAGTACTCGCAATCCGAAGGGCTAAACATTTTTTCCCTAAAAGAGCGTTTCCCCCATAACCACTGCCATATGAAATGATTTCACGGGTTTCTGGGAAATGTGTGATATATACATTTTCTGGATTACACGGCCATGGCACATCTTTCTGTCCCGGCTTTAACGGCATCCCCACTGAATGCAAACATTTTACAAAATCCTTATTGCCCAAAACCTTCCAAACGGCTTTTCCCATACGGGTCATAATCCGCATATTCGCCACCACATACGGGGAATCTGTCAGTTCAATTCCAATCTGTGAGATATGAGATCCTAAAGGCCCCATAGAAAACGGCACAACATATAAAGTCCGCCCTTGCATACACCCCTTTAACAATTTTGTAAGTGTTTTTTTCATTTTATTCGGCTCTGCCCAATGATTGGTAGGGCCTGCATCAATTTCTTTCTTACAGCAAATAAATGTTCTAGCTTCCACGCGGGCAACATCCAAAGGATTAGAACGGGCTAAAAAGCTATTAGGTCTTTTCTTTGGATTCAAGGGAATAAACGTTCCACTTTTGACAAGCTGTTCACATAAACGCTTATTTTCTTGAACCGAACCATCGCACCAGTAAACCTCGGAAGCTTTAGTGAGTTTAGCAATTTCATTGACCCAAGCAATGACTTTCTTATTTGTTGTTGGTAATGACATTTTTCCCCCTTTCATTGTTTTATTTAGGCAGAATAGGCGTTGTTCTTGTGGCTGTCAACCCTTTTTGATATTTTTTTCTTTTATTTTCAAGGAAAAAACTTGACAGCTTCTGTCTTTTGGCTTTACTCTTTAACAGAGAACTTGTGAGGAGGGCTCATGACACCGACGATCAAAATTTTACAGACTTCTGATGGAATCGGACTTAATGTTCCGGCTTACAGCTCTGCGCATCACGCAGCATTTAAGGTATATGCCGCTATTCCAAGAAATTATAATTTACGTCCTTTTGAAAGCATTCATGTTCCCTTAGGATTTGCCATGGCATTGCCAGATGGATTGTGCGCTCAAATTATGAGTGATCCTTTTTTAGCGACTAAAAAAATTATTGTTTTAAATGCACCTGTTTTAATTTCACCAGCAGATCAAAATCCATTATCCGTCCTTCTTTTTAATGCCTCTGGCCACGCTTTTACTTTGAAACGAGGGACTCTTATAGGACAAATCCTCGTCACATCTTACCATCAAATTACCTGGGATGTTGTGCCTGGTATTATTACGCAACCTTCTTTAGAAAACGAAGACGTGTCGCCTAATTTTGAAACACACGCCACAAAATCCCGCCGTCCCGTCCGTTCTTTACGTCATAAGTACGATAACAAGGAAGATGATGAAAACTAGCTGGATACTTTTAGGTTTTTTATTTTTAGCATCCCCTGTTTTAGGGCGTACTTTTGTATCGTTAAAAAGCGATGAAGTTAATATGCGTACCGGTCCCGGGGAACGTTTTCCGATTAAATTTGTATACCATAAACGCACATATCCCTTAGAGGTTTTGGATACATACGACCATTGGTATCAAGTGCAGGAAGCAGATGGTACAACCGGTTGGGTGCGCCAGACTATGGTTTCTCCTGCTCGGTATGTCCGAATTCAAGAAGAAACACCTCTTTTAGCCAAACCCCTAGCAGATGCCCCACAAAAAGGAACTGTTAAAGCCGGTGTCATCGGGCGGATTCGCAAATGTGCGGCTCTATCTGACTACTGTCTAATTCAATTTAAAGAAATTAAAGGATGGTTGTCTAAAAAAAGTCTATGGGGGATTGACCCAGAAGAAGAAATTGATTGAAAAAAGTAAAAAAAATTTATTTTGTCTATTTTCATTTTATTTTTTTCGTGTATGATATCCTCAAAGCATGATAAAGAAAGGAGTAAAAAATGGAAGAGATTGTGTTCCCTAACCAAATCAGAATGTTTCGTCGAGCTAAAGGAATTTCAATGAAAAAACTGGCAGATTGCCTCAATATGAGCTTATCTGCCGTTAGCAAGATTGAAAAGGGATATCGCCGGGTTAACGATAAACAGATGAATAAAATTTCCGAATTTTTGAGTTGCCCAAAATCGGCCATTTTGATTACACGAAATTCTTCCCAACCCGAAGTCATTAAGGCTTGGGAACGTGAACAAGAACGTCGTCTTAAAATTAATCAAGGTAGTGGCTTAAAGACATTGGGGGCGGGTTTACGATATTTACGGGGACAAAAAGCTTTAACCTTGTTAGATATCTCTAAAAAAGCAAAACTGACTTTATCTGTTTACCACCGAATTGAAATGGGACAACGTGAGGTAGATGAAAAAACATTCAGCCGGATTGCTCACGCACTTGGGTTTGCAGATGCTGATTTGCAATTAGAAATTTACCGCTTGGATATGGCAGGAGCATTGGAAGATCTTAAAAGTGCTGAAGGGAAAAAATCTGGACTTTATGTTTCTAAAGGGGGGTATAATGATTTACCTTTGGGCCGATACATGATTCGGTCCGACGTTCAAGATGTAGTTGTTCCAATTTATGGGCTTCCCCAAACAGATAAAACTATTAAACTAGATAAAGATAATCCTACAAGTTCTTTGGTGTGTCCTTCCACATTGGATTTTGATAAGGATTTATATGCTGTTCCTTTGATGAGTGATGCTTTGGGTGAAAAAATTCCTATGCGTTCTCTGCTTGTTATATCTCCGGCAACTAAACCCTCTGTAGGGGATTTAGCCGCTTACCCAATTCAAGAAAACTTAATTAAAATTGTTTCGCTAGATAAGGACGGAGATGGGAACTATTTGTTAAGATCTCCTCAGGAAAAAGACATCACCATTTCAAAAGAAACAGCCGAAACTTTACAAAAAGTTATCATGATCATGTTAGCATAGGGGGGGGCATGGCACAATCTGCATACGCAACCTTTAAAGAGTACAAGAAAAACAAGACAGACGATACCGCACAAATTGCCAAGCGTTTGGTAAATGTTTTTCGGCACTTGGATTATTTTGGGGAAGGATATGAACCCACCTATAATCAGATGCTTTTAGAAGCTCCCCCTACGGTATTAGCTTTTTTACCCAGTATTACTGGGGGAGATGAAGTTTTAGAATATCTGGATTTTTTAAGAAATAAAACAGAAGGGGATGCCCCCAAAGAAGAAAGTACGGATTATTTACCTTCTCCGGGGGATATTACCCCTTTTCAATCAGATTATCTATTGAAGGAAATTTTAGAAAAGCAAAATACACTTTTGGAAAAACAGACTGAAATTTTAGAAAAATTAACCCATGTACTGACAGAAAAATAAGTTTTAGGGAGATACAATGCCAGATACACAAAAATTGATACACGCTATACACGACTATACTGGTGATTTGGAAAGCTTGAATCAATTTACCGCCATTATGCAAGAGCAATTGGGGGATAATTGGGTATCTGTGATTTACGAAGTCTGTCCGAACCTAGAAGAAGATGATAAAGAACGTCTTGACCACGCTGTGGGCTATCACAGTGCAACTTTGGCTTGGGAAGAAATTCACGGTTATTTAAATCAAGCCAATCAGCTAGATGTTGATCTTATGCAAAAACGGCTACCCGTTTTAGAACATTGGTTAAATTTTTTCGGTCCAGAAGGAATGCAAGTTGTTAAAGCCCTGAAAGAACGGCTACAAGCCGAAGCCCCTTCTGAAGAAAATAATTCCATGCCCTTGCCTCAAGAAGAAAACAATTCACCTGAACAAGTTCAACAAAAAACAGAACCTAAAAAGACAATGGCGGACATTCCTGTGATGGTAGAAACTGAAAATTCTGTTTCTGCAACAGAATCTTCCTTTTCCCCCATGCAATCAGAAGAATCTGTCCCTAAAAAAGACAAATTAACTTCTGATCAAAAAGTTATTGATACCCCCCCTCAGCAAGAACAAACACAACAAATTCTGCCCGAACAACCTCAACAACCTAGTGTGCCACCTCAAGCAACGCAACCCACCTTATCTGGGGAACAAGCTCATCTATGGTTAGCCGATAAGATTTTCTTACAAATTAATCTTATGAATCAAGTTCATGATTGGGTGGCTGCCCGTTGTCATACTTTGGGGAATTTGGAATTAGATGAATATGCATTTAAAGGCTTTTTGACCGATCTTCAACGTCAAACCTTGGCGGATATTCAAGTTATTCTCGCTGATACAAATTTGCATCCTTTCTTGGAACAACGACAACAAGGGGCTGTGAATTATTTAAAACAACAAGGCGATTTCCTTATGAAAACCGTCGCTCAATCTACTTCCCCTGCCCCTTTAACAAAAGAGGATCTAACGCGGGAAGAAATGCAACGCACCTTAGGGGGTATTGACACCCGTAATGTCAAGGAATACCTTGGCCCTGCCCCAGATGGTTTTGAAGTTGTAAATGAAACCTTTACCGAAGAAGAAGCAAAAACAATAAAAGAAAATTATGAACAAGCCGAAGCAAAGATTGAAGCTTCCACATCAGAGGCAGAGCTTAATCCAGATAAGGCATTAGAACAAAATTCTGAAAAGAAGGGATTACGAAATATGGTTCTAAATATGAAACCAGGGGATGCTGCATGAGGAAATTACTAGGACTTCTCTTATTTACTTTGCCTGTATGGGCTGATGATACCGTGCAAATTAAACCTGTGGCCACACTACCTTCTGCTAAATATTTAAGTGTGGAAGCCCCCTTTCGTTGTTCCATGCAAGATTTTGAAACAAAAGCTATTGCCACAAGTTTGTCCATTAAACCGAACCATTTTAAACTGGTTGCGACAGAACATAATGATCCCTTACCGCGCTATCGTGTCAATGGATTAAGCTTACAAAAAACATCTGCGGATCAGGTTGTTCAATTATTGGTAAAAGAAGCGGGTATTAAAGTTTATACCACGGAAAAGGCCTATCCAACTCTTTCTACACAAGATGTTTACGGGGAACTTGATAAAGTTTTAGATTCTCTGTCAAATGCTGGGGAATTTTTCTATCGCTATAACAAAAATACACAAAATTTAACCCTAACTAAGTATGGATATTTTGATATCCAATTACCACAAGATTCTGTTGTTATGCTAGCTGTCTTAGATGCCTTCAGGGGTTCAGGTATCGTGGATATAACCCCAAATTGGAATACCTCTACCATCACGGTTATGCTAACGAAAAAACAGTATCATCAAGCAAAGTTCATCCTAGATACGATTTTAAAAGAAGGACGTTTGCTGTTAATGGATGTGCATGTATATGCTATTGATGCCCCTGAAAAAGGAATTAATTGGCAAACTGTTATTTCAAAAATGGGGATGGGAAAAATTTATGCGACCGCTTCTGGGCTTGTCGGGAAAATGGTTAATACCGGCCACATTAAAACACATGAAAGTTGGGCAGATCGCATTGCCCAAACATATCCTATAGAATTACTAAGTAAAGGGATCGCTGTTGTTCCCAATGGTTGGAAAGCACGATTTGATGTGGGGCGGTGCGCCGTAGATGTCAAAAAATTAAATGCATTATCTTTGTTATTGACATCAAAAATCAAGACAGCCCGAGATATGGAAACACAAATCACTTTGGATACCAGTGCAGGAGAAATCAGTTCGTTTACCGCTTTGGGGGGAATTGATGAAGAATTAGTTATTGTGGGGATTCCCGCGACAATTGTTGGCTTTTCTCGTGGAGAACTCCTAATTACATTTAAGCTACGGCTAATCCGTTTAACAAAAGAAGAAGGAGAAAATAAATGACAGATTTTAATACATTCGGTTCTATTCCGACTCAACCAACTCAAGGGGGGCAACCTCAACAACCGGGGGGACAAGGGGGAAATCCTTTTGAAACGAATCCTTTTTCTGCCCCGATAAATCAAGGGCAAGCTATGGGAACAACCGCGACATCAACCGAAAATTCAGTTCCACAAGGAACTGAACAGCAAGTTCCACAGTTTGCAAATATTATTCCAGAATCCCCTACTTTATCTGCAAATGCAACAGAACAAATGATGCGATCTCCCAACGTTGGAGGTGTTTCTGCTGACATAGCAACATCCCCTGAACAAGTTCAAGCTAAAGAAGAAATACCTGGACAAGGGCAAACTTATTTTACACCACAACAACCCCAAGAAGGGAATGAACCCCTTCGGGAATATGCCGAACCTCCGAAAGGGATCAGTGGGAAAGGGATATTTGCTATTTCTATCTTCTGTATTGTTTTAGGAATTCTGATCGGCGTTGTTTTCTTTAACACGCCGGCCCCGGCCCCTCAAAATGCGGGATTACAAGGGGTTGTCAAAAATCCAGATATTACAACTCCTTTAAAACGATGTGGACAAGTTGAAAAAGGGCAAGCTTGTATCTTCTATATTTTCAATAATACGCGGTATGATAGAACGGTTGATTCTTTCTTTGATGAAATTGTACGGTTAACAGAAATTTCAAAATATTCTATCGCTATGGTCAATGCACAATATGCCAAAACATTGATCCGTCCGGGGTATATTGCCGAAATCAAGTTACCGGCACAACGTTAAGGGGCAGTTTATGATCAAGATTCTTGTCGTTGAAGATAATGAAATGAACATGCGTTTGTTCACGGATTTGCTCAAAACAAAGAATTATGAGGTTTTTGAGTGCATGAAGGGGTCTAAAGCCCTAAATATGGTCAAACAGATTCATCCTGATCTTGTCGTCATGGATATCCAAATGCCAGAAGTGTCTGGAATTGACGTTACCAAGATGATCCGGGAAACGCCAGCGGTTTCTAAAACACTTGTTTTAGCCGTTTCTGCTTTTGCCATGAAAAGTGATGAAGAACGTATTTTAAAAGCAGGGGTAGATGGGTATATTTCTAAACCTATTTCTATCCCTGTTTTTTTTGAAACCATTGATCGTTTACTTAAAAAGAAAGAATCGCATGAAACTAACACTTAAACCCAATCAACTTTTTCATCCAGCTTGCCTTAATGCTAAGGAATTATCACGTGTTCCTAAGGCACAAATTTTAGGACAAAACACGGCATTAGAAGCCTTAAATTTTGGGTTAAATATGCGGGCATTTGGGTATAACATCTACTGTGCTGGGACAAAGGGGACAGGCCGCACACACTTAACTCTTGAAACCATTAAGGCCTTTGCATCAACCCAAAAAACGCCAGATGATATTTGCTATGTTTGTTCATTTGATAATCCTCGCCGTCCGAATGTTTTGACATTCCCAGCTGGCGAAGGGTTGATTTTTGCGAATCATATGAAAGCCATGATTCAAACCTTAAAAAAAGAACTTGCTTATGCTTTTGAAGACGCTAGTTATAAAATTCAACTTTCCAGTTTAGAAAAACAAGCCCGTGCAGAAAAACAAGCGTACTTTGATCGCTTACAAGCGCGCATTAAAAGTCCTCATGTTGCCCTTGTCAAAATGCCAGAAGGCATTGCTATCGCCCCTAAATTTCAAGGACAAGTCCTAGAAGCCCCCGCTTTCAATGCATTACCTTTGGAAACACGCAAAACCATTTTAACGGCGATGCAAAAGGCCCAAAAAGAACTTGAAACCACTTTAAAAAATTTACCAAATTTTGAAAATTTACAGGCCAAAGCTTTTGAAAATCTTAATCGCATTATTATCACAAAAAGTTTAAATCATGCAATGGCTTCCCTTTATCAAACTTACGCCGTAAAAAAAGAAGTTTTAGCTTATCTAAAGGCCGTTGAAGATGATATCCTAAGCCATGTTTTTGATTTATCCCCTATGCAACAAAAAATACCTTTGGCGACCTTAAAATTATGGGATAACTATCGGGTTAATGTTTTAGTTAGTGCTGAAAATCCAGGGGCCCCTGTTATTCATCTAAACACCATTAACGTTTCGGCTTTAATTGGGAAAATAGAACATATTCAACAAGCCGGTTCTGTCTTAACGGATTTTACACTTATCAAAGCCGGGGCTTTATTAAAAGCCCATGGGGGATATTTAGTTATGGAAGCCAAAGAGCTTTTGGCTAACCCAAAAGCTTGGCTTATTTTAAAGGAATGTTTATTTCAAAAACAAGTTAAGTTTAACCCCGATATAGAAGGGACCGCTTCTATAGATGTAATGTCTTTAGATCCCCGTCCATTACCCTTGAATGTAAAGGTCATTTTAATTGGGGAATCTTATACCTATTTTGAAATGTTGCAATTGGACGAAGCTTTTGCAGAACTCTTTAAAGTGTATGTCCATTTTAATGCAAAAATGAAAAGAACCCCCTCTTCTGAAAAAGCATATGCCGGCCAATTACTTGCGTTTACAAAAAATGAAAAATTACCCAGTTTAAGTGTTGGGGCCATTAATACTTTAACAGAATATGCCTCCAGACTTTCTGATAATCAACATGATTTAACTTTGCATATTTCAAAGGTACGGGATATTATTCGAGAAAGTGCTCTTTACGCCCAAACACATCAAGCAAAAACGATTCAAGCTGAACACATTGAAGCCGTTTTAGAAAACAAGAAACACCGTTTTTCTTATATTCAAGATGAACTATTAGAAATGATTGAACGGGGTGTTTTGTCTTTAACCACACGTGGGGAAAAAGTTGGTCAACTAAATGCTTTAGCCGTCCAACGTCAAGGGGAATTTTTCTTTGGACGTCCCAATCGTATTACTTGTCAAATTCGCATGGGAAAAGGGGATTTGATTGATATAGAACGAGAAGTAGAACTAGGGGGGCCCATTCATTCAAAAGGGGTTTTGATTCTGGCTTCTTTTTTGGCTTCTCGCTTTTCCATGACAACCCCATTAGCCCTAGATGCATCCTTAGTATTTGAACAATCATATCTGCCCGTAGACGGAGATTCGGCATCCAGTGCTGAATTGTATTGTTTACTTTCTGCTATTGCAAATGTTCCCCTTAATCAAGGATTAGCTGTCACAGGATCTGTTAATCAATTGGGACAAGTTCAGGCCGTTGGCGCGGTCAACGAAAAAATTGAAGGCTATTTTGATGTTTGTGCGCGCATGGGATTAACGGGGGAACAAGGGGTCATCATTCCGACCGCCAATATACAAAATCTCATGTTAAAAAAAGCAATCCGAGATGCCGTAGATGCCAAGAAATTCCACTTATATGCGGTGGATACCATTGATGCGGGAATGGAAATCCTAACGGGCCTTAAAGCCGGTACACGTCTTAAAAATGGATTTACCAAAGGTTCTTTAAATGACAAGATTACCCGCCGTTTGCAAGAATTCTATGCGAAGACACAAAATCACGACGAAAAAAGTATGCCTTCTCTATCACGATAACCCCTTAAAAACGTTTGTTCTATTTTTTCCACTGGTTTAACAAACGTTTATAAGTGAAAAAATGCCCCCACATCCCCCAAAAAGTAAGGAATCCCATTTTTTGGATCTCGTTTAACTCCTCTGTAAAGGCAACAAGTAGATCTTTTTGTTCTGTTTTGGGGCTTTTCATAATTTTACGATATTGTTGTTTTAACAACAACGGACACACCCGTATTTTAATAAATATTTGATCCAAAATCGGGGCCTTTTTTGTCCGTGTCAATACATCTAATATCCCCGTTTGATAATCCCGAATATGCTTAGGTAAAAATGAAGATCGCGAAATAGAGGCAGGATTATAACGATAACCATACAAGGCTATAGGTAAAAATACCGTCTTAGGATGGCGTAACAAGACGGCATAGGTAAATGGATAATCTTCATAAGTAATACCCGGAATAAAATTTAATCCTTTCAAGGAACGTTTAGAAAACAATTTAGTCCAAACATTTAGGTGTAGATAATACCGCCCCCATCTTTTTTGATAAAACAATGGATGTGTTGTGCAAATTCCCCGACATTCTTTTTTACAAAATTTTTTGATGATAAATGGAACATCTGCTTTTAATTTTACTGCATGAAAAGAAACAAGATCTGCTTTGTTTTTTTGGGCCGCCATATATGTTATTTTTAATAAGTCGGGATGCATGCAATCATCAGAATCTAAGAAAAAAATATACTCCCCTTTAGCCACTTTTAATCCCTGATTCCGTGCCATGGATAACCCTTTATTTTCCTGTGTAATCACTTTAATACGGTTATCTTTTTTGGCATAATCTTCTAAAATTTTACCACAGTTATCTGGAGATCCATCATTGACACAAATAACTTCAAAATCATCAAATGTTTGTGCTAAAACACTTTCTAAGCAGGTTGCTAAATACTGTTCTACTTTATAAACAGGAATGATCACAGAAATTTTAGGACTAAGCATTTTTATTTCCTTTTCTGTTGGAAACTTAGCATCTAAATTAGAAAAAAACAAGGAAATACTCTTTTATGGGGCAACCGTCAAGCATCCCATTTGATTTTCTTGAACTGTTTGACAAGCGGCTTCCGCCTCTTCTTTGGAAGAAAAACCATAAATACGGGCCCGGAATATCTTTTTAGATTGAGGGGTTCGGATTGTCTTCCCCTGTCCATCTATCAGTGCTAACGCTGCATTAGCAACTTTTTCTGCACTTTCTTGGGTAGAAAAAGCCCCAACTTGAATAGACCACGACGATTCTGTATCCCCTTGTTCAACTTTCACGGATTTATCTTCTGTAATTTTTTTAGGCATCAGCGTTGTCAAATTTACTTCTTTATTTTTCTGTAATTCAGCAGCCACCATTCTGGATTGTGCAATACTTTTGCGCATAATAGATTGGTAATATTCCTTTTGTGGATGCGCAATAATAGCTTTTTGCCGGGGCAAGGTTTCTTTAATGTTCACATCCAAATCAGATGTCTTTTGAAGTTTTGCAAACCCCCTATCTAATAACCAGACTGCTTTTTTATTCCGTTGTTGAACACTTTTATCCCCAATAACAATAGAAACCAAACGCCGATTATCCCGTTTCGCCGTTGTAATAATATTATATCCTGATGCCGCCACAAATCCTGTTTTCAGGCCTTCTGCCCCTTCATATTGTTTTAACAACTGGTTATGATTAGCATACTTTTTATTGTTATACACAAAAGATTGTGTTGAAAAAAGTTTGTAATACGCTGGATAATGATCAATGAGTGCCATCGTTAAAATAGCTAAATCTCTAGCCGTTGTGTGCTGTTCCGGATGGTGAAGACCAGAAGCATTTTTAAATACCGTATGTTGCATCCCAAGATCTTGAGCCACACTAGTCATAATCAAAGCAAATGCTTCTTCGGAAGGAGCTAATGCCTCAGCCAAAACAACCGCCACATCATTAGCTGACTTAATAATCAAGGCCAAAATCGCATCTCGTACTGAAATAGTTTGACCCGGCTTTAAATAAAGTTTTGATCTGGGCTGAGCGGCTGCATGCTTTGAAATAGGTAACTGATCATCTAACGATAATAATCCACTGCTTAAAGCTTCAAAGGTAATATAAAGGGTCATCACTTTTGTTAAAGAAGCTGGATAACGAATAGAATCCGCATTTTTAGCATCTAACACAAAACCACTTTGGGTATCCGCAACCAATAACGCCGGTGCCGCACATACTTGTGCCGATAAAACAAAGCAACTAACAAAAAGCAAAAAATGTTTACGCATGGAAACCCCTTTTTCTAAGCCAGTATAACCATTAAAAATAAAAAAAAAGTTAATAAAAACTTTTTCTTGCGCTTTTTCTAATGGCTATTATACTGATCTTATAGACTATATTGTAAAGGAGACTTTTAGATGAAATATAAAAAAATTGCTGTTTTTTCAGGGGCTTCAAAAAACATCATCCCCTTATACCAAGAACCTATGCGCCAAATTGGGGAACTTCTTGCAAAAAATAAAATTACAATGATTTTTGGAATTGGTGATAATGGGTTAATGGGCAGTTCTTTTCAAGGGGTACGCAATAAAAATGGGAAAGTTCTAGGCATTACAACAAAACACCTTTTAGAATTACAGTGCAGTGATCCTTCTATTTTCAAAAAAGGGGAAATAGAATTAGCCACTGATCTATCCGATCGCAAATACAGAATGTTTGAAAAATGTGATGCTGTGTTGGTGGGACCTGGGGGCTGGGGAACCCTAGATGAAGCAGCTGAATTTGCAACCTTAGTTCAAGTCGGAGAAATCAAGAAAAAACCCATGGTTTTCTTAAATTTTAGTAATTTTTGGGGACCTTTTAAAACATTAATTTTTAACATGTTACAAGATGGCATGTTATCACAAAATAAAGTGGATTTTATTGATTTTATTGATAACCCCGAAGATGTTTTTACTGTATTAGAAAAAGTTCAAAGCCGTTTAAATTTACGTTCCTTTGAATAAAAAAGAAGCATAAAAAAATACCCCCTCGTAAAACGAGAGGGTATTTTCATTTTGCAAACAGATTATTGAATAATCTTTGTCACAACCCCAGCCCCAACTGTGTGGCCACCTTCACGAATAGCAAAACGTTGCCCTTCGTCCATAGCAACCGGCACAATCAAGGTAACGGTCATCTTCACGTTATCGCCAGGCATAACCATTTCCACACCGGCAGGTAATTCAATTGTCCCTGTCACATCGGTTGTCCGGAAATAGAATTGAGGACGATAGTTCGAGAAAAACGGCGTATGACGTCCACCTTCATCTTTGCTTAAAATATAGCATTCTGTTTCAAACTTGGTGTGTGGTGTAATGGTGCCTGGGGCAGCCAAAACTTGACCACGTTCAACTTCGTCACGTTTTGTACCACGCAACAAGACCCCAATGTTATCCCCAGCTTGCCCTTGATCAAGAAGCTTACGGAACATTTCAACACCCGTACATGTTGTCTTTGTTGTTGGTCTTAACCCAACGATTTCAATTTCTTCACCAACTTTGATAACACCACGTTCTACACGACCGGTCACAACTGTACCACGACCGGAAATTGAGAACACATCTTCAATTGGCATCAAGAAAGGTTTGTCAATTGGACGTTCTGGTTGAGGAATATAGGTATCAACAGCATCCATCAAAGCCATGATAGCATCATGCCCAATTTTTGGATCGCCACCTTCCAAAGCAACCTTGGCAGACCCTTTGATGATAGGAATATCATCCCCTGGGAATTGGTAAGAAGACAATAATTCACGAATTTCCATTTCCACCAATTCAAGTAATTCTGGGTCATCTACCATATCAACTTTGTTCATGAAAACAACAATTGCCGGCACACCCACCTGACGAGCTAACAAAATATGTTCACGGGTTTGAGGCATCGGACCATCAGCCGCAGACACAACCAAAATAGCCCCATCCATCTGAGCAGCCCCAGTGATCATGTTCTTCACATAGTCAGCGTGCCCCGGGCAGTCAACGTGTGCATAGTGCCGTTTTTCTGTTTCATATTCAACGTGGGCTGTGTTAATGGTAATCCCACGGGCCCGTTCTTCAGGGGCCTTATCAATGCTGGCATAATCTTCAAATTGTGCCATCCCTTTTTCGGACAAAACCTTGGTAATAGCCGCTGTCAATGTTGTTTTACCATGGTCAACGTGACCAATGGTCCCAATATTGCAGTGCGGTTTTGTTCTTTCAAATTTTTCTTTAGTCATTTTTCATTCCTTCAACTGATCAGTTAAAAAAAACAAGTTATTAAAAAAGACGTCCTTTCAGGCCAAGAACAATGCCTTTTAAAACGCCCTTTTGGAGCGGGTGATGGGAATCGAACCCACGTAATCAGCTTGGAAGGCTGGAGCTTTACCATTAAGCTACACCCGCATATGGTGGACAGGGCTAGATTCGAACTAGCGTACCCGAAGGAACAGATTTACAGTCTGTCGGTTTTAACCACTCACCCACCTGTCCAAA
>JBGUXS010000013.1:0-1764 GCA_045118155.1 Alphaproteobacteria bacterium | reverse complement strand
TCGGTGCTAAAAAAGTCCCCTACCAATAGATATGACGAAGGGTTATACCCCCTTTCTGACATCACACAAATAGATTTAACCCCAAACGATTATTCTGTTTTGGACGATGCCAAAGGCCGGCGCTTTGCTTTTCTTCGGTATTATCTTTTTATCATGAAAGACGGTCTGATCCCCCCAAAGTATGTAAAAAAAGTTTAAAGGAATGGGAGATTATCAACAGTAAAATCCTTGTAAAAAAAAGGGACTTGACAAATTGAGAATTTAGGGGTAGAATATTTACTGTTATCGCGGGGTGGAGCAGTCCGGTAGCTCGCCAGGCTCATAACCTGGAGGTCGTGAGGTTCAAATCCCACCCCCGCAACCAAAAATAAAAACGCCCCCGAATTGGGGGTGTTTTTATTTTGCGTGGGATGGGGTTGAACCGCACGAGAAAGTGAGGTTCAAGCGCAGGCGCAGGCGGGCGTAAGAACGCCGAAAAGCGACAAGCTAATGTTGAGGATTTATCCGAAACAGCCCGAAGGGTGAGCGCAGCGAATAAATTCCACCCCCGCAAAGGTTTTTATATTAAAATTGCAATATATGAGTTTAATTAGAAAATAACAAAACTTTTGATTTTTTTGTAATAAAAAACAAAAAGTATGATATAATGAAATTAGCAATTGAGGAGTATTAGTCATGACTGATAAATATAATATCGTATATGTATTGGCAAACGAAGGGATGCCAAATTTAATAAAAATTGGCAAAACACAACGTAAAGATCTGAATACAAGAATGTCAGAGTTATATTCAACTGGTGTACCTTTCCCCTTTCAATGTTTGTGGGCAGGTGAAGTTAAAGACTGTGCAATGATCGAGTTAATAATTCATAATGCCTTTAGAGATAAAAGAGTTAATCCAAAACGTGAATTTTTTAATGTTGCACCAGATCAAGTTATCCCTTTATTGAAAGAATTTTCAATAAAGGAGATAACAAATACTGTTCAAGATGCTTTGTTTCGTAATATATCTGATGCTGAAAAATCAGCTGCGAAACAGTTCCACAGGCCCCAATTTAATTTTGAAGAAATGGGGATTCCTGTGGGAGCCGAGTTATTTTATATAAAAGATCCAGATATCAAAATAAGTGTTGTCAGCCCTAAAAAAGTACTATACAAGGGCAAAGAATATGCATTAAGCGCTTTAACAAAGGAACTATTGGATTTGCCATATTATGTCTCCCCTGGTCAGTATTGGACTTATAATAATAGGAATTTACGAGATATTTATGAAGAAACATATCCATATCCAGAAACCATGGTATAAAAAATAAATCCCACCCCCGCAACCAAAAATAAAAACGCCCCCGAATTGGGGGTGGTTTTATTATCTTGTCATGCCTCGTCCCTGCAAGGGGCGTCAAGGCATCTTCTGTTTTTGCCCCAAAGGGGCAACATTGTGCAAATGGAAGATCCCTTGATTTTTGCTAACGCAAAAAAGGGATGACATACTCTTTTCCTTTGGGTTAAACGGAAGATTCCTTGACGTTTTCTGACGAAAGCGAGGGATGACAAAAAAAGGGAAAGCATAAAAAACGCCCCGTTTTTTTGGGGGTGAGTATTAATCCCTTTTTTTAAAGGGAA
This sequence comes from Alphaproteobacteria bacterium, assembly GCA_045118155.1. GTDB lineage: Bacteria > Pseudomonadota > Alphaproteobacteria > CAAHEQ01 > UBA3637 > JBGUXS01. The sequence continues at coordinate 142 of JBGUXS010000013.1, read as the reverse complement.
AGTCTGTATTTGCATCCACCACGGTTAAAGGCGCTTGTCCTGCGCGTTTTACCTCTTTTAACGCCATCCGAAAATCTTTGGAATAAAGCTTTTTTGCTGTTTGCACTTTCACAGTGTTTTTTTTCATGTTAAGTTCTCCTTT
>JBGUXS010000012.1:0-7050 GCA_045118155.1 Alphaproteobacteria bacterium | reverse complement strand
ATTTTTGCTATATTTTGGCTCTGGGGAATGTTAAGAAACTAGTTAATTACACATTTCCAAAATAGATGTGCTATAACAGAGTACCATTGAAATAAATTTGACTTTTTACGGGGAAAATGATAGACTGGCTCTTAAGTTGCCCAAATGGCGGAATTGGTAGACGCGCTGGCTTCAGGTGCTAGTACCGCAAGGTGTGGAGGTTCGAGTCCTCTTTTGGGCACCAAAAACGAAAGCTCCCTTCATGGATACAAAAATTTTTACCTTTGATTTACCGATGGATCTTATTGCACAGCATCCTGTACATCCACGGGACACATCTCGGCTTTTACGGGTCTTTCCGGATGGGCGTTTAGAAGATCATCATATGTTTGACCTAGATACCCTTTTAAAGCCCACAGACGTTCTTATTTTTAATAATACCAAAGTTATCCCTGCCCGTTTATTTGGTTATAAAGGGGATGCTAAAATAGAAGTCACCTTGTTCAAACAACAAGGTCCCTTGGAATGGGAAACCCTAATTAAAAATGCCCGGCGTTTAAAAACGGGGGATATTATTACGTTTAATGCGGAATTACAAGCACAAGTTATTAAAAAATCAGATGAAAAAACTATCCCCTTACGTTTTCTATGCCCTGCGGAAGAGTTAATGCCCCTCCTCCACAAAATCGGGACAATGCCCCTGCCCCCTTATATCAAGCGAACCCATGGAGCAACCAAAGAAGATGCCCAAACCTATCAAACCATTTATGCCAAAAAAGAAGGGGCTGTCGCGGCCCCGACAGCTGGTCTTCATTTTACACCGGAACTGATGAACCGCCTAAAAGCTAAGGGGATAGAAACGTTGTTTGTCACTTTACATGTTGGGGGGGGAACTTTTTTACCAGTAACTGTTAAAGATACTAAAGATCATATTATGCATAAAGAATATGGCTATATTTCCAAGGAAATCGCCGATAAAATTAACACCTTTAAAGCCCAAGGGCGACGCATCATCCCTGTGGGAACAACTTCTTTGCGTTTATTAGAAAGCGCAGCAGATGACACCGGCATTGTGCATCCTTTTTCGGAAGAAACGGGGATTTTTATTACCCCAGGATACAAGTTCAAAATAACAGATGCCCTACTGACCAACTTTCATTTATCTGGGTCAACTTTATTCATGCTTGTTTGTGCCTTGATGGGAATAGATACCATGCATGCGGCTTACAAACACGCTATCCAAGAACAATATCGGTTCTTTTCTTATGGGGATGCGTGTTTTTTAGAACGTAAACCTTAAGAAGATTTCTTTTGGGGATTTGATGTTTTCTTTACAGGGACCTTTTTACTTTTTTCCACACTCTTTTTAGAATTCAAACTTCCCTTTTTCGGTAAGACTTTTTTCGGTTTTTTAGCGGGAGTTTTTTCCTCCACTGGTTCTTTGGGTACTTCTTTAACCTCAACATCCTCCAACACCTCAAAATTTTCTTCTGGGTTTTGTGCTGGGGATTTTAACTCTATTTCTTTTAAAGTTTCATCTATTCCCTGTACTGCTTTGACCCATCCATAATTAACAAAAAGCCAATACGTTACAAGAATAATACTTCCTGTTATAATCCAACTAATAGGCACTATTACTTGGAAACTGAGTAATCCTATCACCAACAGTAAAACCAAAGGTGCCACAACAACACCGGCCCGCAAACAAGTTTTAAAGGGGAATTTTCGCCCAAAAATCCATACTAAGAGGTAACTAAAAAAACCAATACTTAAATATGTACTCAATAAGAATAAAACTAAACTTCCCCCAACAGAAAAAGTTAAAAATTGGGTGACAAATGTTTTAACAAGATCCGGTGTAATCGTTACAGTGCGCCCTTTCAAAATATCTTTATATGACATGTAAGCGACATCCGTCCCATTTTTAACATAAGCCGTCGTGGGGGTTAAATAAATCCCTTCCGAAAAATCCAATTTAACTTCTTGTTTATCCATTGTATCTAAGATAATGGCAGAAAATGGCAAAACAGGAACCGTTTGCCTAACATAGGTATCTTTTGGGGAAACAATCTTATTATCTTGGATTGTAATATTAGGGAATTTTTGGAAAAAAGTTACCATTTCTGGGGTAGAAAAAACTTGCTTGACTAGATAATTCATTCCAAAAAAACTGAATCCAAAAACCAAAATAACGGTTAGGAAGAACCATTTTAGTCCTATCCCTTTTCCTGCAAGAATATAACTTTTAACCATAAAACCCCTCCCTTCTATACAGGGTATAGATACAATTTTTACCTTTAAATTGCAAGTGTTTTTTCCTGTAATATCTTTTGTATAGGCGCATAAGAACGCCGGTGATGAGGGGTTATTCCAAATTCTTGCAAAGCCAAAATATGATCCTTTGTTCCATATCCAGCGTTTTTATCCCATTTATAGGCGGGATATATTTTAGAAAGATCCGTCATAATTCTATCACGTGTTACCTTAGCAATAATAGAAGCGGCCGCAATAGAAAATGACAAGTCATCCCCTTTAATAACAGCTTGGCATGGGTATTCCCAATTTTTAGGCAATCTATTCCCATCAATTAAAACGTAATCTATCGGGGATGTAATTTGTTCTAATGCCCGATGCATTGCCATAAATGTTGCATTTAAAATGTTATAACAATCAATTTCTTCGGCACTTGCCTGCCCTATTCCAACAACCGCCGAAGTCATTATTTTTTCAAATAAAACTTCCCGTTTAGTTCCTGTTAATTTTTTGGAATCTTTAATTTGCGTTTTTAGTTCTTCTGGCATTTTCAAATCAGGCCAACAAACACAAGCAGCAACGACGGGGCCACACCATGGGCCCCGTCCTGCTTCATCTATCCCAAAAATCCTTCGGGAACCAAGTGTTTCTTCAATAGAAAAACTTGGCATTATTGTTGAACCGCCGGTATGGCATCTTTAACATTTTGTACTGTTCCTTGAACTGCATCAGTAGCAGCCTGTGCGGCATCTTGGGCGGCAGCAGCAGCGTCATCAGCGGCTTGAACGGCTGTATTAACAGCATCTTCAGTGACTTGAACTGTTGTATTAACGGCTTCATCTGCTACTTGAACTGCTTCATTAGCTGTATCTGCAACAACATCTGCAGCTGTGTCAACGGCATTAGCAGCTACATCAGCGACTTCCTGAGCAACTTCTGCAGTGGCATCAACCGCATCCTGAACCGCATCTGGTACTTGGATAGCCCGTGAGGCAACCGGTTCTGGTTGTGTGTAAACAGGTTGAACTTGTGTCTTCTTTTGGCTAAAAATAAAGACAATTAATAAGGCAACAACAATTAAAATCAAAATTTTTGCAATTTTATTCTTCTTTTCAGGCATAATCTTCTCCTTTTCTGCCATAATGTTATACGTACAACGCTTTCAGTTTAAGAAAGTTTTTCTTCTTTTCAAGTTTTTTTCTAAACTTTTTTATTCTTCCGTCTGCAGGTTAGATACTTCCCCGTCCACAACATCAATTGCGTCCGATTCATCTTCTTCCACAGCCTCTATACATGTTGCAGAAACGACTTTTTCATTTTTATCTAACCTAAAGACAATAACACCCATCGTACTACGTCCTGCAATCCGAATATCTTTCACATTTATCCGAATTAACTTACCCGCATCGGTAACCAACATAATGTCTGCCTTATCGGGAACAGGCATTGAAGCAACAACATCGGCTTTACGTTTATCTTCATCTGTTTTGATATTTGTTACCCCTTGCGTTCCTCTGGCGGTAATACGATATTCATACGCACTGGTACGTTTTCCATACCCCCGATCTGTTAAAGTCAAAATAAATTCTTCTTCTGCCGCCATTTTTTCAAATTCATCTGGGGTTAAAACGGCTGTCGTTGTAATAGGTTCTTCTGTATCTTCCGGTAACCGACGTCTAGAAGCGGCTTCTTTCAAATACGCATCCCGTTTTTCAATATCTGCTTTGGCATGGCGTAAAACAGACATTGAAATCACCTCATCTTTGGGGGCTAATTTCATACCACGTACCCCAGTAGAAGCCCGTGATTCAAAAATACGCACATCTGCCACAGGGAAACGCACACATTTACCACCTTTTGCCGCTAAAAGGATATCTTGATCGTCCCGACAAATTGAAACCCCTATCAATTTATCCCCTTCATCTAATTTCATAGCAATTTTTCCGGCCGCATTAACATTATAGAAATCCGTCAAGCGATTCCGACGCACATTTCCAGTAAGCGTTGCAAACATAGCGGATAACCCTTCGCATTCTTCGGCTTTTTCTGGTAACGTTAAGATGGTAGAGATGGTCTCCCCTTGTTGCAATGGCAATAAGTTAATAAGGGCCTTTCCAAGTGATTGCGGGGACCCTTCTGGTAATTTATATGTTTTTAATTTGTAAACAATTCCCCGTGACGAGAAGAAAAGTAGCGGGTTATGTGTACAGGCCACAAAAACCTGTGTTACTTGATCTTCTTCACGCGTATTCATCCCAGAACGCCCTTTCCCACCACGATGTTGCGCACGATAAGTGGATAATGGAACCCGTTTGATATACCCTGTTCCAGTTACCGTTACAACCATTTGTTCGCGCGGAATTAAATCTTCAATATCTTGATCAAATTCGGCATCATCAATACTGGTACGTCGGTCATCTGGATATTGTTCAATTAATGCCAAAAACTCATCACGGATAATCCCATAAATTTTTTCACGCGAAGATAAAATTCCCAAAAATTCTTTGATTAATGTTGATAATTCATTTACTTCCGCATGAATTTTATCTCTTTCTAATCCCGTTAACCGATTTAACTTTAAATCCAAAATGGCCTTGGCTTGCGCTTCAGATAATGTGTATGTCCCATTGACAACTTCATGTCCTGGTTCATCAATCATTTGAATCAAGACTTCAACATCCCCTGCCCCCCATTTTGTGGTCATCAAGCGTTCTTTAGCCGTTCCTGGATCTGGGGAAGACTTAATCATTTCAATAACAGCATCTAGGTTAGACACCGCAATTGCTAGACCAACCAACACATGTGCCCGATCCCGTGCCTTATTCAAATCAAAGACAATACGACGCCGAACAACTTCTTCACGGAACGTAATAAACGATGTTAAAACATGTTTTAAATCCATCAACATCGGCCGCCCATTATCAAGCGCCAACATATTGACACCAAAACTAGATTGAAGGGGTGTGTATTTGTATAATTGATTTAAAACTACCTCTGGTTGCGCATCACGTTTTAGCTCAATAACAACCCGTACCCCTTGCCGATCTGATTCATCCCGTAAATCAGAAATACCATCTATGGTTTTATCTTTAACTAACTCGGCTATCCGCATAATCATGGCGGCTTTATTCACCTGATAGGGGATTTCCGTCACAATAATAGCATTTTTATCCTTTTTAATTTCTTCAATAGAACAACGGCCCCGAATAATAATGGAACCCCGCCCTGTTTGATACGCATTACGAACACCACTGCGTCCTAAAATAACCCCACCTGTTGGGAAATCAGGTGCTGGGATATACGTCATCAACTCATCCACTGTCAAATCAGGATTGTCCACAAGGGCTATACAAGCAGATAAAACTTCTTTTAAATTATGAGGGGGGATATTGGTTGCCATCCCAACGGCAATTCCGCCAGATCCATTGACCAACAAATTTGGAAATCTAGCTGGCAACACAATAGGTTCTTGGCATGTTTCATCATAGTTTGGTCTAAAATCAACTGTATCTTTATCAATATCTTCTAATAACCAATGGGCCGTTTGGGCTAAGCGTGCTTCTGTATATCGCATAGCCGCTGCTTTATCCCCATCCATAGACCCAAAGTTCCCCTGTGATGAAATCAGTGGCACCCGCATAGAGAACGTCTGGGCCATACGAACCATAGCTTCATAAATGGATGAATCCCCGTGCGGATGATATTTCCCCATCACATCCCCAACAATACGGGCCGATTTTCTGAAGGGCTTATTATAATCATAGCCATTTTCATTCATTGAGAACAAAATCCGTCTGTGAACGGGTTTTAACCCATCTCGCACATCGGGTAATGCCCGTGAAACAATCACACTCATTGCGTAATCCAAGTATGATTGACGCATTTCACTTTCAATCGGAGCCGGCATAATGTCGGTCGTTAGGTTTTCTGTTATATCTGTCACGCACTCACCTTTAGATTAAAACTTAAAAAGGAATTTCATCATCAAAAACTTCGCTGTTTCCAGCTGGGGTTGCATCCCAACCACTAGCATCTGTTGGGGTTTCAGTGGGCAAAGAACCGTCCCCATTAGAACGTCCTTCCAAAATAACCAACTCCCCACGGAAATTACCTAAAATAACTTCTGTTGTGTACTTTTCTTGTCCAGAAGCATCTGTATATTTACGGGTTTGTAAAGATCCTTCAACATAAACCTTGGACCCTTTTTTTAAGTACTTTTCAGAAAAATCTGCCAAATTGGAATTAAAAATAACAACACGATGCCATTCTGTCTTTTCTTGACGTTCCCCTGACTTATCCCGCCATGTATCAGAAGTTGCCACAGATAGATGAGCTATCTTTTGACCAGCTGCTGACATCCTAATTTCTGGATCACGTCCTAAATTTCCAACTAAAATTACCTTATTAATACTTCCTGCCATCGCATTATCCTTTCATCTAAGTAAAACTCACTGGACATCATACTCTTTTTTTAAAAAAATGCAAAATTCTTTTTTCAAAAAGGATAATACATTAAAATTTATAAACTATCTTAATTTTCTAGGTATTTTTTAGATACAAAAATCCCCCGATATTTAAATCAGGGGATTTTGTTTTATAAAGGATTTTCAGCTTTTATTAGAACCCAAAGCTAACACCAGCTCTAGCCATCAAGCTTTCATCCCCGGCATAGGACACACCAGCATTCAACAACACGTTGTCATTGAAGTAGTGGAAGACACCAACAGCCCCGCCGAATTCACCATCATAGTAACCGGTACCAGCTGATAATTGCGTGTTCCCAATAGCCCGTGCGTTCGGAACCAAAGCGCTTAAAGC
>JBGUXS010000011.1:0-6147 GCA_045118155.1 Alphaproteobacteria bacterium | reverse complement strand
ACTCGTCGCCCTTTTGAATACTACGCTTCAAAAGGGCCCGAACAGTGGGTTCATTCACCCGCCAGCCCAGACCATAAAAAAATCGCCCGTAAAGGGCGATCTTTTTTATGGTCGGGATGGCGGGATTTGAACCCACGACCACTCGCCCCCCAGACGAGTGCGCTACCAGGCTGCGCTACATCCCGAATAATCAAAACAGGGAATATTTTACCCTAACTTATAAAAAAATGCAAGGAATTTTTGCCCCCTACCCCTTGCCCTTATCCTTTCCCAAGGGACCCCCCTTAAAAAACTTATTGTTATTCCAGTAAAACATGCTAGTATAAAGTCCATACAAGGAGGGGGTATGAAAAAATTCTATACTTTATTAGCTGTCTTATTAGCGGGATGTGCTTCGCAATCTGTTACGGAAACACCGTCCCTTGTCCCTTACACAAAAAGCGTGGATAATAAATACTGTATGTCTATGAACCGCTTTAAAATTGCCCAAGTTTTAGAAGATGGGGCACTGGCTTATGAATGTAGAAAAAATACTTGTTCCCCATTTGACACCTGGGTGGCCTTACGTAATCAACGGGGGATTGACTATTACGACGATATGATTATAGAAATCCCCAAAGAAAAATGCGCCGTTCAAAATGGAGTTTATAAATATCAAACAAATGATGATCGCAATAAAACCGTCCCCATTATCGTGTTTGAATATAAAAACAATCCCAAATCACAAGAGGAAGTATCCCAACGCCTAGACGAACATATCAAAGATTCGTATTTTTCTTGCATGGAACAAGTGCGCAAGGATAAAACCGTCAAAAACAAGGAAGAACTTTGTCAATGCGTTTCGGATTCCATTAAGGATTCTTTGACCAAAGCGTTCCAGGAATTTTTGGAACAAGGCCGAAAAATAGATACGTTTAATGAAAAATCTTTTTCCGATGACTTAATCAAGGCCACAGAAACTAAGTGCGGTCCATTACCACAAGCCCTTGTGAAAAAATAAATCTAGTCATTGGTTTGAAACTTTTTCCCATACAGTATTTGCTGATAATCCGCCCCTGCTTTGTTCAGCAACCGTTGGAATTTTCGACGTCCCAATTTTTCCACAAATGTCGGTGTTTGCGTCCATAAAGATACCCCAAGGCCCAATTGATGCGGACGAATGTCAAACCCAGCACTTTCCAAAATCGTCGGGGCTATATCAACCTGCGTAAAATCCTTTTTAATTTCCCCCGTTTGAACGGATTGCCCCCCATTTAACACCACATTATAAATTTGACGTTTGTTCCTGATTTTTTGAGCCACTTTTCCGTTAAAGCCATCGGAATCACCCCACGCTTGATGATCCCCGACCAAGAAAATAACCGTGTTTTTGTACCAAGATTGTTTTTGGCACCAAGAAACAAAATCAGCCGTCATTCTATCTAAACATTTATACGCATCCCGCCCATCATGATATTTTTCTTCACAAAAAGGTTCCCTTACAAATTCTTTCGGCCCATGCGTATTTCCCGTTACAACGTAAACGAAAAAGGGGTTATCTTTTGGGGTCTGTGTCAAAAAATCTTGTGTAAACCTAAAAAGTTCAGAATCTGGAATACGGTAGGTGGAATTTAACATCTTGTATCCCGCTTGTTGCAATTCATCTTTCCCCATCACCACATCAAAAAGATGCTTTTCAAAAAAATGACCAACCCCTTCATCCGTTAATTTAGCGCCCATCACAAACATATTTTTATAGGCATGCTTTTTCAAAATATCTGACACACAAACGGCGTTTGGAAAAGCCCCTAAATTATAACTTGAAAATAAATTTTCAAACGTTTCCCAGTTGCCCGCCCCACGTGTAATTCCACAGTTCATTGCATAAAACGCTGGAATGGTCGGCATCATAGAACTAATCCGATGATATCCCCGCACACTTACCCCTTGTGCCTTTAAGGCCGTCAAGGCTGGAATCAGATTTTCACCCCCTAAAACCACATCCGGGTTTGTGACCATATCATCCACACTTTCCAGACTAACCACAATAATATTTTTAGGGGATTGAACCGATTTCACCCTAGGGATAATATAATGTTTAGAATAAAAATTAGCTTCCCCCATATACGCCGAATAAGCATTTTTACCCACATAAAATAAAGTACAAGCCAACACAATAGCCATACTAATTTTCCAATAACGACATGCGATAAATGTTAAAATAAAAAAGCCCGTAAATCCCGCCGTTAATTCCTTCCAATAAGGGGCCCATGGTACCGTAAACAGCAATTGCGTATGCTGAATCACCATTGCCATATCAACTTCCCCCCAAACCCATTTAGCCCCTAAAAAGCCACAGGAAAACCAACAAATGACGGCTAAAATCACATAAGAAACCAAGCGTGCACATAACAAAATCGTTTTTTTCATATCTCAACCACTTTTTTACAATAAAAAAGGGGGATACCTATCCCCCCCCAAAAAGATACCTTTATTGTATGCAAAATCTTTTAAAAAAACAACCTTTTTTTACTTTTTGCCCCCCGTAAGGAATCTTTTAAGTCTTTTGTCCCTACAAAGTCCCCCTTAATTTTATGATAAGTTCTTGACAATCTGGACAAAAATTATGTACTATACCCCAATCAAAGGGAAAAAATGTTAAATAGCATTAAATCAAAAATTACCGTTTTAACGTTTGCTTTACTTGTTGTCTTAGGGCTTGTGGTAACGGGGGCGGCTATTACCGCTTTTTATCATGATAAAGGGCTTATTATTGCCGGCAATAACGCCTCTATCGCTACCTTTGAAAACCAATTGAATACGGAAATTGCCGACCTTAAAAAGAATGCTAAAGATTTGGCCTTGATTGGGGAAATTTACTACCAAAATGGTAAACCACAAGCCATCGGAGAAATATTTTCAAAACGTCTTTTAGAAAATTATCCTAATTCCATGGGAAATGGTTTATGGTTTGAACCGTATGTCATACAGGGGGATAGGAAAGCATTTTGTATCCATGCCCTAAGGGAAAATGGGGAAATCAGCTTACTGCCGGGATGCGTCAGCGGAAAATATGACTATTTCAAACAAAATTGGTATCAAGAAATTATGCAGGCTTTAAAGGCGGGAAAACACCTGGCTTGGACGAAACCATACAAAAGCAGTCAGGTTGAATTTTTAATGACCACCGTTGGGGTTGGCATTTATAATCAAGGAAAATTACTGGGAACCGCTATGGTGGATTGGCAAATGGACACCATTTTAAAATCCATTCTTCAAATCAAACCCACCCCGAACAGTTTTGTTTTGTTTGCCGATAAAACAAATGATTATATCATTGCCACCACCGAACCCAGTGTTGATAATGGGCAGATGATGGGGCAATCTTTGAAAAGTTTGAGTTGGTATTCCAATCAGCTAAAAGAAGGAACTCCCTTTGATTACAATGGCAAAAAATATATCCCCTATATTAAGAAATTACATAACGGGCTTTTTTTAATTGTGAATATCCCCCTTGTGGAATTATTTGGGGCGGCTATTCATCATTTATGTGTCTTACTGAGTGTTCTGTTGCTGAGTACTTTGGTCATTGTTAGTATCTTGTACCTAGTTTTGAAACATAATATCAATCAACCCATTTCAAAACTAACAGAAATTGCCCAAAAAATCAGCCGCGGAGATTTGGAAAAAACGATTCAGTTAGATAAACCCACCGAACTTGCAAAGCTTGCTAAATCCTTTAATAAAATGAAAACAGATATCAAGACACAGATCATGCAACTAGCCAAAGTATCTAACGAAAAAGAAAAAATGGAATCCGAACTTGCTATCGCGCATACGATTCAAGTATCGGCCTTACCCACAGATTTCCCTAAATATAAAAATTTTGAACTGGTCGCTTCAATGACGGCGGCCAAAGAAGTCGGCGGGGACTTTTATGATTTCTTCCCCTTAGATGAAACCCATTATGCGTTTGTCATGGCAGATGTTTCTGGAAAAGGGATAACAGCGGCCTTATACATGATGTCGGCCAAAGCCATGATTAAAAATATGTTGCAAGCGGGCTATCCCTTAGAAGATGCGATGAACCGAGCAAATAAAGGCCTGTGTGATAACCATGCTCGCGGAATGTTTGTGACGGCTTTTATCGGTATTTTGGATATTAAAACGGGACAAGTTTCCTATGTTAATGCAGGCCATTGCGCCCCCTTACACAAAACGAAAAAGGGATATGACTATGTGAAGGTGGTGCGGAATTTGGCCCTTGGCATTACCCCAACTTATACTTATGAAAGTGGAAAATTTACCTTAAAAAATAACGACCGGTTGTTCCTGTATACAGATGGGGTTACAGAGGCTCAAACCAAGGAAGAAAAATTGTTCGGACCTGAACGCCTTCAAAAAGCACTCAATCAAAAGGATCAAACTTTACCGGGAACCCTGGATCATGTTCACAAAGCTATTCAACAGTTTGTCAAAGGGGCCGATCAATCTGATGACATCACAATGATGGTCATAGAATTCCACCCTAAAAGCCAAAAAGAATAATATCTTGTTTTATCGGGGAATATGTGATACTCTTTTTTTAGAGATAATAAAAAAAGAGTGTTTAAATGACGTTTAATGAAATAGCCAGAGCTTTAACCTTAAATAACCTGACACCAGACTTATCTTTTGACAAAGTGGGGATTGGGTTATTGGTAACTTTGATTCTTTCTTTTCAAATTTTTTTCACTTATGCTAAATATACGGAAAAAGATTTTTATTCGCGTTCTTTTAATATTTCTTTGGCCCTTATTCCCACAATTACGACCTGTATTATTTTTGCTATGCAATCTAATTTAGTGATTTCCTTAGGTATGGTGGGGGCATTATCTATTGTACGTTATAGAACAGCCATTAAAAGTCCGTTAGATCTTTTCTTCATCTTTTGGGCCATTTCTGTCGGTATTATTTGTGGGGCCAGTCAATATGTCCTAGCAATTATTATGAGTATCATTCTTGTCATCTTACTCATCGTTCTAACAAAAATGAATTACTTTACAAAATTACAAATGTTGATTATCCGGTGCAAAAAAATATCTGATTTGGAAAGTACAGAAGTTTCTTTGAAAAAAGTCATCCCTGTCCAATTAAAAAGCAAACAAGTAACGCCGGAATTTGTTGAGGCCATCTATGAATTTACCCCTAAAAAAGATGTAGATTTAATTACCTTTTTATCTAGCCAAAAACACATCCAAGATTTTCACATCTTGTCAAATAGTTAACTATAATTTTTTATAAATCAAGCGCCCGTGTTCGTATTTTGAAAAGGACACTTGCGTTAAATCCGCTTGATTTAAGATCCTTTTAAGATGCACGGGGAAAACAGAATTAAACTTAACCTCTAGCACCCCAATTTCTTTTTCTAAAAGGGGAAGGGATGACAATGAATTATCAAAAAAAGAAGCAACTGATTCCGTGACCAAAATGTTTTTATCAAACGTAATGCGGATATGTAATTTATCATCTACAAACGCCGTTCTGTCGTATTCCACAACAATTTTAGGGGCCAATTTTTCCGTCTTTTTTAGGTAATAAAATTCTTCTAATAAAGGATCTTTTAGCACAGGAAGTTTTATCGGATCGGATATTAAATCAAGGGCTTTTTCCCTATCCAACCAAATATGTTTTTTACTTTTCAAGTGGTCAATAGACGATTTTAATTCAAGTTTTATTTTTTCTGTTTCTAAATTGTATCGGCGCAATCTATATTTTTTTCTGTTCGGAACCCCATTTAAACTGTCCAACAAAAACCGATCTGATGCCACATCAAAATACAAACTTTTCACATGATACGATTCCCCAGTCATATGATGTTCATCCAAGGATAACCACGCTGACAACGCCCTTTTTAAACATTCTATTTGTCCATAAGAGCACAAGTATTTTAATTCATGTCGTAAATTATTCATGATCGTTTTTCCCTACAATACGCCAAACCGCCTCAATTTTTTTAGGGGCGGACAAGTTCAATTCCAATGTCGGCGATTCTATCCAAGTATCATCAATCCGCCATCCCATAAAAGCATAACCCGCCTTTGTTTTTACCCCCAAAGAAATAGGATAATCCGAATAATACCGACCTTGATAATCTTCATCTGCGTTTAATGTTAAGGTATTTAAAAG
>JBGUXS010000010.1:0-43862 GCA_045118155.1 Alphaproteobacteria bacterium | reverse complement strand
TCATCCCTCCCGACACCTTGAAAAGGTGGCGCGTCAAGGGACCTCGTGGGGCAAAATGCCCCACGCCCCCCCGCGAGGGATGACAAGGTGGTATTGGTTGTTTGGGATCCCTTGACGCCGACCTTGAAACGGAAGGTCGGCGAGGGATGACATTCTTTTCCCGTCACCCCTCGTTTTCTGAAAGAAAACGTCCAGGGGTCCCTTTTTCCACAGAAAGGACGGCCCTACTAACCGTAAAATAAGGCCTTTCATGTTTGGGATCCCTTGACGCGCCGTCCCTATCGGGCCGTCGGGAGGGATGACAAGTAAAAGGCCTTTCATGTTTGGGATCCCTTGACGCCGACCTTGAAACGGAAGGTCGGCGAGGGATGACAATCCGTCTTTCCTGTCACCCCTCGTTGGGCGTAAGCCCAACGTCCAGGGGTCTCTAACAATCAATGCCTTATTTTACACGAACGTATAGATTCCCCAGATGGGGGAAAGGGATCCCTTGACGCGCCGTCCCTATCGGGCCGTCGGCGAGGGATGACAGGGCGGCGCGGTCGCTTCGCGACAAAGGAAAGTGCCCGCCGGAAACGGCGGACACAAAGTGAAAAAGTTTAAAGTAAATTTAAAAAGCGAAAACTCAATACTTACACAAAGCATAGCAGCTGCTAGTCCGATTGGAGTTGCCAACAGTACCAGTAGACAGATTGACGTTATAGGCGTTGCAGGAATAGGAGGGATAATCTTCTTTTGTCCAACAATATGTCCGTGCCGTGCTAGATGACCCATAAATGGCTTTGGCTTCGGTGTTAAACACACGGTGTAATTCCTTCCAAGTAGGGCTGTTCAGGCACTCTGCCGTCGTGGTCCCCCCATCACAAATATCGGCACGTGTGACGGGTTTAGCGCCGATTTTGGCACAGAAGCTCATCGCGTTCCACCACCGCATATTAGAAGATGACCGCGTTGCGACCCACGTTTCGCCGTTTATGACGGCCGTATCATATGTCGGAATGTTTTGGCAAACCCCGGGCCATGGTTGACGCTTGTCACACGAACGAGATTCCCCATTATATTCATATATCGTATCGTGCCGGCAATATTTCCCCGCGGGGCAAGTATCCCCCGTTGCGATTCCATCCGCATCATAGGTATTCGTGCATCCCACACATTCGTATATCATTTGATCACAAACGGGTTTGGCGGGATCCGTGCAATCGGTGGTTTGGGTTGTGGATGTACACGGCACACAGCCCCGACCCGCGATATAATAGGGCTTGGTCGCATCCACCGCCCGGCATCCTGCATTATCGGTTGGGGCAATACATTTGTGTGTTTGGGCGTCATAATAGGGCAGGGTATGATCCGCCGCTTGACACATGGCGTGCGACGTCGGCACCGGCCCCCATTCATGCAGGTCTTTATAACAATAGGTATTGTTTCCATCCGGTTCGTTTTTATAACAGGCCGGCATACACATGATGTAATAATTCCCGGTGATATCTGACGCAGGGAGTACTCGGCCACTATTCTGGAAATATTTCGCATAGGCGTAATCTTGGCGTACCCGTGTCCAACTGCCCGCAACTAAATTTGTCCCAGAGTTTGTCCTAATCGTGCATGCCCGCATCCGGGCGGCAAGGCCCTGAAAATCGTTCCCGTAATCTTGGGCAGGATTCAGGGTTTTTAGGAACTTTAACGGCACCCATTCGTGATCCGTTCCGCACAACCCCGGATGCACCACGGGGCAATCGGTATCCCGATCTGTCATATAGGTGCTGTTGTTATAGTTACCGGCCGTATTTACCCCCACCTTATACGCCCCATAAAGACACGGGGAATTCATTTTATCGTTGGGATCCGTAAAGAAGGTCTGAATGGCACCCGCCGTGACACCGGCATTGGCGTTCACCCCCCCGTCAGACCCATCCACGGACGATGCAAACTTAAAGTCCCGGATGTCCATGGTACCCCCGTCGTAATCCACCACACACGGCCAGCAATACCCCCCGAGAACATAATTCGGATCACATGCCCAATTTTCCCCAAACATGTTATGGCAATAGGCATCCCGATTTGTCTTGTTATTCCCCTTATTATAACAATACAGCGAACACATATGCCCCGCACATGTATATCCCGCCGGACAATCAGCGGCTTCATCACAGGTGATTTCTTCTTGATTAAGCACGCATTGACCGGTGGGATCACACACCCCGTCGGCACAGGTGGCACACGCATCCGTGCAGGTGCCATTGGTATAGGTCGGCTTTAACGGGTCAATCCACGCGCAATCGGTATCGTCTTCGGGAACACGGCAAGCGCCCGTTCCTTCATCATACACTTTCCCTGCTTTACGACAAGTGGCCGCGGGGTCGGTGGCATTAACACACTTGTTTGTGGCCGTATCATACACCAAGGACGGGGCAATATTCTGACAATCCGCCGTGGATGTTGGTGCCGGCCCCCAGGTATGGGTCATTTTATAACAGGTTGGGGTAGTGGCACTTTCTGTGCCATGCCAACACGCCGGTGTGCATAAGGGGTAATACGCCATCCCCAACGGATAACTGTACACACTGTCACGGTGAATGAGCCATCCGTCTCCATCTACCTTGGTCATATACACGGGATTGGTACCGGTGGTGGCAAACATGCCGTATTTACCGGCTGTTGTTGTCGCCGAATTTTTGGTGCATGCCCGCCAGGTGCTGACCCCACGGTTATCCGTTATGTTAATTTCAGCGGGCAATTGCCCATAGGGCATCCAATAATACGCATCCCCGCATAAATCCGGTCGGACAGACGGGCAATCGGTATCCGCCGTCGTTACATTCACTAAACACGCATTCTTATAGGTTGTGGCGGTGTCATTATGCCAATAGTTATACACCTGACCCGAGGTTGTAAATTGCTGGGCCGTCACCCCCGTGGATGTGGCAAGGCGAATATCCCGCAAATCTTGAACCTGTCCATCATAGGTGTACAGGCAATATTGACAATATCCCCCCACTAAGGTGGCGGTGGTAGAGCTGCTCATATCACACGCCCAATCCGCCCCGAACAGGGTGTGGCAATAGCCATCTGGGTCGCTTTGCGTCCGACAAGACAAGGTACAAATGCCGTTTTGGCAAACTTGTGTGCCCGAACAATCGCCATTCCCTTCACACGGGTAAGGCAACCCACTGCCCGCCCGACAGGTGTGTGCCACCGTATCACAAATGGGCTTTTCGTTTGTACAATGGCTGTTACTGTGGCATTCTACACAGGTGCCCGTGGGCGTGTCATAAATGGGCTTGGTGGGGTCCACAGACTGACATTCTTCATTGGTCTCTGGTACTTTGCAGGTGTGGGTCGTTGGGACACAATAGGGGGTGGCATTGGGGCAGTGGGTATTTTCTAAACACGCCACACACGTGCCGTCTATGTCGTTGTAATGCGGGGTGGACGGGGTTTTTAGGGCGCATGTTGTACACATATTTTGCGTGGTATCACATACTTCGGGGCAATGGCTGTCCGCCGTACAGGATACACAGCCCGCTGTCGCATCTTTATAATACGTCCCTTCAGCACAGGGAACACACATATTGGCTGTGCAAACCATCCCTTGGGCGGCACAATGGGTGTTGTCTAAACACGCTACACAGCCCACCGTCGCATCTTTATAATGGGTTCCCGCCGGACAGGTTATACAAATACCATCTGAACAAATCATCCCCGTATGACATTGAGCATTGGAAAAACATCCTACACATTGATGCCCCCCATTGAGATCACAATTGGGGGTGGCGGCCGGACAATCAGAATCTTCTAAACATTCTACACATCCAAAATTTTCTATGTAATGGGGCTTTTTGGAATGAGCCGCTTGACATTCTGCCACCGACCCTAACTCTTCGCACCGAAAGGTGGCAGGGTTGCAATAGGTTTTCCCAGGTTCTGTACAATCTTCATTTTCAAGACATTCTACCCCAATATCAGACGTCCCGTTGCCATATTCTGGTGGGGTGGACTTATCTGGTCCCACAGATACTTGGGTTAAACACACCGTTAAGCCCACTAGGGGATATCTGCCCCCCGTGTGAACAAGGGCATCATTGACCAGTAAGCGATATAAGGCATTAGGGAAGGGGGTTAACTTGGTGCCGGATTTGATTTGACAGGATGTGGATGTACAAGACAAAACCCCACAAGCCCCTTCGGTTTCTTTTGCCAAGGCCTTTTGCCATAAATTATCCTTTTTCGCCCGTTCGTCCCACCAATCTTGCTGATACCCATAAGTCAATACGTACGATTTGTTTTGCGCACAGGTGGATGTGATTTCGCCCCTGTCGTCTAAACAGGCAAAGACACTGTTATAACTGTGATAATCAGGTAAGGGCAGGGTGCGGATTTCGGTAAAACTTTTGCCTAACCCCGATGGCATCAGTTCCGCCATCTTGTGGGGCGCTAAGATCCCAACAAGGGCCGTGTTTACTGGGGACGTTGTAAACAAATTCTTGCCGTACGCTTCGTTGGTGGAAAAATCTGCGTCAGAAAGACCTAGTTGCACCTTGATATTGGCTAAGTTAAGGGTCGCTAGCTTGACCGCCCCTTGGTGCCGGGAAACAAGTTGCATGATCGCCGCCCGTGCATAAGGCAGATTCCGTTCATCGGCACTTCTTAAATCTGGGGATAGAAAGGTGTAAAGTAGTCCCCCGATTAATAACATAAAAAATGAAAACCATGCCAACATATCATATCCCCCTTGTTAAAAGCTGATTCGTTCCCTCACTTCTTCATCCATTTCCTTGGATCTTTTTAATTAATGCATTGGTTGATGAACTAAAATTAAGTTCTTGATTTTTATCATTTAATTTTTCATAAACCGAGGTCGCTAACTTCTTACCCAATTCCACCCCCCATTGATCAAAACTGTCAATGCGCCAAATCACCCCTTGCACAAAAACTTTGTGTTCATACAGGGCAATCAGCATTCCCAAATTTTTAGGCGTTAATTTCTTGAAAAGTAAGGTGTTTGTTGGCCGGTTGCCCAAAAATGTCCGATAGGGAATCAGGTTTTCTGGCACATTTTCGGCTTTTAATTGCGCCGCATCCCGCCCCATCATTAAGGCCTCGGGCTGAGCAAGGAAATTCGCCAATAACATCTTGTGATGGTCGCCATCGTCATGAAGCGGTTCAATCGGGGCAATAAAATCACACGGAATCAGGTGGGTCCCTTGATGAATTAACTGATAAAACGAATGTTGCCCGTTCGTTCCTGCCGCCCCAAATAAAATCGGACCCGTGGCATAATCCACAAAATGCCCAGATTTATTGACCCCTTTGCCGTTACTTTCCATGTCTAGTTGTTGCAAATAAGCGGGCAGGTCTTTTAAATATTGATCATACGGTAAGACGGCGTACGATTCGGCCCCAAAATATGTCGTGTATAAAACCCCTAAAAGCCCCATAATGACCGGCATGTTCTTGTTAAGTGGGGCAGACCTGAAATGCGTATCCATGTCATAGGCCCCCGTTAAAAACTGAATAAAATTATCATATCCAATGGATAACATGACGGATAAACCTATGGCCGACCATACAGAGTACCGACCACCCACAAAATCCCAAAAACCAAAGGTGTTCTTGGGGTCTATCCCGAATTCTTCCACCGCCGGTAAGTTCGTGGAAACCGCCACAAAATGGTGCGCAATCGCCGCTTCCCCAAGCGCCTTAACTAACCAAGAACGGGCAGAACGCGCGTTCATTAATGTTTCAATGGTCGTAAAAGTCTTGGATGAAATAATGAATAGGGTGGTTTCTGGATTGCATTTTTCCAAGGTTAAATGTAAATCCGTGCCATCTACGTTAGACACAAAGTGAAAATTGATGTCCTTAATCCGATAATCTTCCAGGGCATGAACCACCATGTAGGGCCCTAAGTCTGACCCGCCAATCCCAATGTTAACAACGTCCGTAATGGGTTTGCCCGTTGCCCCTAAAAAGATTTTTTGACGCACCGCATCCGTGAAAGCGTGCATTTTTTCAAGTTCTGTGTGAATCCACGGCATCACGTCTTGACCGTCCACTAAAACAGGTGTGTTCGCCCGATTCCTTAATGCCGTATGCAGAACAGGGCGGTTTTCAGTGAAATTAATTCGCCGCCCAGAAAACATATCGTCCGTAGCGCCGGCTAAATCGTGCGTTTTTGCTAGTTCGTACAATAAATCCCATGTTTCGTCCGTGAAAATGTTCTTGGAATAATCTAATAGGAAATCGCCAACTTCCACATGATACTTATCAAAACGATCGGGATCGGCTTGAAATAAATCCTTCATATGCAAGGTTTTTAGTGTTTTTGTGTGGGAAAGTAATCTTTGATAAATGTCCATGTCATGTGTCCTTATTTATTATATATCAGGCATAGTAAAACAAAGATTTTTAAATTGCAATATAAAAATTTTAGGCGCCCAGAGATTGCAATATAAAAATTTTAGGCGCCCAGAGAACGACGCGAATTTAGTCTAACACATTTAGCAAAAAAATGCGGCCTGAAAAACGCCATGGCAACATCGTGACCCGAAAATCCCCCCCATTTTCTGTTCTATAAAACTATACATAATATAAATTATGCGACAATTTTATTTAAGGTAAAATGTGTGTTTTTTCTTTAAAATCAATATATTATAAGTGCCTGTGGATAAGTCTGTTTATAACTGTTTATAATTTGATGCCCGTCATGGCTTTAAAGGATAATTTTATGACGCTGGGGCAAAATTAAAACACCGTTTTTCAGCCCGCTGAGGATAAAAATATGTATTGTCACAGGATCAGCGCCTTGAAATTTTTGTGAAATAAAATCAGATGGTCTGTAAGCCGGGTTCTGTCTAGGATAATCATTCATCTTATATAAGCATTGCTGCTTATCTTAAGCGTCCTACCTCATCGCAGCTTGGGCGAAAGCCCCCATTTTCCCACTTGCATGGACTGCCGTTTCTTGGACTTGCTTCCGATAGGGTTTTCCGTGCCGTGAGATGTTACCATCCACGCGGTAAGCCCTTACCTTACCTTTTCACCCTTACCAAGGAAATCCTTGGCGGTTTGTTTTCTGTGGCACTTTCCGTCAGGTTACCCTGCCCGGACGTTATCCGGTATCGTGCTTTCGGGAAGCCCGGACTTTCCTCTGGTTGGTGTACCAGCGATTATCCGACCATCTGATAGACAGATTTTAGCAAATTGTTATAAAAATGTCAATAAAAAATCCCTGAAAAAACAGGGATTTTTGAATAAAAATGGTTATGATAGCTTAATCATCATAGATAATGACATCTTCAATGATGTATTCGGTCGGTGTTCCCGAAGGCGAATAGGTAATTTCCACCCAATCATCTTGCTCCATAAGCGGTTTAAAATAGCCATTTTCTTGCCGCATACTCTTTCCTTTTTTATAACGCTGAATCTTTTTCTTACGGTAAGTGGTATTATCGGTGGCAACAAGATTCATTTCGTTCCCATCATCCATAAGAATGACAATATAATCCCCTTTTTGGGACTTAATTTTTCCTTGAGCTGTTTCCGCTTGTGCTTGAAAGCCCCAGGCGCAGATAGCCGCAAAAACGGCGGATAGTATTAAAAATTTACGCATAACAATTCTCCTTGGTTAAATAAAAAAGCTACATGCCTTATATAACGAAGGGTTTGCATAGATTCAATCCTATACTTTAAGGCAGGTTGCACCCCCCACCCTGCCCCCTTACCTTCCCAAGAGGAAACAACTTGTTGTCTTTTATAAAAAAGGAGGAAATTATGATACAAGGGACAAGATATCCAACACTGGCTTTTCACACGGGGGGCGCTGGTTTGTCTGATGATGGGATCCCCCCACAACCGTTTGAAACATTTTGCTATGATTCGGCTTTATTACAAGCTAAAATCCAAGATTTTAATGTGATCCCTTACACATCCGTTTTACCCCCAGAATTACTTAATAATATCGTTCCAGTGGATACAGTTACAAAATACTTCAAACACGGGGCTGTTTTGGAAGTGATTATGGCAGGACATGGGGCCGCCGCCACAGAACATAAGGCGATTGGAACTGGGGTTGGTATCGTTTGGGGTAAAGATAAAAAAGGACGTTTTGTCGGGGGCTGGGCCGCTGAATATGTGGAATTCTTTGATACCTTTATTGATGATGATATCGTCAAAGCCCATGCCGAAATGTGGCTGACAAAATCCTTAAACCATGAATTATCTATTCGGGGAATGCAACAACATTCTGATTTCCAATTTTTCCATAATTATGTGAATATTACCCAAGCTTTTGGGTATTCCTTGACGGCTTTAGGGTTTTTGAATTTTGAATATGCCCCGCCAGTGCCAGAACATCGTAAAAAATAGTTTATTTACAAATAGAAAGGAAGATTTTTTCTTCCTTTCCTTTATTGTTATGAAAGGATTCTTTATATGGTGAAACAAAAACAAAACTTATCCCCTAAAAACCCGTCTAGCGGAACTGGGTTGGGGGTTATGGGATTGGCGGCTATTGTCATTAGTTCCATGATTGGCGGGGGTATTTACTCCCTGCCCCAAAATATGGCTCAGGCGGCTTCAGTTGGGGCCGTTTTAGTGGCTTGGTTGATTACGGGTATTGGTATTTACTTTATTGCAAATACATTCCGAATTTTATCTGTGGCCAAACCGGATTTAACCGCCGGTATCTATATGTATGCTAGATCCGGCTTTGGATCCTACATGGGGTTCAATATTGGGTGGAGCTATTGGCTCTGTCAGATTTGTGGAAATGTCGGGTACGCCGTTATTACTATGGATGCTTTAGATTATTTCTTTCCTGGTGTCTTTACGGGGGGAAATAACCTGAATTCTATTATTGGTGGTTCTATCCTGATTTGGTTCTTTAATTGTTTGGTCCTGCGCGGCATTCAACAAGCAAGTTTTATCAACCTAGTTGCAACAGTTGTTAAAATTGTACCTTTAATTCTATTTATTATCATTATGGCCGTCCTTTTTAAAGCCGATCGGTTTGATTTTGATTTCTGGGGGGAACGTCTTAAAGGGTTTAAAGGATTAGGATCTATCCCAGAACAAATTAAAAGCACAATGCTGGTCACATTATGGGCTTTTATTGGGATTGAAGGGGCCGTTGTGTTATCAGGCCGCGCCAAATCACAAGAATCCGTGGGACGCGCCACATTCATTGGCTTTTTAGGGTGCTTGGGGATTTATGTCTTACTATCGGTTTTACCTTACGGCTTTATGTCGCAACAAAAATTGGCTACCATTGCTAATCCTTCCACCGCTGGTGTTTTAGAAGCCGCAGTTGGACATTGGGGTGCTTGGTTGATGAATTTTGGACTGATTGTAGCGGTTTTGGCTTCTTGGTTAGCTTGGACCATGATTGTTGCCGAAATGCCCTATCAAATGGCCCAAAATGGCACTTTCCCCAAAATGTTTGGGCGGGAAAATGCCCACAAAGCCCCCTGCACGTCTTTGTGGATTACCAGTGGGATGATGCAACTGGCCATGATACTGGTGTATTTTTCAAATAATGCTTGGAATACAATGCTTTCCATCACTGGGGTTATGGTATTGCCGGCGTATTTTACAAGTTGCGCCTATCTTTGGAAACTTTGTACTGACCACGAATATCAAAATGTGCCTCAATTACCTGGACGTTCCGAAGCGTTATTGACAGCGGTATTGGGAAGTATTTATGCTTTGTGGCTTATTTATGCGGCTGGATTAAGCTATTTATTGATGGCAATTGTCTTTATCGCAGCGGGATTGCCGGTTTATATGGTGGCTAAATATCAGCAAGATAGATCTCAACCGTTTTTTACTTATCGGGAAGCTATTTTGGCGTATGGCTTGCTAATTATAGCTATCTATGCCTTATATGCGTTTAGTCATGGCTTATTAAAAGTATAAAGGGGTAAAAGAAAAACACCGGTTTAAAAAAAAGCCGGTGTTTTTATTTTTCTTACTTACTTCTGCTGTTAGCAAGAATCCCTTGCAATGCGATAGGTTGATTTAATTTTTTTATAAACCAATTAGGTAATGCATCATGTGGGATTGTTCTAGTTTCCCCTATAAGGATATCGGTTTCACCAGCAGCACAAGAAGAAGGTACCCTTTGTAAAAATTGGAATTGCCAATTACCTGTATCATCACGCCGAATTTCAAGAATGTGTTTGTTAGGGGATAAATGAAATCTAGCATGGCCTTCTATTCCCAAATACTTTATATCATCATTGCTATATGTCGTTTCATAAAATAATTCAGTCTTTGACCCTTGGGGAGTAAAAAATAATTCCAATGCACCATTTTCGTACATGGCCACATGATTTTTCCCACCAAAGAGAATAACTAATTTTTCTTTATTCATTTTATTTTCCTTTCTGAATTGAAGATACTAATATCATAGCATATTTTTGACATTTTGTCAATCCTTTTTGTATCTTTTAGTGTTTTTTTGCTTGACATGGGGATTTTTTATCTGTATAATTACTCCTATTCCCTGAGAATGTGGGTACGGCTATCATATCCCGCTTTGTTGTATGGATAAAGACTATCGGGGACAACTTTAACAAAAGGAAGACAATGTCTAAAAGATTAAGTTCTAAATTTAAAATTGATCGCCGTTTGGGCGTTAATATGTGGGGAAAGGCTAAAAGCCCCTTTAATAAAAGAAACTATGGCCCAGGGCAACACGGTCAAGAACGTAAAAAATTGACGGACTATGGGGTCCAGTTACACGCTAAGCAAAAATTAAAAGGTATTTATGGGAATGTTTCCGAAAAACAACTTCGCAAGTATTATGCCGAAGCCGTGCGTCGGAAAGGTGACTCTTCAGAAAACTTAATCGGTATTTTGGAATGCCGGTTGGATTCTTTGGTCTATCGGATGAAATTTGTGCCTTCTGTTTTTGCCGCACGTCAATTTGTGAATCACGGCCATGTGACGGTTAATGGGAAAAAGGTAAATATTCCGTCTTATTTGGTTCGGCCCGGGGATGTGATTTCTGTTCGGAATAAAGCCCGTGATATGGCTTTTGTGATTGAAGCCATGGCTCAAACAGATCGGGAAGTTCCAGAATACATTGAAATGGATGCTAAAAATTACACAGGGACATTCTTGCGAATTCCACAACTTGCGGAAGTACCTTATGCTACGCAAATTGAACCAAATTTGGTTATCGAATATTATTCTCGGTAATCCTTATGATTTACAAAAAAACCTTTCCATTTCGGAAAGGTTTTTTTTGTAAGAAAAGGCCTTTATTTCTTTTTCTTATCACCACAACCACATCCCATGGTATCCTCCTTTGAAAAAATGAAACACATTTTTAATTTAAGAAGCATTTTTTTCTTGTCAACGTGGTCAAAAGCTGGTATAAAGGACGCTATGAAAAGAAAACATATTTTTACACTTGGATTGTTATTATTTTTGGTGGGGTGTCAAACACCGAATGTTCTTTCTGATATGCGTTTTCAGACGAACCCTGCCCCACCCTATTTGATTGCAAGCTGGCATAAAATCACGGCACCTGGTGAAACGTTAAAGATTTATATTGAAGGGGATGGACATGCCTTTGATGCTAGCGGGAACCCAACAGATAACCCTACCCCACAAAGTACTTTTTTGCGAGAAATTGCGGCAAATGACCCCGCCCCTAATGTGGTTTATTTGGCCCGGCCTTGTCAATATGTACAAGCAGGACAATGCACCCAAAAAGATTGGACAACGGGGCGTTTTTCAAAAGAGGTTGTAAATAGCACTTATCAAGTTGTCAAATCTTTAAAAAAGAAAGCTAAGGCCCCAGATGTTATTTTGATTGGGTATTCCGGGGGGGCACAGTTGGCTGGCTTGGTCGCCGTTAAAAATCCGTCAGATATCAAAGGTATTATTACTATTGCAGGGGTTTTGGATCATGCAGCTTGGACATCTTATCATAAGGACAAGCCTTTAACGGATTCAGATAACCTTTTGGCTTATCGTTCTGTTTTTAAAATGATTCCTCAGCATCATTTTGCAGGGGGAAAGGATAATGTTGTTCCCCCGAAATTGATTGAGGATTTTGTGCAGGATCCAGAACGGGTTACTGTCGTGCCCAAGGCCACACATAATAGTGGATATAAAGCGGCTTGCCAGGAAATTTATAAAACACGTTAAGGGGGCGTGATGAAGAAAATCTTCCTGTTAATATTCGGGGTTAGTTTTTGCGTTTTTGGGGGGGAACCTAAATCCTTGATAACGGGGGCTGATATCCCAATGCCAGCCCCAAAACGTCCGGAAATAGATATTTTGGCTGCTATGAAAGAAAATAAAAATATTGATGAAATTCAAGATATTATTAAAAATTCTTCAAGCATAGATAAAACAGATTCTTTTGGCCGAACTCCCCTAATGATGGCGGTGGCTTTAAAAAAAACAGAGTTGGTTAATTTGCTGATTGAAAAAGGGGCGAATGTGAATGCTCAAGATGTTTATAAAAACTCCCCTATTTTGATTGCGGTTTCTTCTGAAAACCCAAATTCTGATATCATTGCGACTTTATTGGATGCAGGGGCTGATTTGTTTGCTTTGGATATAGATAATAAAAACGCTTTAGATTATGCCGTTTCAAATCCAACCATGCCAGCGGCTTCTTTGCGTTTGATCAAAATTCAACCCAAAGTGAACTTTTTAACAATGATTGAACAGGCTACCCCAGAACAAATTAGTCAAGCTTTGCATTTTGGGGCTAAAGCAGATGATTCGGGTATGTTAGGAGTTACCCCCTTGATGATGGCCGCTGCCAAAAATCCAAATACATTGGTGATTGATTTGTTGTTAGGTTCTGGGGCCTTGATTAATCAGCAAGATCCTATGGGGCAAACTGCCCTTTTTTACGCAGTGAAACAAAACAAAAACCCAGAAATTATCAAAGTCCTGTTACAACGCGGGGCCTTTACGGATATTAGGGATAATAATGAAAAAACGGCGGCCGATTACGCTAAAAAGCGTACAGACTTATCCCCTGAATTAAAAAAAGCCTTAAAAGGAGAATAAAATTTTACTACCGGTTTCTTCCTACATAAAGCAATTTGTTTAAATCCCGGTACCCCTTAGTTCTTTTACTCTTCTTTTTCCGAACAAAGTTTTGTGTTTTTCTATATAACTGAAAGTATAGCTTTTCTTCACTAGACTTGTCCTTTTTGGCAGCTTTTTTTATGAGTGTTTTAAGATACTCAAAAAAACTTTTCCCATCACTAGGGGCAAGCGTGGGATCCGCCCCTAGTGTTAGTAAAAACGGAACAAGTTCTGGATGACCATAACGCACGGCATCGTTTAGATATCCCCCCCAATAAGGACGTTGTCTATTGATATTTGTACCATTTTCTAAAAAGAACTCCACATATTCTTGATTTCCTAAGCTAACTGCCACACTCATAGGGTTTTCACCAATAGTGTCTGGCAGTCCCCCCAAGGATGCCCCATGTTCTGCAAAAAAAGGAATTTCCCTATAAAAAAAATCCCTTTCGGGATTTCTTAACATCAATTGGGCAATAACTGAAATTTTTTGGTCTTTTTCAAATTGATGAAGGTCAAATCCTTTTAGGATAGCTTCTTTCATCTTTTTTATTCCTGGACGGAACAACAACATGTCCCCAAATTCTTTTTGGGACATCACAGTAGACTCAGACATATTCTTCTCCTTTAAATAACGTCTGGTTTCATATTTTCGTTGGAAACCTCTTTACCATAACGTGTATTTTTTCCCTTGTCAACAGCAAAAATCACATTGACTTTTTTTTAAAAGAGATTTAGCGTAGAACCATGAATGGTATATTTGATTTGACTGATGATGATCTCCCCCCTTTACAGGAGGAGTTTCCTTTTTTGACCGAGCTCAATCCTCAGCAAAAAGAAGCTGTTAAAACGACTCAAGGGCCTCTGTTGGTCTTATCTGGGGCCGGTACGGGCAAAACGCGGGTTTTAACGACGAGGATTGCTTATATTATTGCAAAAAATTTAGCCTTCCCTTGGGAAATTCTAGCGGTTACTTTTACCAATAAAGCAGCACGTGAAATGCAAGAACGTCTTGGGGCAATGATTGGGGGGGAAGCGGGCTCTGTATGGCTTGGAACTTTCCACAGAATTGGGGTAAAAATTTTAAGTAGACATACTTTAGAAGCTGGTTTAAATCCAAATTTCATCATTATTTCCACAGATGATGCAGAACGCCTGTTAAAAAATATTATGACGGATTTAGGAATAGATGTAAAAAAGCACAAGCCCGCCATTGCTCAAGAAATTATTGCATCTTGGAAAGACAAAGGTTATACCCCCAATACGGTGCCAGCGACTTTAAAAAGCACATTTGCTATGAATAAAATGGATGATATCTATAAAATTTACCAATCAAAATTAAAAGATATGAATGCGGTTGATTTTGGGGATTTGTTGTTATTACCTTTAATCCTGTTTCAACAACATCCAGATATTTTAGCATCCTATCAAAAACAATTTAAATATATTCTGGTAGATGAATATCAAGATACTAATACGGTTCAGTATTTGCTCTTACGTCTGTTGGCGGGACAACGCAAAAACATCTGTTGTGTGGGGGATGATGACCAATCTATTTATTCTTGGCGTGGGGCCGAAGTTGAAAATATTTTACAATTTTCTAAGATTTTTCCAGAAGCTAAAATTATCCGTTTGGAACAAAATTACCGCTCTACTCCACAGATTTTGGCGTGTGCATCGGCGCTTATTTCACATAATAATGGGCGATTAGGGAAAAACCTATATGTGGCAGATGGACGGGCCGTTATTGGGGAAAAAGTTGGATTAACGGGGTATTGGAATGGCTTGGAAGAAGCCGAAAAAATTGCCGAGCTTATTGTCCAGGAACACCAAAAAGGGATTCCCTTAAATGCCATTGCCATTCTCGTACGGGCTTCCTTTCAAACACGTGAATTTGAAGACGTTTTTATGCGTATGGGATTGGCATACAAAATCATTGGGGGCTTTAAGTTCTATGAACGGGAAGAAATTAAAGATGCCGTGGCGTATTTACGTTTGGTCTTAAATTCCGGCGATGATTTAGCTTTTGGCCGAATTGTGAACAAACCTCGCCGAGGGATTGGACCCGCCGTGATAGAAGCGTTACAAGAAACGGCTATGCACAAACACATTAGCTTGTTTGATGCAATCCAAGAAACCCAATTAAGACCTAGTGCCCAAAAAGCCTTAGATACCTTTCAAGAAACCATTTTAAACGCCCGAAAAGAATTGGAAATTACCCCGCTTCAACCCCTCACAAAAACCTTATTAACCCAAAGTGGGTATATAGCTATGTGGCAACAAGAAAAAACTTTAGAATCAGAAGGTAAAATAGAAAACCTAAATGAATTATTTAATGTTCTTGCTGACTTTAAAACTCTGCAAGAATTCTTGGATCACATTGCCTTATTGACGGATGAGGATGAGGAAGAAGAAGCAGATAAAGTTCAAATGATGACCTTACATGCGTCTAAGGGCTTGGAATTTTCAACCGTCTTTTTACCAGGGTGGGAAGAAGGTTTGTTCCCGCATCAAAAAGCCTTAGATGAAGGCGGGGAAATGGCGCTAGAGGAAGAACGGCGATTGGCGTATGTCGGGTTGACACGGGCTAGGTTTAAAGCGTTTATTTCGTGTGCGAGTAGTCGCCGAGTTTATGGATCATGGCAACATCCCCTGCCCAGCCGTTTTTTAGAGGAATTACCAAAAGAACATCTAGAGGCCGTTAATGTGTTTACTCCTTCAAAAATGCATGCGTTTGAATGGGGGGATGGGCCGTTGGCTGTGGCGCCCCCGACAAAAGTTTTTTCTTACCCTAAAAAATCAAGCCGTTTAGGGCGTCGGGTTTTTCATGAAACGTTTGGTCAAGGCACAATTTTACGGGATGATCATGGCCGATTAGAAGTCCATTTTGATAATTTTGGGGTAAAAAAAGTCATGGCTCGCTTCTTAGAAGAAATAACGGAGGATTAAATGATACAAAATGCTTGGGGGCTAAAAGGACAGCTAATTTTGGCTTCTAAATCATCTTTTAGAAAAAGGTTAATTGAAAACGCAGGTTTTTCTCCTGTTTCTACGCAAGATGCTGATATTAATGAGGATATCTTTCCCAAAGAAAAGGCTACACATTACGTTAAACGTGTTGCTTTGGCTAAAGCACAAGAAGTTGCTAAGAAAAACCCAGACGCTTTTGTTATTGGGGCGGATACTGTTATTGTTGCCAGAAAAGAGATTATCCGTAAAGCGGATTCCCCTGAAGAAGCCCGGCATAACTTACATCTTTTGTCAGGAAGTCACCATATTGCTATGACGGGGTATGCCATTTGTGCCCCCGGTCATAAACCTATTAATCGGGTTATTAAAACTCGCGTTGTTTTAAAAAAGATGACTGAAGATGAAATTGAAGCTTTAATTCAAGCCGGTGAATGGAAAAATGTCGCTGCTTATAAGATAGAGGGCATGCTATCGGCTTTGGTTAAACGTATACACGGTTCTTATCCAAACATTGTTGGGTTGCCCGTTTATAACATTGCCGAAGACCTAAAAAAAATTATGAAAAAATAAGGTCTTATACTGAAATATGTCTTTTTTATGACAAAAATATGAAATTTTTGTTGCAAAGCCCTTTTGGATGTGTTATTTTCCTTGATGTTTTTAATTAATATAAGGAAAAAACAATGAAAAAATGTATCAATAAACTCTTTGCAACGGGGCTGGTTTTTGTTTGTTCAGCTGTCCACGCAGGGGGGTACCAGCTCCAAGAATACTCTGTCACAGGGTTGGGTCGGGCATTTGCTGGCCAAGGGATTGTAGGGGATGATTATTCTGCCCTAGCTTTTAATCCCGCGGGGATGAGCCTGATGAAAAAAAGCGGTTTTCAAACCGGTGTGACGCTTGTTAATTTAAAAACGAACGTGAAGGAATTAACACCACCACACAGACATACACAAATGAAAGTGTATGCGCCTGTGCCCCATATCTTTGCTCAATACAAAATCAATGATCGGGTAGACGTGGGATTTGGTATTTATGCCCCTTACGGTCTTGCCACACGATACAAACACGATTCGTTTGTGTCAGATATGGCTAGGTTTTCAGAGCTAGAAATGATTGACTTTTCACCGGCTATTTCATATAAGCTCAATCAACATTGGTCAATTGGGGCGGCTGCTATTGTACGGTATATTCGTGGGCATATGACCTCTAATATTAATCCAGCTGTCGGGGGCGGATATACAGATTACGACCTAGATGGATGGGCCGTAACTGGTAGTTTCGGGGTTTTATATCAACCTACAGAAAATACCCGTTTTGGCTTGGCGTATCATGCTAGAAGTACTCAACAAGCCAAAGGCGATCATAAAACTCGTGGTAACCAAAGCCCTTATGCTTCGCTTATGAATGGAACGTACACTGGACGGGCTTCCCCTGATTTACCCCAATTTATTACCTTTTCTGGTTATCATCGGATTAATAAGTTTGGGCTTTCAGCAACGGCTAAATGGACGGATTGGACTAGATCTTTCAAAAGATTTACACTTGAATCTGAAAATCCCGTTATTGGAAACAGAACTTCACATTACAAGTGGAAAAGCAGTTGGACATTCTTAGGGGGGGTGGATTATTATTACAATCCAAATTGGACCTTCCGTATCGGGGGGGGATGGGATGAAAGCCCGTCTCATAATGCTAACCGCAGGACAATTCGGATTCCAGATAATGACCGGTTTTGGGCGGCTTGTGGGTTATCCTATATTATGGATACATGGCAGATTGATATGGGGTATGCTCACATGTTCGGACGAACAGCAACGGCTTATGAACCAGATACTTTGGGTCAAACACGGGCCGTTAAGTTCAAAAAATTGCGGGCTAATATTTATGCCCTTCAATTCCAATATAAGTTCTAACAGGACTTTTTATCAAAACAGGTCATCTTTTGATGACCTGTTTTTTTTATTTATAAAAAAACGCCCCCTTAAGATTAGGGGGCATTTTATAACATCAAACCTTTACTTTAATGCTTCTTCAACAGCAACAGCGACCGCTACCGAGGCCCCGACCATTGGGTTGTTTCCCATACCGATTAGCCCCATCATTTCCACATGTGCTGGAACCGATGAAGATCCCGCAAATTGTGCGTCTGAATGCATCCTTCCCATGGTATCTGTCATCCCATAAGATGCAGGACCAGCGGCTACATTATCTGGATGCAAGGTCCGACCTGTACCACCACCACTGGCCACTGAAAAGTACTTCCGACCATTTTCTGTAGCCCACTTCTTATAAGTTCCTGCCACAGGATGTTGGAAACGTGTTGGATTAGTTGAATTTCCAGTAATGGACACATCCACACCTTCTTTAATCATAATGGCGACCCCTTCGTTCACATCATCGGCACCATAACAACGAACTTTGGCCTTATCTCCAGTTGAAAAAGGCTTTTCGGAAACGATTTTTAATTCGCCTGTATAATAGTCATACTCTGTTTCAACAAAAGTAAATCCATTAATACGGGAAATAATATAGGCTGCATCCTTCCCTAACCCGTTTAAAATAACGCGAAGGGGTTCTTTGCGAACTTTGTTTGCAGATCTAGCAATACCGATAGCCCCTTCGGCCGCGGCAAAGGATTCGTGCCCAGCTAAAAAGCAGAAGCATTTGCTTTCTTCACTTAAAAGCATAGCGGCTAAATTACCATGCCCCAAGCCAACTTTTCGTTGATCAGCAACAGAACCAGGAACACAGAAAGCTTGTAACCCAATCCCTAGCATTTTAGCCGCTTCTGAGGCCGTTTTAACACCTTTTTTAATTGCTAAGGCTGCCCCAAGAGTATAAGCCCAAACGGCATTTTCAAAAGCAATGGGTTGAATTCCTTTAACTAATTTAGCAACATCAATCCCTTTTGATTCGCATAAAGCTTTGGCTTCTTCCAAATCTTTAAATCCATTTTCCGCCAGAATTTGATTGATTTTATCAATCCGACGTTCATAACCTTCAAATTCCACCATGATTTACTCCTTTCTCGGGTCAACTTTTTTAACGGCTTCATCAAAACGTCCATAGGTTTTGACGTTTTGCTTAAAGGCTTCTTCTGGGGAAACACCATTACGGATGGCCTCTAGCATCTTACCAACATGGACAAACTTGTACCCAATGATTTCATTGTTTTCATCTAAGCCCTGCTCTAACACATACCCTTCGGTCATTTCCAAATACCGTGGTCCTTTGACGGTCGTGGAATACATTGTGCCAACCATAGAACGCAAACCTTTACCTAAATCTTCCATACCGGCCCCAATAGGTAACCCATTTTCGGAAAATGCCGTTTGTGTCCGCCCGTAAACGATTTGCAAGAACAATTCTCGCATAGCAACGTTGATAGCATCACAAACAAGGTCTGTGTTTAATGCTTCTAAAATAGTTTTACCTGGCAGAATTTCAGCCGCCATTGCCGCTGAGTGTGTCATCCCAGAACACCCAATTGTTTCCACCAAAGCTTCTTGAATTACCCCATCTTTAACATTCAGGGTCAATTTACATGTCCCTTGTTGCGGGGCGCAACACCCACATCCATGTGTTAAACCGGAAATATCACTGATTTGTTTGGAACTGACCCACTTCCCTTCTTCTGGGATAGGGGCGCTTTTATGATGAACACCTTTGGCAATAGGGCACATATTTGCCACAGCCGGTGTACATTGGTATTTACAATCCATATTTGCATCCTTTCTAAAAAAATAACAAGCCTATGATATCCAAAGAGCCCCTAAAAATCAAGCATTATTTATAAGATGTTTTAACAGGGGATAAAAAAATACTTATAGGGGGATTGTTATGGCTAGATGGCTTTTTTTGACAGGATTTATTCAGCCCCCCTCACCTCGCTTTGCTCGGGGCCGCCTGACGGCGTTACCTACGTCCTTATGGACTTCGGTCGAACAGTAGGTTCATTCACCTACCCTTCTTACCACTTAAAAAGGCCACGCTTTGGTGGCCTTTTTAAGTGGTCGGAATGACAGGATTATGCTTCGCTACCCTTGAAAAATTTTACTTTGTAAAAACGGCGCTTTTTCAATCGCCTTTTTTCGGCGGGAGGAACCTACTTCTTTCATAGGTTCAAACCTAACGCACTGCGTTCATAATATAAAAGGCGGTGTTTAACACCGCCTTTTATATTATGGTCGGAATGACAGGATTTGAACCTACGACCCCTACGTCCCGAACGTAGTGCTCTACCAGGCTGAGCTACATTCCGATTATCCACTCATCATAACAGGAATATTTTTAAAATCAAGTCATTTTTATAACTTTCGTCTAAAATACATAAAATCGTATTGACAGGGGATGAGTTATATTGTATGTTTTTCTTAACTGATATTAGGCGGAAGGATATCAAATGACTACTAAAACAACACCATCAACTAAAGAATCCCCTACTTCTTTTAACAAAAAGATGCTAGAAAATCATGTGGATGGAAAAGTTGGATTTCGGATTAAATTGCGGCGAGGTATGTTGCGCCTCACTCAAGAAGAATTGGCTAAAAAGTTAGGGATCACTTTTCAACAGGTTCAAAAATACGAAACCGGAAAAGACAGGGTTAGTTCCTCTCGTTTATGGGATTTAGCTAATGCCCTAGATGTTCCTGTGTCCTTTTTCTTTGAAGATCTTGTTCAAAACGGGGATGTTTTACAGTTTGCAGCCCCTAAAAAGGGCAATAAAAACACGTCCCCTCAATCAGAATCTGAAAAAGAAGATGAATTGACTGAGCTTATCCGCGCTTACCTACAAATCAAAGAAGATGCCGTCAAAAAACATCTTTTGGAATTAGCTAAATCACTGGCCGGTAAAAAATAATTAAGCGGCCGTTAAACGTCTTGTGACTTCGTCTTTCCCTAAAATTTGCATAATAGACCACAAATCCGGGGTTTGAGTACGTCCAGTTACCAATACCCGCAAGATTTTGGCAGTATCCGAAACGTTGCCCTTATAAACCGTTGGATTTTGCTTATATGTTTTGTTATCGGGGGCAAAACCACACCTTTCCCCAACTTGTTTAACCTTAGCGAACCAGGTATCTTTATCGTCGTTTATATCAAAGGTAGCTATAAAATCTTTGGCAATTTGTTGAATGTCTACCAAGTCAAAACCTTCCAATACGGCAATCCGTTCTTTATAAGATGGTAAATCTTCCTTGAAAAAGAACGCAATATCTGCCGGTACATCTTCCCATTTAATAAGGTCTTTTCTTGATTTTGGTCCAATAAGGCGTTCAATTCCTAAAATACGTATGATATAATCCTTATTTTGTTCAAGGCGTTTTAAAAATTCTGGATTATAATCCTTTGCCCAAGTTAGCAAGTTTTGATAGACTTCCTCAGCCGTCATACGGGCAATGACTTCTTTAGAAACACTGTTTAATTTCACAAAATCAAACAAAGCCCCCCCAACATTGGTTACTTTATCAAACCCAATAGGATAATCAAAGGCTGGGGTATCTGGATTGGCCTTACGCCAATCTTCAAAGCCAGAGCTAATTAAGTTCATTAAATATTCTATCAATGCCCCGGTGGGATACCCTTTTTCGGCAAAGAAAGCCACATTGGCTTCGGGATCATGACGTTTAGAAATCTTACGTTTGTTCCCGTTATCTAACTTTTGAATTGGGGCAAAATGGGCGTATTCTGGAACTTTCCATCCCATTGTTTCAAACAATTGCACATGCAGGGGTAAAGACGACAGCCATTCATCAGTTCTAGTCACATGCGTCGTTCCCATCAAGTGATCATCTATTAGATGCGCAAGGTGATAGGTCGGCAATCCATCTTGTTTCATAATCACAATATCTAAATCATATTCAGGCATTTGTACAACACCTTTAAACAAATCCTTGAAAGAACGTTTTTTGTTATAATCCCCAGTTGTGCGCAACCGAATTACAAAAGGGAGACCTTGATGTAACTTTTCTAAAATTTGGGAATCACTTAAGTTCCGGCATTTGGCATACTTTCCGTGATATCCTGGTCGGACCCCTAATTTTTCTTGAACTTTCCTTGTTACGTTAAGTTCTTCCGGTGTACAAAAACAAGGATAGGCCTTGCCTTCAGCCACCAACTTTTTCACAAAAGCTTGATAAATCTCTTTACGTTTGCTTTGGGTATAGGGCCCATAAGCCCCCTTTTCTGTTCCATCTAATTGGGGTCCTTCATCTATGGTTAAACCATAACGATCCAACTCCTTTAAGATAATAGGGACAGCTTCAGGTACATACCGTTCTTGATCGGTATCTTCTATTCGCAGGTAAAACACCCCTCCCCGCTGGTGAATTGTTCTTTCATCCAATAAGGCCACATAAAGGGTTCCCACATGCATATAGCCAGTGGGGCTAGGGGCAATACGTACCACCATTTGCCCTTCTGGTCGTGGAGGATAACGGCTTTCAATTTCTTCCACAGAGGGCAATTTATTAGGAAAAAGCAAATCTAAAATTTCCGGTGTCATAAAAAATCCTTTCAGTTTCTTTAGAGTATATCTTTTCTAGAAAAAAATGTAAAGTTTTTTATTTTATTAACCGTTTATTTACTTTTCTGACCGTATAATGCCCCCTATCAGGGTGTCTGATTCAGAAAATGGGAGTGAACAAATGAGATATTCAAAAACAACTTTACGGGAATTATCCGCTAGCTACACACGTATTTTAAAAAAATGCGCTTATTTAAATGCATTAATTTTTATGAGTTCTGCTCTTTTAACTACTGGCGCAAAAGCGACAATTTATCCGGCAGATGGGGCCGTTATTGATACAGACTTAACGGATTCTTATGAAATTGCTTCGGGGAAAACGGTTGAATTTACTGGGGCCAATGCCGAAGGGTTATCTGCTGGTTATGGGGGAGCCATTGAAAATAGTGGCACATTAAATATTAACGATTTTACCTTCACAGGGAACACAGCAACCGCAGGGTATGGGGGAGCAGTTGATAATTACGGGGGGACGGTTACAATTAGTGGACAATCTTCTTTTACGGGAAACACATCCCCCATAACAAACGGTGTAGGGGGAGCCATTAGTAATGATGGCGGTTCCGCCGTTTTAACAATCAATGAAGGGGCCAGTTTCTCGGGTAACAGCTCCACAAATGGCGGGGCTATCTATACTGCAACAACAGCAACCATAACTGGGGCTTCTTTTGAAGGTAATGAGGCCTCTTATGGAGGTAGCTTATTCTCTTCTGGGACAACGACAATCACTGGGGTTAATGGGGTTGATACCTTTAAAAATAATAACGCAACCGTTTATGGAGGGGCCATAATTGGGTATACAGGTGGAGATCTAACCATTAATAACGCCACATTTACGGGAAATACCGCTACATCATACGCGGGGGGTATTTATTCGGATGGGACATTAACAATTAAAGATTCTATTTTTGACGGTAATAGCGCAGCCCAAGATGGGGCCGTTACAGATACGAGTGGAGCCACTGGTGGTATGTGTATTACAAACACGATATTTCAGAATAACCATGCCAACTCTGTTGGGGCGCTTGGTTTATATTCAAAGAATGCCACTTCTACTTTAGACAATGTCCAATTTATTTCTAACAGTGCAATAAATGGTGGTTCTGGGGCTGCATTTGTGGGGGCTCAAGGGCAAGTCATCATTAATGGTGCTATATTTGATTCCAACACCGCCACCTTAGCCGGTGGAGCTATTGGAACACGGGCACATGAAGTCGGTGATGATTCTGGGGCAAAGTTGGATATTTCCAAGACAACCTTTACTGGAAATACGGCTGGGACAAATGGTGGTGCTATTAGCAATTACCTTTATAATGATGCGGCTGGGGATGGATATGTTAAGGTGACGGATTCAACATTTACCTCTAATTCCGCAGAAAATGGGGGGGCCATTTATAATCATAAAGGGACATCTCAGACAGGTAGCGTGTACCTCAGTAATACAACCTTTACAGATAACACCGCCACGACGGCTGGGGGTGCTATTTATAATGAGGGGACGTTGACGTTATCTGGAACACAAAAGTTTATAGGAAATACGGCCACTTTAAAAGGGGGGGCGATTTATAACTCTGGCACTTTAACCATTGGAGATGGGGCTTTCTTCCAAGATAACATCTCTTTAGGTGAAGGGTCTACCCTTGGACATGGATCTGATATTTATAATGATCACGGAATCGTTGTTATTGGGGATAACTTGACTGTTGAACGGACAAGTGTTCCCGCAGGACATGATTGTGCTATATACAGTCCTAATGGGGGGGACGTTACTATTGGGAATAACGCTAAATTTACTGGTATTAAAGAGGCTGTTGTTGTTGGGGGAGGAACTCATGTAATTGGGGATAATGCAATATTTACCAATAATAGGAGTTCTATTAATATCCACAGCACGGGAACCACGTTCACTTTGGGGAAGAATGCGTTATTTGAAAATAACCCAGCGTGGACCCTTTCAACAAATGATGGTTCTAATGCAACGGTCAGAATTGGGGATGGCTTCACCCTACAAAATAATGAAAATATAAGTACTAGTTCCTCTGATAATTTTGCTTTGCTCTATAACGGGAAAGGAAAATCCACATTTGAATTTTTGGGTAGTTCCACTTTCCGTAACAACTTAGTGCACCAAAATGCCGGGGTTATTCAAAACTGGAGTTATATTATTTTTGATGGAGATGCCACTTTTGAAAATAACAATGCTGCCGGAAATGGCAGTTCTACCAACGGGGATGGTGGGGCTTTAAGAAACCGCTATGGATCTTTTGCTCCGACAGCAACCTTTAACGGGAATGCCACTTTTACAGGAAACAATGCAAATTACCGTGGGGGGGCTATCTTTAATGACAAAGGGCAAATAGCGTTTAACCAAAAGGCCATATTTGAAAATAATACAGCTGCTTTTGGATCTGCTATCTTTAACGACAAAGGAACAATTACCTTTGAAAGTGATGCAACTTTTAGTGGCAACAAAGATCAAGGAGAGCTTAACGATATCTACAATAACCAAGGGACCTTAACCTTTAAAGGAAATACGACTTTGGATGGTGGTATCGCCGGGAGCGGGACGACTATCTTTACAGATACAGCTTCCTTAACAGTAAATGGGGGCACAACCACAATTTCAAATACCGTTGAAAACCAAGGGGCTAGTTTAAGTTTCGTCTTTGATAAGAATTTTTCTGAAGATACTTATCAGCTAGTGACTGGTTCTTTAGATACCGAATTTACATTAAACAGTAATGCTTTGTTTGATATCACAACGACAGATACTAATGGAACCTATGCAATTGCCAAGAAATCTTCAGAGAATATCGCCGAAGCCGTTGTAGAAGCGGGGGGAACCGCTAATCAGGCAGCCACAATAGCGGCGGTTGCTACTTCTGATTCAGATCATCCTGTGGCACAAGCCTTGTCTGAATCTTTACAAACGAATCCTTCTGAGGCCACCAAAGCAGCAGAAGAATTAGCACCAGATACATCTGATAATGTCATGGGGGTCGCCCAGGCAGTTATTACCTTAATTGCTGATGCCGCCACCAACAGAATAGATATTTTAGGTCGTTCTGGGGGGGATACTTTCACAGGGGGCAATGTTTGGGTACAAGGTTTGTATAACCACAGCAAACAAGATGCTTCCCAATCCACAACAGGATTTAAAGCCAACACCGCTGGGGTTGCTTTCGGGTTAGATGGAAAAGTTAATGACGCCTTAACCCTTGGGGTTGGGTATGGATATACATATACCCATTCGCATGCAGGATCTAGACGCCTTAATATTGATGGACACAATGTCTTTGTGTATGGGGCCTATCAACCAGATGCTTGGTATGTACATACTTTAGCGGCCTATGGATTTAACCCATATGAAGAAAAGAAAGCCCCAATGGGTGTTACTTTCAAGTCTAAGTATGACGTAAGTACTTATGCTCTTAATGTTATGACGGGGTATGATTTCGCAAATGGGTTAAGTCCAGAAATTGGGGCAAGATATTTGTTAGCTAAACAAGATGCCTATTTTGATGGATTGCAACGAGTTGCTTCAAATAATACAGATGTCTTGACTGGAGTTGTAGGCGTTAAATACAAAACAAGCGTTCAAGCAAAGGATTGGACCTTTAAGCCTACTTTGCGTTTAGCTGCTACCTATGATCTACATAGTTCCGATTCTACTGCCCATGTGACATTACCTGGTGGCAGTAGCTATCAAATCGTTGGAGAACGCCTAAAACGATTTGGGGTTGAAACAGGGGTCGGTCTTGAAACAACTTTGAAAGATTGGACGGTTG
This sequence comes from Alphaproteobacteria bacterium, assembly GCA_045118155.1. Lineage (GTDB taxonomy): Bacteria > Pseudomonadota > Alphaproteobacteria > CAAHEQ01 > UBA3637 > JBGUXS01. Next base: position 17,516 of record JBGUXS010000010.1, on the reverse strand, counting down.
GTCTTGAATATACGGGGAATTTCCGGAAAGATTATCAAAGTCATACCGGTATGTTAAAAGCTAAATACGCTTTTTAACTTTTAAAGCAGGGGCTAAAACCCCTGCTTTTTTCTTATAAAAGCTAGAATAGAATATGCCAATGCGAACATCTGATTTAAAAAAGCTGATTAAAATCCGAAAGTTTATTTATGCCCGGCGGCGTCACCTGGCACGAGAAAGTTCCGAAAAAGAAAAAAAGCTGGAAGAGGTTGCTTCCCGGGCCTTAAAAAGATATAAGATTTTTGTGGAAAACCTCTTCGGATTTCCTTTGGTTTTTCAGGAAAACTCTTCCCAAAAATATCGGGATTATTAGAAAGGTTTAGAAAGCAATTCTTTTGCCTTTTGGACGACGTGTTCCGGGGTAAAGCCAAATTTTTCAAGCAATTTTTGCGCCGGTGCTGAGGCCCCAAATTGATCTACCCCTAAGACAGCCCCTGCCCCCCCTAGATATTTATACCAACCAAGGGAACTGCCCATTTCTATGGCTAGGCGCGGGGTATCCCCCAAAACCTTTTGTTGATAAGAAACAGGTTGGGCCTCAAAAAGTTCGGTGCACGGCATAGAGACAACCGCCGCATGTATCCCTTCAGATTCCAACAATTCGGCCGCTTTCATTGCTAAGGCCACTTCAGATCCCGTTGCGATTAGGGTGAGATCCCTTGTGGGCCCTTCTTTTAGAACATATCCGCCCAAAGCGACTTTATTTTCTGTGACATCTGTTCGTAATAAAGGCAAGTTTTGCCGTGAAAGGACCAGGGCGCTGGGGGTATGGTCGGCCTTTAATGCACAAGCATAACTTTCGGCTGTTTCCACCATATCACAGGGACGAAAAACATATAAGTTCGGAACCGCCCGCAACGACACTAATTGTTCTATCGGTTGATGAGTGGGCCCATCTTCCCCGACCCCAATAGAATCATGAGTTAAGACATATAAAACCCGTAATTTCATCAACGCTGCAAGACGAACTGATGGTTTCATATAGTCCACAAAGGAAAAGAAGGTGCTTGATAAAGGAACAAATCCTTTATGAACCGCCATCCCATTCATAATGGCCGCCATTGCATGTTCCCGAATTCCATAATTGATATAGGTACCTAAAAAATTATCAGCTTGAATATCCGCGGATCCTTTTACTTTTGTATAGCAAGATCCACTTAAATCCGCTGAACCTGTGATTAAGTTAGGGCAGAGCTTAGTCACCTCTTCCAATACCAGTGCCGATGTTTTACGGGTGGCGATAGGTTCGGAATGTTCTTTGATGAAATTGGCCGTCCAATTCTTTAGTTTTTCTTCAAAATCTATGGGAAGTTTTCCATCAAGCATTGCTTGAAATTCTTCTTTTAACATACTGCTATTTAAGTTGTTTTTCCAATTATTATAGGCGGATTCTTGTCGGCAACCAACTTGACGAGAAGCTTCTAAAACAGCTTCGGGAACTTCAAACATGTCATAGGGCCAATTCAAATTTTCTTTAGCTTTTTGGAGTTCTTCTGTCCCCAAAGGTGCCCCATGAGCTGCTGCCGTTCCTGCTTTTGTAGGGGCTCCATATCCAATTACCGTATGGCAAATCACAAGAGTTGGTTTATCAGATGTTTGAGTAAACGCCAAAGCTTTTGTAATAGATGCTTCATCTAACCCATCACATTCTGTCACATTCCACCCATTTGCTTCAAATCTAAGGCGCATATTCGTGGAAGTTGCCTTACTGGTTGACCCGTCTATGGTAATGCCATTATCATCCCATAATGCCGTTAACCGATTTAGACGCCAATGTCCCGCCAAAGAAATTGCTTCTTCAGAAATACCTTCCATTAAATCCCCATCACCAACAACGACATAAGTCCTATGATTAACTAGCTCTTGAAAACGGGCGTTAAGCATCCGTTCTGCAAGGGCCATTCCAACCGCATTTGCAAGCCCCTGCCCCAAAGGCCCTGTAGATACTTCTACCCCCATCAATGCCCCGTATTCTGGATGACCGGCCGCGGGGCTGTCTAGTTGTCGAAAGGATTTTAGGGTATCTAAAGACACATCTGGATACCCGGTTAAGTACATTAGGGCATATAATAATGCACTACCATGCCCCCCAGAAAGGACAAACCTATCCCGATCTGGCCATAAGGGATCCGGGGCATAAAACTTTAAAAATCTAGAAAACAAAACACTAACAACCGTTGCCATTCCCATTGGCATTCCTGGATGACCAGATTTAGCTTGTTCCACCATATCAGCTGCTAAAAATCTTAAAGCATTAGGTTCAATCATAGGTTCTCCTTTATTTTTTTGTACTAGCCCGAAATAAACGGTCGTTTACCGCCATTCCAACCCCTGTATTAGGAATAGGACTGACGGCAATCTTTTGAACGGCCGGATCTTCGTCCAAGCGTTTTAAATAATTGAATAAATTATGGGCGGCTTCTTCCACATCCCCCTTAGGACTTAAGTTAAGATATCCTAAAATAGGCCCAAAAGAAAGGAGTACTTCATCCTTTTCAGGGTGTTTTACATTAATTCTAAGATGTTTTCGGGGGGCATAATGCGACAATAATTGCCCTGGCGATTTAGGGGCCGTTTCATCTGTTAAAGATAAACGTACCGAACATGATAGAGTTTGTTCTATTTGTTCTTTTGTAATATATCCTGGTCTTAAAATCACGGGTGTTTCTTCGGTCATTAAGACCACCGTTGATTCTACCCCCACTTGACAAGGTCCACCATCTAAGACACAAGATGTTTTTTCTAAAATAGAAGGTGCTAAATGTTCCACTTGTGTTGGACTCAGCTTTCCAAAAGGATTGGCCGAAGGTGCTGCTATGGGTAAATCCGCTTTTTGAATCAAAGCTAGCGCTATCGGGTGATTCGGGCACCGCATAGCAACAGTTTTCCCGTTAGCACTGACTTCAGGGGCAATAGCACAGTTTGATTTTCTATTCAATACCAATGTTAAAGGCCCTGGCCAATACGTTTCCATCAGTTTTAAGGCCGTATCCGGTATATCTGCATAGCGCCCTACCATCTCTGGCCCAGTCACATGTGCAATCAAGGGATTAAAGCTAGGGCGACCTTTGGCAGCATAAATTTCCCGTACAGCCAAAGAATTAGTTGCATCTGCCCCCAAACCATACACCGTTTCAGTGGGGAAGATAACTAATTTCCCTTGACGAATATTTTTAGCCGCTCTATCAATTACATCCATCTTAATTTCTTAAAAACAAAAATTAACACAATCCCAATCAACGCAATGAATAAAGTAACGATAGCTAATCCAAATCCATGTGTTGCAAAGGGGATACCCCCTACATTCATTCCAAAAAGCCCCGTTAGGAAAGACAATGGCAAGAACAATGTTGCCACAACTGACAACATATACATATTCTTTTGATTCTGTTTAGCAGAATTTGCTTGTAATACTTCTTGGTTAATACGTGCCCGTTCCCTAAGCAAATCTACATCTTCTAAAATGCGTTGCATCCGATGTTGACTTTCTTGAGCTAAGTGAATAATATCTTCGTTAAACCAGAGAGTTCGTCCCCTAGAAAAAGCATCAAAAGCCTCTTTAGAAGGGGCCAGATATCGTCTAATTCCCACAAGTTGCCGTTGTAATTCTGCCAGTTCTGGCATTGTTTGTTTATCTTCCATATGGGCAATAATTTCTTCTTCCAGATCATCCATTTCATATTCTAAATTAGAAACTGTTCTAGAAATATCCGTCAAAACGGCATCTAAAATGGATTCCAACAATTCGCCCCCGTTGCGTGGTCCTTTCCTACGTTCCAAATCACTGATAATGCCCTGTAGAGAAACAACCGGGGTTGTTTGAACCGTAATCACGCGAGAACGGGTTACCCACAATCGTAAAATAATCATGTCATCTGGATCTAAACGCGATCCAACAGGAACCGTTCTTAACACCAAAAGTAATGCATTTTTATGAAATAACGTCCTAGGGCGTGATTCTTGTGTATCGGTTAAAATTTCAGAAACCCATGGCTCTAATTTAGCTTTTTTTTGCAACCAATTAATGGAATCATATTTTTTTAAATTTAGATTAATCCATTGGGTTCCTTCTTTTAAAATAGAACCGTTTTTTTCTATATCAAATTCCGTTAGGCGCTTTGCCCCCCCCTTCCCATCCAAGGTAACAGCACCCAAGAGCCATGGCTTTTTATGCATATGACCTCCTTTTTTAAACTTAAAAGGGATTCTATAAAATAAAAAGGATAAATGCAAGCATTTTTAAGCCACGGGATGTTGTTTAATCCATTCATACATCATGACTGCCCCTGCATTAGAAACATTAAAACTTTCTAATTGGGGATTCATAGGGATAAATCCTATATAATCACAATTTTTAATCGTTAGTGGTCTTAACCCCTGCCCTTCTGCTCCTAAGACAAACGCCGTTTTTGCAGGAAGCTTTAAGGTAGATAAATTTGTTTGAGAATTTCCAGCCAACCCCACACACCAAAAATGATGCTGTTTCAAAGTATCCAAAGCTCGGGCTAAATTACCCACCCGCACCAACGGTACATGTTCCAAAGCGCCGCTAGCCGTTTTAGCTAATGTTGCTGTTTCCTCAGGGCAATGGGCATCTGGCACAATCAAGGCCGATGCATAAAATCCCAAAGCTGACCGTAACAAAGCCCCTATATTGTGAGGATCTGTTACCTGATCCAAAACCAAAACTTGGGCTTCGGATTTTTTATCTAAGGTGCTTAAAACTTCTTCCAAGGAAGGTTGTGTCAGGGGTTTGACCCGGGCCACAATACCTTGATGTACAGCCCCTTGTGGCAACAGCTTATCCAGTTGTCCCCGAGGAACATTCTTTAAAGGAATCCCTTTTATCTTAAAGGGGGGATTTCCACAAGATAAAACCTCTATAACACATCTTGCGGGATTGTTAAGGGCTTCTTCTACCGCATGAAGTCCGTATAAAAGCAATTCTTTTGTCATTTTAAAAACCTTCCTAAAATACCAGGGGCCACCGAACTTAATGGATGAAAAGAAATCGTTCTATTAGCTGGTGTTCCTGTCACATCATACTTAACTCCAAAAATTCCCCCTTTATTTGAATCTCTGAACAAGGCCCCAATAACAGGTATCTTTCCAGGCAAACTGTTAATTGCATAAGCCGGAATAACTGAACCAGATAAGGCAACCTTTTGCGTGGATAAGCGTCCTTCAAATGTAATACCTAAATTACGCCCAGCAATATAACCGTCTTTTATGAATAAAGATTGCTGTGGAGTCAATTCTAAGGGGATTTCCCCTTCTGTAAATTCTAATTCTTTTCCTTGAAAAGCATCAATAATTCCTAAAATAGTCAATGCCTGCGTCAAAAAGCCCGAATCTTTTAAAGTCATATTTTTTAGTTCAATATCTGCCTTGATTCCCCCTTGGCGTTCTTGCTTACCCGTAATATCTGCTACCCCTCCTAATAATCTGTCTGTCCAACCTAGACGTTTTAAAATATCTCCTAAATTTTCCGTTCCACCAACTAGACGATTTTTCTCATTTAAACGTACATAAAATCTGTCTTTCCCTTGCAGATAAAAATCAAGTTTTTGATACAAGTATCCTTGGCGTTGAATATTAATATGTACCGGTGTAAAGGGAAAATCTTTCGCTAAGGTTAATTTATCTAGGGCAATATCAATGTGTAAAGGTTGAGGTATCTTATTAAGATTCTTAATATCTTCAAATTCCTTAGGCTCTGGTGTTTTTTTGCTAAGCGGATTATCCATCAATTTAGTGGCATCCCATTTTTTTCCTTTAACTTGTAAGTAAATTCCCCCTTTTTTAGGTAAACGCAATGAAGCACTCAAATCATTTTCAGAACTTTTTATCTTTTTAAAGGTTAAAGCAAAATCTGGATCAAACGAGGCAGTACCTTCTATTAAAAGACCTTTCTTGTTTTTTAAATCAAAAGAACAATTTTTTCCTTTTTTCAAATTATCTAACCGAAGATGTAAATCAGCGTCTTGCCCCAAGGCTTTTTCATAATTAATGGGGAATATGTTAATAGATGCGTTTTTAAGATTTGCTTTTATATCAATAAGTTGTTCGTCATTATTATTGTTTTGGATAAATACATCAAACCCAAGTTTTCCTTTAGCAATTTTTGTAATATCTGCCCAAAAGGGAACCAAATTTTCCACCTTTGGTTCGGCCGAAATTTTATAAACTGAATGGACAGGACCACCTGTAAATTTTTCCTTCCATTCAAATTGCAAGGGGATTGTTTCAAAAACACCACTTCCTTGAATTTCCATTCCCTCTTCTGTAACGGCAACTTGACAAGTAATGTCTTGAAGTATTTTATCTTGAATCGGCAAAGGCAGTTGTCCTTGAGTTAAGGTCCCCAACACCTTAACTTTGACTTGTTGTGGAGACAGATCTTGCGATAAGGGGAACATCAAAACCGTTTCTGCCACTGTTTCCCCATGCGTATCTTTGGGATCAACACCAAAATTTTTCGTCAACTCTAAGGGTTTTTGCTCTAATAATGCCAACACCCCAGATAGGGGCCCTGCTGTTTTCAGAGAAATATATGCTTGTTCTTTATCCGTATCCAAATCATAAAATTTTAAGTGTGCTTGGATTAAATCCAACCCCCCACTTACTTTCCCCTGATTAGCTTTAATATCAACTTGGGTCGGGGTTAAATAAATCATGCCTTTAGCCCCTTGAATTGGGGGAAGTTCCCCCAGATAACTAACTTTAGATCCTTCAACGGCCACTTCTCCATATAGTTTGGTTAAATCTAATCCCATGAACGCAAAATTGAAGTTAGCTGTGGGAATAAGCCCCCCTTCCATATTTTCTTGAATCCATGTATGAACAACTGGAACTAAGGCTTTTGGCCATAAAACTTTCAGGCTTTCAATCGGTATTTTTTGACTCTTAATCTTAACCAACGTTAACATATCTTTTAGTGTTTTCGTTTTCCAATAATTAGACAGTATTCCTTCGGCAACGATTTGGGTTGGGACCCCTTCCACCATAGCTGTTCCCGTTAAGTCCCAACCTTCCAGTTCTTTTTTTAGTTTTAATGATAACAACAAATCCTGAATACGATAGGTCTTATCAATAGGGGTTGGCAAAATAATCTGCCCCTTGGAATGTTGCCTAATATCCACGGTACCTTGTTGGATCCAATTCTGCCATCCCCCAGGTCTAAGGAAATCTGCTTGTCCGATAACTTCTCCTGAAAGAAGCATATCTGTTTTTGGAAAATCTTCTGGTAAGACCCCTTGAAGCATAGCTAAATTTAGATCATCAAATTTCAATTGGAAAGGTACTTGATGTGTTTTATGATTTAGGGCCATTTGCCCCGATAAAACGGTTACAAACTTATTATTTTTAAGTTTGGTATTCCCTTTAAAAAGATGAATATTTCTTCCTTTTTTCTGAAGAAGTAAAGATGTGTTTTCTAAAACGAAATGGCTATTGTTTATAGAATCTTCCACAGTAATAGTGGCATTTTCTAAGACCACTTGCTTAAAGGTAAACAGATAATAAAACACAGATTCTACATGCCCTAAAATAGAAGTTTCCATTTCTTCCTTAGAAACATCTTGAATACTTTCGGGTTCTGTAACAGAGGCCACGTTTTGAACATAAAAATGTCCTTGTTCATTCCGAATTAGATCAATCTTGGCCCCATCAATTTCCAAAACATTAGGCCGATAATCTAATCGCAATAATGCCCTTAAACCATAATTCATCTGAATTTCTGGAAAAGAAAAGATTTCTTTTCCTAATTTGTTATTTGTCAAGGTCAATCCTTTGATGGTTAACAAAATAAAACCATCCCTATCAAAATCGGTCTGCATATGAACAGATTCTACCGCAATGGACATATCTTCCGGTAAATTCAAAACATTAACAATTCTTGGAAAAATAGCTTTAACATCTTTTGGGTTGTGATAAAAATGGGCAAATAAAAAGCCAAGCATGATTACCCCACACACCAATAGGATCTTGCAGATTTTTAGGATAAAGTGCAATGTTTTTAATATTTTTTTCATCCTTGAACCCATCTTTGTATCATACTTAACATCGTATAACAAACCATTCCTGATAAAAACGGAGCCATTATAAACGAAAATAGAATTTTTGCCAAGACTTTATAATGAATTCCCCGAATCCCATTTAATAAAGAAACCCCTAAAACGGCCCCAATCAATACCATAGCTGTAGGAAGAGGTGCTACAGGTAATACAGTTTGCCCCTTCCACAAAAGTATTTTTGAAGAAAATAACAAAAGGGTTGAAGAAGATGAAACAACTACAACAAATGCTTCCAAAGGCGTGAGAGGAAACAAGCGTTTCCCAACGGTTTTGATGACTTGCATACTACACGAAAAAAAGCCCAAGCTTAAGACTAAAATAATCAATCCTAAGATAAGTCCCGATGAAACAGGCATAACCCCAGCATATAGCCCCAAAATACTGGAAACATTATTAGAACCAAGGGCATAGCAAGAAATCCCCCCAACAACCATCAACCCCCATCTAGCGATCACGTTTCGATAAAGTAAACGAATATGCCCCCATTTTAAACATCCTTTTAGAATAAAAAATACCAAAAAGGACATTCCTAAAGAAATCAAGGGGGAAAGTCCCCAAGCCTTCACAACTTCTTTAAAAACATCTTGATTTATACCCCGTCCATAAAAAAGCAATAGCCCACAAAAGCCCCCAATCGTTAATTGAGACAAAGAAACTGGAATACCATAATGGGTCAATCCTATCATAGTCAAAGCCGCCGATACACAGATCATAAAAGCTTCAAAAGGAAATTGAATTTCCCCCAAAGATGCCACTGTTGTGGTGGTTGTGGCACTGTTAAAAATAACCCCTAAGGCCACACAAATAGCCCCTATTCCTGCCGCTGTTTTTTTTGATAGCATTCGTGACGCAATTGCTGTCCCAAAAGCATTGCTTAGGTTATTTCTGCCCAAGTTAAACCCTAAAAACAACGCCCCTAAAAGATAAAACATGTTATATCCTATGTTTAATAGCCATAATGGTTAGGTTGTCAGAAACATCTTCAGCCAAATCAGATATTTTTTCTATCTCTTCAATCATGTTTTTAAGTTGCATCTTTTTATCCAAAGAAATCTGTTTAGTATCAAAAAGTTTTTTCTTCAAACGCAAAGCGATTAAATCAATTTGATGTTCTAAAGACCGCACAGTTTTTACTTTTTCCGTAAATTCAGCACACATAAAAAAAGATTGTCCGGCTTCTACAAGGGCTTGTACACAAGAGATATCAAGTTCAACTATAGACATAATATCATCTTTTAATATTTTGTAAATAAAGGGTTTTTCAGTACTTATATCTAAAAGTTCTTTTTCATATTGGTTAAGGATTTCGTCCATTCCTTCCAACAATTTCAAGATATCAGATTGCATATCTGGCAAGATCAGTTTTCCATAAACGGTTTGCTCCATTTCCCGACGCAACAAATCGTTCTTACTTTCTAATAAACTCATGGTCGTAACGGTTCCTGTAAAATCAGGAGTTGCCCCTTTAGATAAGTAAAAACCAAAAGCCTGCTTAAACACATCCCCTGCTTGGACTAGGTTTATAAAAAAATCATGTATCTGGCTTTCCAGTACTTTTGTACGTCCAAAAAGTGACATAGCCATTTAAAACTCCTTCCCCTTTTTCAAGAAAAGTTTAAAATAGCTTTTTCCCTCTGTCAATAAAAACTTTAGAGGCTTAATCTACTTCACGTTGGCTTGTTCGTCCACTTTCATGATGACTTACGATTTTTGGAGCATTTGGGTTTTTGCGCAAAACCAAATATTGACTTTTAGGACTTCCTAAAACCAATTCTGCCCCGATCTGATAAAGGTTTCCCCCTTCCTGTGAAAGTCTATTATCCCCCTTTAATTGCAGAAAGTCATTAATACGCCCAATAGCGATTCTTGTCTTATGTTCAGCAAGTGTTTCAATAATATCAAAACGTTGTTCTTGCGTAACCCCTTCAGCCAATTGGAATGTATCCAAAATCGTGGTGTTCGTTAGGGCTGTTAAATCAAAAATAGCTGTTTTTTTCCAAGTCCCTAACTCTTTGCCTTCGGATGATTTAAAATAAACTGTTGTTTCATTTTCTTGTATCTGAATTCCCCTTTTTGTGGTCAGTTTTTCTGTAGGTAAGACTTTTTGTGTTTTTAAATGGGGATTACAATCAATACCTTTGATTTCTTCTGTCATTTTTTATCCTTTCAGTTTTAGTTAACAAAAAAGGCCCCCTTAAGGGAGCCTATGTTTGAAAAAAGACAACAGGACCTTAAGGCGCTTGTTTAACAAAGCACATCATCATTCGGTTGCTGTTAAAATCCTTTCTAATCATAGGGGTATTATACCTCCTTTTTTTCAGGATGCAAGCGTTTTTTTAATGTGATAAAAACGGCTCCCCCATCTGGGCTTAAAGTCATTTCCTTGATATATTGCCCAATTTTAGGATTATCTAACCATTTAAAAATTTCTGACTTAATAAGCCCCTGTGATGACCGCCCTTTCCCTGTAATAACTTCTACTTTAGCTGTTTTTATTTGGCTGTGATGGTTCAAGAACCCCTCCAATGCTTCAAAAGCTTCTTGAACCGTAAAACCATGTAAATCCAAAACGCTGGAAATCGCCCTACATCGAACAACTTTTGCAGAAACTTTATAGCTTTTCAAAGACTTTTTCATAACACTTGAAACTTGTTTTTCGGCTTCACTCAAAGGAGTCACCGTTTCGGCTAAGGCCTTCCATAAATATAAATCCGTTACTTTTTGGGCCATAAAACAAAGAAACTCCCTTGATTTTTCATCCGACCGGCTTTGGAAAACGCTTTTTCCCCATGCCCCCAAAAATAATCCCCACGAATAGCCCCTTTAATATCTGCCCCTGTGTCAGCCGTTACCATCAAACGCCGAATAGGCCTTCCATCGGGATCAGTCGTCACCAAAAACAATGGTGTATTTAAGGGGGTATAACTCGTATCCACAGCCAATGTTCTTTCCGGCGTTAACACAACCCCAGCCGCCCCAATTGGGGATTCTCCATAAATTTCCTTAAAGAAAATATAACGGGGATTTTTTTGCATCAGTTCTTTTGCTTTTTTAGGATGTGCTTGCAACCATGCCCGCATCGCCGGCATAGATCCCATACCTGGTGCCATTAACCCCTCTTCTTTTAAAATGGAACCAATCCCCTTAAAATCCCAACCATTATTACCGGCGTAACCTAAGCGAATTTCCTCACCTGTTGGGGTCATCAAGCGGCCAGATCCTTGAATATGTAAAATAAACAAATCCACGGGATCATCTGCCCACGCGATAATCGGAGCTAAAAAAGGTCCTTGTTCAATTTCTTCCCGCGTTTTTGTTTGGAAAGAGGAATTTTCAGGCCACCCATAGATAGGCACTTGGGTAGGAGAAGTTTGAGAACGTGTCCCAGTTAAAGATGCTTCGTAATATCCCGTAATTAACCCCGTTGTCCCCGAAGATGATGCTACAAGGCGTGGGGTAAAATATTCTTCAACAAACTCCCGTACATCTTCATCCGTTTCAAAGGTTCTAAAAAGCAATCCTTGACACATTTTTGTCCCTGGTGTTTTTTGGCAAGATCGTTTTAAAGCGGGGACGGCCTCTAACATAGAATCTTCTGTCCATCCTGGAATATCTCTAAAAGATACCTGTTTATAGGAAACATCATGAGATACACACCCAGATAAACACAAAGCCATAAGAATTTGTTTAAACATTTACGGGCTCACTTTCAGCCGTCATCAGACGCCATTTTTTTCCTTCTTTTTGAAAAGTCCATACATCTTTCATGCGGGTCACTTGATTATTTGCCCCCTCCAAAATTTTTTGCTGTTCATCTTTTAAGACATTGTATTGTTCAGAAATAAACATAACAGTCATTTTTTGGGCTGTACACGCCAATAAAGAAACAGAAAGGAAGTTTAATAAACTAAATTCTAACGTTTGTTTTTGAATGTTACGATTTTCAATATCTGCCTTTAGAATCCGCCACAATTCAGGAGATACCAAAGATTCAAGTTGTGCCACTTCCCCAGCACTAAACGCCTTCATAATGCGTTCAAACATCCCTTTAGCTTCATCTAGCAGGGCTTGACTTTTATTGACCTGTGCTTCTGCCTCGGGGCAAAGACGCATTTTAATAATTTTTCCTTTCTGGTCTAAGACAAACTCCACCGCCTGAGGACCTTTTTTTCTCAAACCATCTTTTGAATTTATCCCCCCACAGCGCCAAAACAAAATCCATCCTAACCCAAGAAGAACCCATAAGTATAACATTTCAATCCTTTTTTCTTTACTTTCTAAAAAAAATGTACTAGTGTGTTTGGTGTTTTGAAGTATAGTTCATTTTTTAATTTTAACAAGAGGATTTTTTTATGACAGAACAACAAGATGTCGGTATCCAATTTAAAGCACAATATGTCAAAGATTTATCATTTGAGGCCCCTAACCTACCCCAAATTTTAGAAAACTTAACTCAGCCCCCAAAAATTGATGTAAATATTGGGGTGGCTGCCCATAAAACAAAAGACGATAATGTCTTTGAAGTTATTTTAAACATGAAAGCACATGCAATTAATGCGGATGATAAAAAGACCGTCTTTTTGTGTGAATTAGCTTATGCAGCAGTGGTGGAAATTCATGTCCCAGATGATATGCAGCAACCCATTCTTTTAATTGAAGTTCCCCACTTACTTTTCCCGTTTGCACGGGCATTAGTAGCTAACATGACACGGGAAGCTGGATTCCCTGCTTTACAAATTGCCCCCGTGGATTTTGCTTCACTTTATCGCCAAAAAGCCGAAGCGCAACAAGAAAAGGGAAGAAAAACAGATGATTAATCGTCCCCTTATAAAGTCTTCATTTCCTGTTAAGACTGAACAGGAAATGAAGACTTTGGGGGCTAAATTAGCCTCTTACCTGAAAGCCCCACAAGTTATAGCCCTTTATGGCACATTAGGGGCAGGTAAGACCACTTTTGTTCGGGGATTTATTCAAGCCCTTACTGAGGAAGAAGTGCCGAGTCCCACCTTTACCCTTCTTCAAACCTATTCCACAGATCAAGGGGATATTTATCACTATGATTTTTATCGTTTAAAATCCCCAGAAGAAGCTTTAGAACTTAATATTGATGAGGCGTTTTCTTCTGGGATTAGTTTTTTGGAATGGCCCGAAAAAATTGGGAAATACCTTCCTAAAAAACATATTAAAATTACATTTGAGGTGTTAGGGACAGAACGTCTAGTTACCATAGAAGGCGTTCAATGATTCATACCATCCCCTTTTCCCGTTCTTTGTTAGAGGTTCTGGTTCCTTTTATCTTTAAAGAAACAGGCGGGGATATTGAAGAATTAATGAAAACAACCGTTATTTTACCAACCCATCGGGCGTGTCAGCAACTAAAAGAAACCTTTTTTTCCATACAGGGTAAAGCCACTGTTTTACCCAGAATTATTTCTTTGACGGCAGATATGAACTTTTTAGGATCGGTCAAACCTATTCCCCCCTATAATCGTTTATTTTCTTTAAGCCGAATGGCTAGGGCTTTGGTTAAAAACCCAGATAGAGCTTTAAAAATTGCCCTTTCTTTAAGTCATCTTCTAGATGAAATCTATCAGTACGAAGTTGATTTTTCCCATTTGTCCGATCTTGTAGATCAAAATTTTGCCGAACATTGGAACGAAACATTACGTTTTTTGGATATTATAAAAACATCGTGGCCAGCGATTTTAAAAGAAAACAATTTTTTAGATCAAAAAGATTATGAAATCAAACAATTGCATGCCAGGGCTGCCTTATGGGAAAAAGATCCCCCTCAAAACCTGTTAATTATTGCTGGATTTGACCACACCCTACCCGCTGTGGCTCACCTGTGCCAAGCAATCCACCATGCTCCCAAAGGCCACATTTTTCTGCAAGGCGTAGATACAACCTTGTCTTTAAATGATTTAAAAGCTCTGCCCACCGAACATCATCAATCAATTTTTTCAAATCTTTTTAGTTATTTAAATCTAAATCCCAAAGAGGTACAGAGTAATTTTTCCCCATCGGCCATCGAACAATTTCTTTCTAAAAAATTGGCACAAGAAAAAACGGATTCTGTTCCTTGTCAACATATTTCCTATATCCAAGCCCAGAATCCCGAGGAAGAAGCTCTGTCTTGTGCCTTAATTCTAAGAAAAGTTTTAGAAACCCCAAATAAACGGGCAGTATTGGTTACCAATGATCGGATGCTCAGTCGCCGAGTCATCAGTCATATGAAACGTTTTCAAGTTATTTTAGATGATTCAGCGGGCATTCCTTTTACCAAAACAACTTTAGGGATTTATTTAATGTTGCTAGCTGATTATGCGACAGATCCATCGGATCACAAGACCCTTGTATCCCTATTAAAAAACCCATTTGTCGCTGATGGCCGGGGACACGATGAAGTCCTTCAAGAAATTATGATAGCCGAAAAAACAGCTCGTGAAAATCAAAAAAAGCTGATTTATGGTCTAAAAACAGATTTAAGTCCCTTTTTAAATCTTTATACTCAAGAAAAAGTTTCTTTTAAACAAATGTTTGCCCTGCATATTCAAACGGCACTTGAATTAGCGCGTAGTGCCGACGCAACGGGAACCGAAAACCTTTGGGGAACAGATGCTGGACAAATGCTTTATCAAAGCGTTCAAGATATTTACGAACATGCCGATATTTTTGGAGAAATAGAACCAGCATTTTATCCAGAAATTTTTAAAATTTTACTTCAAGAAATAACTTTTAGAAATTCCAAAGCTCTGCATCCCCGTTTAGATATTCTTGGTCCCATTGAAGCAAGATTTGTCCAAGCCGATACTTTTATCCTAGCTGGTCTGAACGAAGGTAGTTGGCCAAGTCGGGCCGAAACAGGTGTATGGTTAAATCGGGCAATGCGCTCTCAACTGGGGTTACCCCAACCCGAAGAACAAAATACGATTGAAACACGTGATTTCCTTTCCTTTCTGTGTAAAAAAGAGGTTTTTTTAACCCGCAGTATGAAAGCTGGAGGAACCCCCATGCTTTCCAGTCGTTATTTTTCACTTTTGGAAGATGTTTTGTCCCCACAAGTACCCCATCTTACCCGAAAATTATTAACCCCTTCAAAAATTACCCCTTGCCCACGGCCTATGCCTTATTTAAAAGATAATTTAAAACCCCACAAATTATCAGTTACTCAAATTCGTTATTTAATGCGAAATCCTTATGTCATTTATGTTCAAAAAGTATTAAAATTAAAGGAATTGCCAGAACTTGAGAATCTTTCTAAAAATCAAATTTATGGCACAACTGTTCATGAGGTTTTAGAACAATATCTTAAAGACAAGCATCCCCCTAGCTTATGGCGTTTATTAAGAATGGGATATCATGTTTTAAGACGCAACGGTTTTTCTTCCATAGATCTAAAATTTTATTTTCCCCGTTTTGCCCGTGTGGCCTTTTGGTTTATTGAGCAAGAATTAAAAAGTCTGCCAACTTTGAAAAAAAGTTATTTAGAAACATACGGGTCTTGGCAGGTTCCTTTGGATAAAGAACATTTTGAACTAACTTGTATTGCAGACCGATTGGATGTTTATACAGATGGGATTGAAATTATTGACTATAAAACAGGACAAGTTCCTAATAAAAATTCTGTCAAATTAGGTTTAGAACCACAATTGCCATTGGAAGCATTGATGTTAAAAGCTGGGGCCTTTTCTGATATTTCTGTCCAGACAGTAAAAGCCCTAAGCTATTGGCAACTGAAAGGAAAAGATGGGGGAAATAATCTTAATACAATTGCAACAGCAGATAAAGATTTATCAGATTTATTAAGCACTACCCAACAAGGATTTATTGACTTAATTACGGCATACTTAACCCAAAATATTCCCTTTGGGGTCTACGGCTTTGATGATAACACCCCTAGCCCCGTAGCCCCTCTAGAACGTGTTCAAGAATGGCAATATACTTTGGAAACAGATCAAGGAGAGGCCCATGATTGATATCACCGCCCTTCAAAAGAAAGCGACACATCCTACCACATGTATTTGGGTTAATGCCTCCGCTGGGTCTGGAAAAACAAAAGTCCTAACAGATCGGTTTGTGAACTTGTTGCTAACGGGGACAGATCCTGGGAAGATTTTATGCTTAACCTTTACAAAGGCAGCGGCTGCCGAAATGGCTTTGCGGATTCGGGGATTGCTTAAGAAATGGAGTACGTTAGAAAATGATGCTTTAACACAAGAAATTCAATCTCTTTCTGATATACAAATTACCCCTCCTCTTTTAGAAAAAGCCAAAAATCTATTTTCAGCAGTTCTATCTGTTCCAGGGGGACTTAAAATTATGACCATTCATAGTTTTTGTGCTTTTATCTTAAAGCATTTTCCTTTGGAAGCCAACATTTCACCAAACTTTGATGTCATGGATGAACAACAAGCGAAAACCGTTCTAACCCAAGCTATTTTAAGTACTTTTCAAAAATCAAAATTCAAATATATTATTGGAAAACTCGCTTTAAAAGCGAATGAAGAATCATTGTATGACTTGTTTAATATGTTGATTCAATCTAGAAGCAACCTTTTAGAGTTAAAACGAAATTATAAGGTAGAAGAGGCCTTAAAAAAGATAAAGAAAAACTTAAAGATTGATAAATATCCATCTGAAGATACATTAATTTCAACATTTTGTGAACCGAATAAATGGCTAGAAGAATCCGACAAATATCTTACAAAAGAAGGGGCCATACGTAAGCGCCTGCCTAAAGAACCTAATGCCGAAGCACGGGCCGAAGAAGCTTTTAACATAGCTAAACTTCTTAAAAATTTTCAGGTTTTCAATCAAACAAAATTATTACTAACAGTTGCTTATGAAATTTTACAAGCCTATACTCAAAAGAAGCATTACTTAGGTTTAATGGACTATGATGATTTAATTTTATGCACGCAAAATTTATTAAATGAAACCAGCATGGCTTCGTGGATTTTGTATAAACTAGATAATGGTCTAGAGCATATTTTATTAGATGAAGCCCAAGATACCAATCCCGCACAATGGCGAATTATTTCTTTACTTGTGGAAGAATTTTTTGCCGGTGAAGGACGTTCCGATCACATCAGAACTTTTTTTGCTGTTGGGGATAAAAAGCAATCTATTTATTCTTTCCAAGGGGTCAACGCCGAAGATTTTAGCCATTTTAAGGAAGTCTTTAAGAAAAAAATTGAAGATGCCCATATTCGGTTTGAAGAAATTCCATTTTCCGTTTCTTTCCGTTCCACACAGGCAGTCTTGGATTTGGTCAACCGAGTTTTTTCTTTACCTGAAGCTAGACAAGGAGTTGCCCTGCCCCAGGAAGATATTTTACACACCCCCTTCCGGCAAGTGGCTGGGGGACTTGTTGAACTATGGACCGCCGAAGCACATCAA
>JBGUXS010000009.1:0-4390 GCA_045118155.1 Alphaproteobacteria bacterium | reverse complement strand
ATTTGGAGGCCGGTACCGGAATTGAACCAGTATAAAAGGATTTGCAGTCCTCTGCATAAGCCATTCTGCCAACCGGCCTTATAAAGCACGCTTAGTGTAAAAATTTTTTTCTTGAACGTCAAGAAAAAAGTGAAACTTTTTTAGAACAATTTGAAAAATAAACAAATTAAATGTTTTGGACAGGGGAATTAGGGGTATTTACTTCATCAATGGCCCTAAAAATAGCCCCAAATGTTGCTAAGGTTACCCCTAAACAATAAGTTAGTAGCCCTTTTTGAATCCATATGGATGGAATTAGCCACACCAAAATTTTATATCCCATCCACAGGAATAATAGAAAAAAATGGGGGCCGATCAGCCCTTTTGCATAACGGATGAAAAACCGGATATGCCGTAAAATGTGAAAACAGGAAAAAACTTTGAATTTTTGTGTAAAACTGTACAGCAACCCTAAGCCATAGAAAAAATACGTTAAAATCCCTAAGGGCATACACAAATAAGAAATTTCCCGTATCCAAGTCTTAATAGAAAAATTCTGATACAGTTGATACAGCTGCTTGATATGATTGGGCAGGGCTTGGACCATTTGGAAAAAACTTGTGAAACTATCAATTCGGGTGAAAGATAGAAACATGGGCATGAGTTCTGTCTTGTATTTTCCGTAAAGTCCCCATAAATTAATGGCAATTAACAACAAGAAAAGACTGCCCCCGATAAGACCTAACCAGGTGACCAACAGGGACGTTTTTATCGCAATTGGCACCAACTTAAAGGACAAAGACGGAAATAAAATCCCCCGTGTTCGGCATGTATGCAAGGCATACAGAAAATAACTGCCTAACAAAAACCACACGGATGTTAAAATATCGGCGATGTTGGCAAATAAAAACTGAGCCCCTGTTTTTATTAAATTGTTTAGGGGTTCAAACCCAAAAAAATATAAAACAAAATGATACCCTACGTCCGTTAGGGAAATTGGGGAAAAAACGGACTCGGTGGCTAAAACCGCCAAAAAAAGCCAACAAATGCGGAATGAAAATGGACTTTTTAATAGCGCACCATAAGTGGGCATTTTATGCTTTCTTAGCTAAGAATAAATTACAATGGCAATGACCCATTTCGGCAATTTCTTTGGTGTGTTCTTTACACGGACAGAACCCCCTTGATTTATCACAAGGGCAGCATCCTTCTGTGGCGTTCAAACACCGATTGATGATTTTATCCGTGAACGGGGATAGTTCATATCCTTTCGCTGCGGCGTATAATTCTAAGACATGTTTGAAATGTTCTGTTGTCATAAAAACCCTCCATTAAAACAAATAAAAAATTAATCCCAAAGCAAGGCCGGCATACGTTCCAGCCACTAGATCATCCATCATGACGGATGTTGGAGTATGCTGACGGTCAAAAAAGCTGGCCGGCCAAATTTTGGAAATATCAAAAAAGCGAAATAAAAGAAAGCCCCCTAAAATGGCTAATAGGGATAACTGTTTATAGAATCCCCAAAAAATCAGATACGCCAAGGTTTGTCCCGCAACTTCATCAATGACGACATACCCTGGGTCTTTGTTTGCTAGTGTTTTGGTAACCACTTTGATAGCCAAAATTCCGGCAAAAATGGAAAAAATTAACAATCCCGTTAGGACAAAAGGACAAGGGATAAGCCAAGCGATGAAGGCCGCCAAAGCTGATCCACAAGTTCCTGGGGCTTTGGGACATTTTCCCACGAAGCACGTTGCGATTAGATAAGCTAACTTTTTTTTCATGCTGCCCCCTTAGCTGCTGGAAAAGTATGTGTAAAGAAATCATCAAGGGATGATAAATCGCTGTCCACATCATCATCAAGACAGACTACAAAGACCCCTTGTTCTTTTAAGTTTTCGGCCACATTTTCTTCTTCCATAATGGTTCCTTTTGCCAAAATTAAAACACAAAAAACTTTTAATCCAGCATTTTTTTGAAGCAAGGCCTCTTTAATTCGTAAGAGCGGTAAACAGGGGGAAGTCATATAAGATGTGCCGGAAAACCATTGCGCTTCGGTACAATCATCGCTTTCTTCTACGACCCAATCATCGTCTTCGGAATCAATAATATTAAACAAAACCGCATTTTCCCGCCATGCACAAGATAGGGGTAATTTCTGATCTACCATGCTTAGATTGGCAAAGACCCTAAATCCATGCGCCCGGGCAATGTCTGTGATTTTTTGTAAGATAGGGGATGTCCGAACATTCACAAGTTTTTTATTATCAGGTACAGATGAATTGGGGGATGCTGTGGGTTCTTCTTGTGTCGGGACGGGCTCTTCCTTTTTAGGGGTGGCTTCTGGGGCTTGCACGCTATTAGCAATAGGGGCCCCCGATCGTCTTGCCCCAATAAATTGAGGCATTAAACTAATGGGTTTTTTTATTCCTTTCCTGTGTAAAACAAGTTTTGGTTTAATCCGAAAAGTGGTTTTAAACACTTTCCCTAATAGTATGAAGAACAATTGTACGATTTTTTGATAGGGGATAAAACAGGCAATAATCCACCCCAACAGCCACCCCCCTAATACCGCTATGGGAACGAAAAATAACGTTAAATCTTCCAAGGAATCAATTCGCCAATCCCCCGATAGGAACGCCTGTTTTTGGATATGCCAAGTTTTAAAAGAAGAAAGGGGTAAATCTGATCGTTCTTGCAAAAAAGGCAAGATTTTTTTGACGAATAAATAGGTCCAAATTCCCCCTAGGGTTAGCGTACGTGCAATCCTCATACGGCGCATTATAAAAAGACATTTGTTTTAGGTCAAGAAAAAAAGGGGGGTAAAAACACTTGCGCTTTTAAAAAAAAGTTGATAAAGTTCCTTTATGTCTGATTTATTAACAACGAATGCGGCCGCCCCTGTGGAATATTCGGCCAAGGATATTGAGGTTTTAGAAGGTCTTGAACCTGTCCGTAAACGCCCGGGGATGTATATCGGTGGGGTGGATGAAAAGGCCTATCATCATTTGGTGGCGGAAATTATTGATAACGCCATGGACGAGGTGGTGGGGGGCTATGCCACGAACATAGATGTGTTTTTGGGTAAAGACGGGTATGTCACGATTAAAGATAATGGCCGGGGGATTCCCGTGGATCCACACCCAAAATTCCCGGACAAGTCGGCATTGGAAGTGATTACCACCACCTTGCATTCCGGCGGAAAGTTCGGCGGTGGGGCCTATAAGATTTCTGGGGGCTTGCACGGGGTGGGGCTATCGGCGGTGAATGCCGTTTCGTCGCACATGATTATTGAAGTGGCGCGTGGCAAACAACTTTATCGGCAAGAATATCGGCGCGGGGTACCGACGGGGCCGGTGCAGAACTTAGGGGCGGTCAGTAATCGTCGCGGGACGAGTGTTTCCTTCTTGCCGGATACAGAAATTTTTGGGGATTCGTTGGGGTTTAAACCATCCACGTTGTTCCGGATGGCGCGGACCAAGGCCTTTTTATTCCGTGGGGTAGAAATCAGGTGGTCTTGTGATCCCGAAGTATTAAAAGAAGAAGATAAAACCCCGCTTTCGCAAGTCTTAAAATTCCCCAATGGGGTGGAAGATTATTTGGCGTATCTTGTCAAAGACCGACCCGGGGTCACACAAAAATCCTTTACGGGACGTGTAGAAACGGGGGATAGTGGCTCAGTTGAATGGGCGATTTTTTGGCCCAGTGATTTTAAAGAGGGTTTTTTCTATTCCTATTGCAATACCGTGATCACGCCTTTGGGGGGAACGCATGAAACGGGGCTTCGGGCGGCGGTGACGAAATCTCTTCGGGCCTATGGAGAAATGACGGGGAACAAGAAAGCATCGGATATTATGGCGGACGATGTGTTGTCATTTGCCGGGGTGATGCTGTCGGTGTTCTTAAAAGATCCGCAATTCCAAGGTCAGACCAAAGAAAAACTGATGAACCCCGAGGCCGTACGCTTGGTAGAAAACGCCGTGAAAGACCAAATGGATCATTGGCTGAGTCGGGATGTAAAATCGGCCAATGCTTTACTAGATTTTGTGCTGGAACAGGTGGAAGCCCGTAAACGCCAAAAGAAAATTACCGAAACCGCCCGGGCCAGTGCCACAAAGAAATTACGGTTGCCGGGGAAATTAGCCGATTGTTCGCATACAAAGACCGAAGGGACTGAGTTGTTTTTGGTGGAAGGGGATTCGGCAGGCGGTTCCGCCAAGCAAGCCCGTAACCGGGAAACGCAGGCGATTTTACCGCTTCGGGGAAAAATTTTGAATGTGATTAGCGCTTCACAAGATAAGATTTTGGGCAGTGATACCATTAATGATATGACCGAAGCGTTGGGGTGTGGCCGGCGGGATAAGTATAAGGAAGAGGCTTTGCGTTACGAAAAAATTATTGTGATGAC
>JBGUXS010000008.1:0-22995 GCA_045118155.1 Alphaproteobacteria bacterium | reverse complement strand
GGGCAACAAGGGTTTAAATTCCGGATAGGTTCCCGCGTGCCGTACCGACGGAAGATCATAGGCCATTTGGGCAATCAGCTTATCCCCATCAAAGCATCCATATAAACCCGATGGCGGGGTTAAAAGTTTTTCAAAATCTTCCCGATTCCGGTGGGTAATAAATTCATTTTCCCCAGGCCCCAAGTGTTCAATAATTTCTTGTTGCAAAAAAACGATTGAATCTAAATCATCTGTGGTTAATTTTCTAAAAGTTAAATTTTGGATATCTGGTTTGGTCATTGGATGCTCATGATAAATTGGGTAAAAAAAACTCCATGGTGTTCATGGAGTGGTGTAAATAGGAAAATCAGATTTAAAAATCCTAAAAAGCCACCCCCCGTTTTCGTTTAACGGTGCGGTCCATACGTTTTGCGCGTTTAAAAACAAGATTCATCTTTATTCCTTTGATATAAACAACCACAAATTAACACTCATTATACTCTAAAAAAACGATTTTGTCAAGGGGATTTATTAAAAAGGTTATTTTTTAAGGGGAAAGCAGACTTTTTTGAATAAATATATCAAAAAATATTGACAAATCAAAGAAAAGGTGTATACTATACTAAAATTTATCATTGTATTCGGAGGGTTATTATGACGGAAGAGACTACACATCCGGTGGGGGATACGACACAAGAATCATGGGCAGATGTACGGGGCAGAACATTTGAAACGGTTCCAGCGTTAGAAGAGATGTATCAGATGGCAGCGGATAAAACGGTTGCGGAGTTATTTGTACCAACAATGCAATATGTGGTGGATCCGGCCGTCTTTCCCAAAGCCCCCGTGTTAATAGGTTTAATTGGAAAAACAATTGAAGATGTTTATGGCGATAGAGAAATCGCTGAGAAGTACACAGAACAATTGCTTAAGCGGTCGTCGGTTTTGAATGTTCAGGTTCATTTTTCCTTACTGAGAAGTTTTGATGCCCAAAAACGTTTAAACGATGACGGCACGGTAAAACCTAACGAACATTATAATTCTATTATTTTGAATTCTGAGGTTTTATGGATTGCTTTATGTCGGCATTTTGGCTTGCACCCACTATCTGTCACCTATGGGGGTATTAATCCATGTAACGAAACATCCCCGGCTTTTTTACAATATGGGCCCAAGGTTGATGATAGTTTGAACTTATTTTCACGCAATCATAAAAAAGATACGGCCTGTTTATCGTTTAATCCCCCCAAAGGATTTTTCTATGATACAGAACGAGACGGTATCTTCCCGTATGATAAATATGTACAGAATTTATGGGAACAGCATATTTTTGAAGAAAGTACTTCGTCCCAAGATCAGACAAAGATTTTAGAGACGATGAAAGAAATTTGGGGGGGCGTCTTAAAAGGTAAAAAAGGACAAGAAGATCCGAATAGGTTAAATGGTGCCCTTAAAGGGGCTATGAATACAGCCACTTTCCCGGGGTGGGTCACGGGGGTGCATCGGGCCAAGATGGTGCGGATTATGAACGGCAACTTTACGGATTTGGTGGCTAACATCCCCAAAGGGTGTCCCGAACCGAAGAGAAGGTCTATCATACAATCCCTAAAAACACTAGAAGAACAGGGATTTTTAAAGGGGATTTCTCGGCTTTATGCTGACCAGTTAAATGCCCTTTTTGGACCCTATAAAGGGGTTCGTTCTGTGGAAATGAGTGGGTTTCAGTATGAATTTATGGCGTCCCTTTTAGAAGATAAAAGCACGTTAACACATTATATTCATGCGCATCCCGATGTGTACAAGTTATTTTTGGATTCGTATAAAGATATTGCGATGGGATGGCAAGCACAGGAACAATCAGATGGAACGATTGCTTATGATACCCTGTATAAGCATACCCCGACGCGTGAAAAATATCCCGAAGAAGGATATAAAGTTAGTCCCTATACGGGTTTTGTGTATGATCCCAAAACAGGTACTTCCAATATGGTGTACGAGGCATCTGCGTTGGCCAAAGGTTATCGCACACACCAATTTTCACCCAAAACTATTCAAACGGTTATTTTTGATATGATTGAAGGGGGAATGGTTCTGATTGGGGGGGTGGCGCAGATTAATTACAATAAATGCGTTGTGGAACGGACAAAAGTCTTTTTTGATGCTTTGGAACAAGGGATTAAAGACGGGAAATATCCTGCTTTGCCCGAAGGGGTAACTTTTGAGAATCTGCACGCTCGGGTTCGTAGTATGCAAGAAAATCAACGACCTTTAACGGTGGCAGGTATAGCCACATTGCAAGGGAAAAATCCTTGGGAATTGGGGGATTATGGTCAGATTTTGGCCCATCCTGAATTTTCGGTAGAACCTGGGAATATTTCAACGATAATGGCATGGGATGCGCAAAAGGCCATGGATTTGTCTATTTTAGCCCTGCATGAATACAAGATAGGGGAGCGTTATTTTGAAAAACGTGTCGGGGATCATGTGATTACGACCCCAAAACATCCTTTATCAGCAGAGGCAAAACGGGCCCTTGTCGTGGGGAAAAATTTACCGGCCTTGCCTATTTGTCCAAAGGCGGCCTCTGTGGTTGGGTTGCAAGGAAGGAACTTAGGTAATCAAGGTCCCAACAATTCCAATATGGGCCCCAATCAAGAATAAAGGGGAAATTTTTTTGATTGACAACAGTTTTTTTTAAGGGGTATTTTCTTTTAAGAGGAAGAAAGGAGTCTTGCCTGATGGAACAGCGCGTAGAAAAAGAACCTAATGTCATTTTAGATATTGAAAATCCCCCTGTTTTTTGTGACGTGTCAGAACAAGACGGGTTTATTGTGAAAGATACTTTTTCTAAGGAAAGACGCATTAGAAAATATACGTATGACCTGTTAAAAAAAGCGCAAAAAAATTTGCCCCCAGGATATCAATTTGTGATTTACGAAGCCTATCGTCCGCTGAAAGTACAAATCAGTGAATGGGAACGAATGAAGGCAAAAATTGAAGCCGAAAATCCAGATTTTACCCCAGAAGACGTCTTAATCCGTCTAGAAGATTTTGTTGCTAATCCCTATACGACGGGATCAGGGCATCAATCTGGGGCAGCGGTAGATATTACCTTGGCTTTTCAAGGGCAAGAATGTGATATGGGAAGTCCCATTAACGAAGCGATCCCAGAATCGTACACGGCCTGTGAAACGATTTCTGAAGAAGGTAAAAAAAATCGCCAACTTTTAAAAACCGTTCTAGAAGATGTGGGGTTTGTGAACTATCCATCTGAATGGTGGCATTATTCATTCGGGGATAGATTGTGGGCTAGATTGACGGGATCTGCTTTGGCTATTTTTGGAAAAGTGGATATTTAAATTACTTTAATCTGTCGGGGATGATATCGTTTTGGACAAGTTGTTCGTATGTTTGTCTGCGGATGATGATGTCGGCATTCCCGTCTTTGACCAAAACCATGGCAGGGGTTAACGTGCGGTTATAGTTAGAGGCCATGGAATAACAATACGCCCCTGTATCATACACGCACAAGATATCCCCCGTCTTGGGGGCATTTAGGCGCACATTTGTCATTAAGATATCCCCCGATTCGCAAAAGCGCCCCGCCACTGTGACGGTTTCAAAAGCATCTTGTTGTTTCGCATTGGCAATGTCGGCTTCGTACAGGGCTTGATATAAGGCGGGTCTGGGATTATCCGCCATGCCCCCATCCACGGATAAGTACGTACGGACATTTGGAATGTCTTTGCGGGCCCCAATCGTGTACAGAGTTACCCCCGCGCTTCCTACCAAAGATCGCCCCGGTTCAATGTACAGTGTGGGCAAATCTAGGCCTAAATCGGTACAATTTTTTTGTAAAGAGGTGATGATGTTATCGGCAATTTGAAAGACACTAGGCGGCGTATCGGCCGCGGTATATGTAATCCCTAGGCCCCCCCCAATATTCAGTTCGGTAAGCGCAAAACCAAAAGTGTCTTGAATGCGTTTCATTTCTGTTAGCAATACTTTGACTTCATCATCATACACTTTGGTTTCAAAAATTTGTGATCCAATATGGGCGTGTAAGCCCGTTAAGTTTAGGTGGGGATAATCCGTTTTTAATAAAGCTAGTGCTTTATCAATGCTGTTTAAATCAAACCCAAATTTAGAATCAATCTGGCCGGTGCGGATATATTCGTGTGTGTGGCATTCTATCCCCGGGGTTAAGCGTAAATGTATCTTTTGCATCATTCCCCGTTTGGCACACAAAGTGTTTAATTGTTCTAATTCCCAAAAATTATCAACACTTATGTGATCAATGTGATGATCTAGGGCCAAGTTTAATTCCGCCAAAGATTTATTGTTGCCATTAAAACAGGTGTTTTTTAAAGAAATGCCCGCGTGTAATAAAGTGTAAATTTCCCCCCCCGATACCACATCAAATCCTAAGCCGTTTTGATCAAACAATTTAGCAATGGCCCCCGTCATTAAGGCCTTAGAGGCAAACATAATCTTTGTTTTTGGATAAGCTGCAAAGGCCTGTTTATACGCCCCAATCATGGCCAGCAGTGTGTCTTCGTCCATCACATACAAGGGGGTGGCAAAACGGCCAGCGAGTTCCACTAAATCACATCCCCCCAAAGATAAATTGCCTTGTGCGTTTTTGCATAAAGTTTGGGGCTTTAAAAATTGGTTGGCGGTCTTATCATGCATACGTTTATCCTTGTTAAGAAATTTTCCCAGTTAAACTTGTCAAAGTCGCGTCTGTTATTTGAACGGGTAACGCGGTATTTAACAAATTTTTTTTGCTTTCCACATGTACGTTTTGTAAATAGGGGCTATGACCGATATATTGATTGGGGTGTTTTTCTGATTTTTCCGTGAACAAAACGTCCAACGTCTTTCCAATGCACCCGTCATTAAAGGCCCGTTGTTGTGTAAATAACAGCTGTTGCAGACGTTCTAAACGTTCTACTTTAACGTCCTCTTTGATTTGATGTTTCATCAAGCTGGCTGGGGTGCCGGGACGGGCACTGAATTTAAACGAAAAAGAACTGGCGTAATTGATGCGTTTCACAAGGGCTAGCGTTTCTTCAAAATCCGCTTCGCTTTCCCCGGGGAACCCCACAATAAAATCCGAAGAAATAGCAATATCTGGGCGGGCTTTACGAAAGCGTTCTACAATATCTTCATATCCTTGAACCGTATATTTTCGGTTCATCGCTTTTAAGGTTTTATCACTGCCAGCTTGGGCGGGCAAATGTACATAGGGCATTAGTTTGGGGGTATCGGCATGGGCATCTATCAGGTTTTGTGTCATTTTAGATGGATATGAAGTTGTATAGCGTAGCCGTTCCAGCCCTTCAATTTTTGCCAGTTCTCGCACCAAATCCCCTAGATCCACTAAACGCCCTTTTTCATCCCGATCCGTCCAGCAATTGACATTTTGACCTAAGAGCATAATTTCTTTCGCCCCGTGCCGAACAAGGGCATTGGCTTCGGCCTTAATTTCCGTCCAAGACCGGGAATATTCCGCCCCACGGGTGTAAGGAACAACGCAGTAAGTACAAAAATTATCACATCCTTCTTGGATGGCTAGATACGTTTGAACAGAACTGGATTGAATGGTGGGTAATTTATCAAATTTTGATTCTGTGGGGAACGAAGCTTTTAAAAGACGTTTATGCCCCCTGGCGTATTGTGTTAGAAGTTCCGGTAATTCATGATAATTTTGGGGACCCAGTGCTATATCAATCCCAGGGGCCCGATGCATCAGTTCATCCTTTTCTGCCTGAACAACACACCCCATAACAATAATCAGACAGTCTTTTTTTTGTGCTTGACGGTCTTTTTTGATTTGCATCAAGCGCCCCACTTCGGAATAGAGCTTTTCAGAGGCCTTTTCCCGAATGTGGCACGTGTTAATCACAATAATGTCGGCGTCTTCTGGGATATCTGTTTCGGTATATCCTAATACCGCCAGTGTATCCATAACACGGGCCGAATCATAGACGTTCATCTGACAACCAAAGGTTTTGATATAAGCTTTCATAATCATCAGAATAACACAAAAAACGTGTGAATTCAATTTAATTCTTGACAGGAATTTTTTTTGAGGGATGATAGGGCGTGTGGGTTTCCACTTATAACGTTATAACAAAAAAGAGGTTTTAAATGAAAAAATTATTAGCTGCCGTGTGTGCTTTGTCCTTGCTTGGGGCATGTGCAACACGTGAACGCGGGGCCGATATTTACGGTGACGCGCAAGGGGGATGGAATCAAGATGTGAACATCTCGGATTTAAAAGGGACAAAATTAACAAAAGCGTTTAAGTCTGATACCAAAGACTATGTCTTGTTTGCGTTTAACAGCTCTTCACTAGACAGCGCTAGTCGGGATGATTTAAAAACACAAGTTGACTGGTTAAAAGAACATCCAGAAGCTTTGGTTGTGATTGAAGGCCGGTGTGATGAACGCGGGACAACAGAATATAACATTGCCCTTGGGGAACGTCGGGCTAATGCGGCACGGCAATACCTTGTTTCTCACGGGATTTCTTCCAACCGGATCCGGACCATTTCTTATGGGAAAGATGATCCAGTTGTGATTGGATCTAATGAAGAAGCTTGGGCACAAAACAGACGGGCGACCACTGTGGCTTACTAATTAAGCCCTTGCAAAGACAAAACCTTTTCGGTATAATGACCGAAAAGGTTTTTTTTATGGGGGAAAAATGAAAGTTATGTTATGGGCTTTATTGCTGGCTTGTACACCTGTTTTGGCGCAAGATCAAGACCTGTTAGAACGCCTAAATCGGATGGAATCAGATATGGTTTTAATGCAACGAAAGTTGTACACGGGTTCTGGGGATAGTCAGGATGGGGCTTTGTTGGATGAAATCTATACGAAATTGGATAAACAAGAAGGGATGATCGGGGAATTAACGGATAAAATTGAAACCCTTGAACATGATTTGAAACAAACACAGGAAAAGCTAGATTTGTTGTCTAAAGACATTGATGTGCGCTTTAAGATGCAAGGGACTAAACCTATGCCAGGGGGGGATTTAAAATCCGCCCCAACCCCGAAACACGGGGCGCTTGTCCCCGCTGGAACAAGTCCTAAAGCCCTGTATGATGGGGCTTATGAAGCCCTGAAAGAAGGGGATTTTGTAAAAGCCGAACAAGGTTTTAGCGCTTTTATGGAAAAATATCCCAAAGATAAATTGGTGGGAAATGCCAATTATTGGTTGGGGGAAACGTATTATGCCCGTGGTATGTATGCCGAAGCGGTGGGTATTTTTGCATCCGGTGTGACCACGTATAAGGATAATATCAAAGCCCCAGATAATTTGTTAAAGTTGGGGTTATCTATGCAAAAATTAGGGAAAAAGGATGAAGCATGCACCGCCTTTAAAACATTACCTAAAGAATTTCCAAAAGCTGCCCAATCTTTGAAAGATAGGGCCGTGGCTGAGGCAAAGAAGATCTCGTGTCCTTAACAATTAAAACATCTTTGCAAGCTTTTTTAAAAGGATTGGCCCTTCCCAAAGGGACACCCTTAGCAATAGGGGTTTCTGGGGGGGTGGATAGTTTAACTTTGGCCCTGTTGATGCAAGAAGTATGCCAAAAAAAGTACCCGTTATATGCTTTTATTGTAGATCATGGGCTGAGGGCCGTTGCCCATGCAGAGGCCGTTCAAACTAAAAAAACGTTGGAAAATTATCATATTCCCGCCGATATTTTAGTGTGGACAGGGCCAAAGCCTAAAACGAAAATTGAAGAAGTGGCTAGGGAAAAACGGTATCAATTGTTGGCAGAAGCGTGCGCTAAAAAAGGGATTCACCATTTGTTTTTGGCGCATCACGCTGGGGATCAAGCTGAAACATTTTTAAGTCGCTTAAGCCATGCAAGTTCTTTAGAGGGGTTAAAAGGAATGCAAGCGATTTGTTCTTATCAAACCCTAACCCTTTGTCGTCCTTTTTTGACGATAGAAAAAAAAGATATTATTCAAATGGCACAGGAACTTCATCTTTCTTGGGCAGAAGATGAAATGAACCAAGATAGGCACTATGAACGGGTGCGCTGGCGTAAGTTGTTGCCGACCCTGGCCCCCTATGGGTTGACGATAGATAAAATTACAACCTCTATGGGGCGGTTAGCTTTGGCGGAAGAGGCCCTTAAATTTTATCTAAGGATCTTTATTGAACGTTGGGTCATTGTGAACCCTTTGGGGTATTTGATGGTCCCTAAAAAGGCCTATCAAGATTTACCAATGATGAGTAAAATTAAGTTCTTACAGTGGGCTATTAAAGTTATTGGACAACCCAAGACGCCCCCATCCTTTAAAGCGTTAGAAGACAGGGCCATGCATTTACAAGGGCCTTTGGGGGGATGCCAATTTTATGTCAAACAAAACAAATTGTATGTGGCCAAAGAAACGGCGAAGATGTCCCGACCTGTTTCGGTTCCTGCCGAAACATGGATAACTTGGGATCGGTTTCTTGTGTGGTCCCCCACCCCGGCGGTGATTCAAACAGGACCTTCAAAAAATAAAGGAAATAAAGAGTTGCCTGTGGCCATTTTAAAAACGCTTCCTGTCTTGAAAGATAAAAAAGGACTTGAAATTCCTGTTCAATTTCATTATAACAAAGGGGATAGAAAGGCATGTGTGTGCTTTAGTGGATTGAAGGAAGGGCGCTATGAAATTTAAAAAGCCAACGGCTTCAGGGGCAAGAAGTTTTCTGATTTGGGGATTGATTTTTCTGACAGTGATTGCATTGGCGGGGGTTTTTCAAAATCCTTCTTATAAACAAGCTAAAATGATTGCCTTTACCGATTTCGTGGCGGAAGTTAAAAAAGATACCGTTTTGACGGTAACAATGCAACGTCAAGAACTGAGTGGAACCCTAAAAAATGGGACTAAATTTTTAACTTATATCCCCCCAGAATCGGGGATCGTTCCTTTGTTAGAAGAACATGGGGTATCTTTGACGGTTTTGCCTAATGAGGACGGGGAAGGGTTGTCGTCGTTGCTGTCATGGTTGCCCTTAATTATTTTCTTGGTGTTTTGGTTTTTAATGATGCGCCAAATGGCCTCTACCAACGGAAAGGCCTTGATGTTCGGCAAGTCCAAAGCAAAATTAATGATGCAAGGAAAAACGGTTACGTTTAAGGATGTGGCGGGGATTGATGAAGCTAGACAAGAATTAGAAGAAGTTGTTGATTTCTTGAAATCCCCCAAAAAGTTTCAACGGTTAGGGGGTAAAATCCCAAAAGGGGTTTTGTTAATTGGGCCCCCAGGGACGGGGAAAACGTTGCTGGCCAAAGCTATCGCTGGGGAGGC
This sequence comes from Alphaproteobacteria bacterium, assembly GCA_045118155.1. Taxonomy (GTDB): domain Bacteria; phylum Pseudomonadota; class Alphaproteobacteria; order CAAHEQ01; family UBA3637; genus JBGUXS01. The sequence goes on along the minus strand of JBGUXS010000008.1, from coordinate 13,692 downwards.
CAAAGTTCCTTTTTTTACAATTTCTGGATCTGATTTTGTGGAAATGTTTGTAGGGGTCGGGGCATCCCGGGTTCGGGATATGTTTGAACAGGCAAAATCCCATGCCCCATGTATCGTTTTTGTTGATGAAATTGATGCGGTGGGACGTCATCGGGGGGCTGGCCTTGGCGGGGGTAATGACGAACGCGAACAGACGTTAAACCAGTTGCTTGTGGAAATGGATGGGTTTGAAGAAAATTCTGGTATTATCTTAATCGCGGCCACGAATAGGCCGGATGTGCTGGACCCAGCCTTGTTGCGTCCGGGACGGTTTGACCGGCAAATTGTGGTATCTAATCCTGATGTTAAAGGGCGGGAAGCTATTTTACAGGTGCATGTTAGAAAGGTTCCCTTGGCAGAAGATGTAAAATTGTCGGTTTTGGCGCGTGGAACCCCAGGATTTTCAGGGGCGGATTTGGCAAATTTAGTCAATGAAGGGGCGTTGCTTGCCGCCCGCCGAGATCATTTAAAAGTCAGTATGCAGGATTTGGAAGATGCCAAAGATAAAGTGATGATGGGGACAGAACGCAAATCCCTTGTGATGGATGCGGAAGAAAAGAAAATGACGGCTTATCACGAAGCGGGGCATGCGATTGTGTCGTTGCACTTGCCAGAAACAGATCCGTTGCATAAGGTCACGATTATCCCGCGGGGGCGGGCGTTAGGGGTGACCATGCAACTGCCAGAAAAAGATAAGTATTCCCAAAGTAAAACATACTTAACATCGCGACTTGCTATTTTATTTGGAGGCCGGGTAGCTGAAGAGCTTGTTTTAGGGCCAGAACATGTGTCCACAGGGGCCAGTAATGATATCCAAGTGGCGACCTCTATTGCCCGCAAGATGGTGGCTGAATGGGGATTAAGCAGCTTGGGCCCCATTGCGTATGAAGAACCACAAGGGGAAGTGTTTTTAGGATACGATATCTCGCGGCGTAAAGCGATGGCCGATAAAACCGCCTTGGCCGTGGATGAAGAAATTAAAGCGATTATTCAAAAAGCGTATGAAACTGCACGAACGATCTTGCAAAAAAATAAAAAACAGTTAGACTTGTTGGCACAAGGTCTGATTGAACATGAAACTTTAACCGGAGAGGAGGTTCAAGCCGTGATTACAGGAAAAACACTTTTAAAAAGGATGCAAATTAAATCAAAGGCTCGCCCAACTTTGCCCAATATTAAGAAAACACAAACAGGGCGAACAATGGTGGAAATGTTAGGGGTTATTTGCATTATAGGGGTTTTGACGGTTGGGGCCTTTAATGGCATTACCTACACGACATTGAATATGCGGGTCCAAAAAGTCAAAACGGATATAGAAGAAATGGCCACCAATATTACAAAGATGTACGCATGGAGCCGGACTTACGCCACCTTAAATATGCCGGATTTGTGTGCCAATGATATTTTGAATGAAAAGTGTGCTGGTACTTTAAATGCTAAAGGCGATTGCACGGGGAATTGCCACTGGGTAGGGGCTTGGGGGGGTAAAATCACGGTTAACCCCTTGCCAGTAGAATTAGGGGGCGAACAACTAGAAAAGAAATTCCGGATTGTTTATACCTTGATTCCCCAAGAAGCATGCGAAAAATTGATTGATGAAAAGTACGCAAATGTTGTGTTGACAAGTCCTAAGGTTAATGACCCTAATGCTTGCCAAGAAGAGTATGCCAACACGTTCATTTTTGAATCCAAATAAGCGTTGACATTTAGACTGAAAAACGTATAATATCCTTTCAGAAAAAGCTTTTTTGAAAGGGTAAAAACGGATGCAATTAGAAAATTTGAAAGCTGAGGCCTTGGCGGCAATTGCTGGGGCCGAGACGCTGAGTGATTTGGATGCTATTCGGGTTGGTGTTTTGGGTAAAAATGGATCGCTGACGGCCTTAATGAAGGGATTAAGTGCCCTAACGTTAGAAGAAAAAAAACGCGTTGGGGGGGAATTAAATCTAGTTAAACAAGCCCTGACCGAGGCCTTGGATGCTAAAAAACAGGCCTTAGAAGATAAGGAATTAGCGGCTAAATTAAATCAGGAACAAATTGATGTTACCTTGCCAGTACGCCCTAAAACGCATGGGCGCATTCATCCTGTTGCCCATGTGATGGAAGAAATGATGGCAATTTATGCCGCAATGGGCTTTGATGTGGCAGAAGGCCCCGATATTGAAGATGATTGGCATAATTTTGAAGCCCTGAATATTCCGCCATCGCATCCGGCCCGGCAAATGCAAGATACGTTTTACATTAAAGAGACGCCGTATATGTTGCGGACACAAACATCTGGGGTGCAGATTCGGGTGATGGAAGCACAAAAACCCCCTGTCAAAATTGTGGCCCCGGGGCGATGCTATCGGGTGGATTCGGATGCAACCCATTCCCCGGCGTTTAATCAGGTAGAAGGGTTATATGTGGATAAAGGGGTAACGTTGGCACATTTGAAAAGTGTCTTGGAAGAATCCTTAAAATTATTTTTTGAAACGGATGATTTAGTTGTGCGTTTTAGAACCAGTTATTTTCCCTTTACAGAACCGTCTTATGAATTTGACGTTGGGGGAAAATTAGCCCGCGATATTGGCAAAGAATGGATTGAACTAGGGGGATGCGGTATGGTGGACCCCAAAGTTCTTGAAAATTGTGGCATTGACCCAAATGTTTATCAAGGGTTTGCTTTTGGGTATGGATTGGATAGATGTGCTATGCTAAAATATGGGATTCCCGATATTCGCTCTTTTTTTGAAGGGGATGTTAGGTGGATACGCCATTACGGCTTTATGCCCGAAGATGTTCCAAATTCTGTAACGGGATTAAGTTTGAATGGAGGGACCAAACGATGAAACTATCACTTTCATGGGTCAAAGATTATATTGATTTAACGGCATCGGTTAAGGAAATTTGTGATAAGTTAACGATGGTGGGGTTGGAAATTGAAGAAGTTCAAGACTTGGCCGCGGCATTAGACGGTTTTGTTGTGGCCGAAGTGTTGTCCGTAGAAAATCATCCAAATGCCGATAAATTACATGTTTTAAAGGTAGGCACCGGTAAAGAAATTCTGCAAATCGTCTGTGGGGCGCCGAATGTGCGGGTAGGGATGAAGAGTATTTTGGCCCCCGTTGGGGTGTTGGTCCCGCTTTACGGGGAACGCCTTAAAAAAGGGGTGATTCGCGGGGTGGAAAGCCAAGGGATGCTGTGTTCTGAAAAGGAATTATGCCTGGGGGATGACCATACCGGTATTTTGGATTTAAAAACGGATAAACCCGCGGGCACACCGGCAAAAGATGTTTTTGATGCGGATGTGATTTTGGATGTGAATGTCACCCCGAACAGGGGGGATTGTTTTGGTGTGTTAGGATTGGCTAGGGAACTAGCGGTATGTGGGTTGGGGACATTGAAGGCACAACCCAAAACGAACGTGCAGACATTTGGTCCTTGTCCTGTTTCGGTGGAAATTAAGGCCCCTGCCTGTGAACATTTTGTCTTGCGGTATCTTAAAGATGTGAAGAATGTTCAGAGCCCGGCGTGGATGCAAAGTCGGTTAAAAGTTATGGGTTTGAACCCCATTTCGGCTTTGGTGGATGTGACCAATTACTTTACATTTGATGCGTGTCGGCCATTGCATGTGTTTGATGCAGATAAAGTCAAGGGGAACTTAGTGGTGCGGTATGCCAAAGCCGGTGAAAAACTGGTGGCGTTGGATGATAAAGAATATACCCTAGATGAAGATATGTTGGTCATTGCCGATGATAATGGGGTGCAAAGTATCGCTGGGGTCATGGGGGGAAAGGCCACGGGATGCACACAAGAAACGAAGAATGTCCTGTTAGAAACGGCGTATTTTGACCCGATTTCTGTGGCATCTACGGCACGGCGGTTAAAATTAGATTCCGATGCAAAAATGCGCTTTGAACGGGGTATTGATCCGGCGTCTTGCCGGTTGATGTCCGAAAAAGCCGCGGTGATGATTCAATCTTTGTGTGGTGGGGAGGTTTCAGACGTTTTTGAAGCCGGGGCAGAACCCGATTGGCATCAGCAGATTGATTTTGATTTTTCTTTGGTTAAAAAAGTATGTGGGTTTGATATTGCCCCTGATGAAATCAAAGGAATTTTAACGGCTTTGGGATGCGACGTATCGGGGTCAAAAGTATCTGTCCCGTCTTGGCGGTTCCATGATGTTAAACGGCCGATTGATTTGGTAGAAGAGGTTGTGCGGATTTATGGACTTGATCATTTACCAAGTTTAGAAGTTCGCCCAGAAAAATTGGGTACCTGTATTTTAAAGCCTCATCAAATTAAGGAAATTTCCGTCCGGCGGGCGTTGGCGTTAAACGGGTTATATCAATGCACAACCTACCCATTTATGGATTCAAAAAAAGCAGATCTCTTTGGGCAAAAATTAGTGGCGTTAGCTAATCCCTTAACGGCGGATCTAGATGTATTGCGGCCTAGCTTGTTGCCGAATTTATTGGATATTGTGGCTAGAAATCAAGCCCATGGAACCCAGGATGTACCGGTGTTTGAATTGGGGCCAGTGTTTGATGATCCCACCCCCGGCAAGCAACATTTACACGCGTCAGGGCTTCGGGTTGGTATGCAAGCGGGTTTATCGTGGGCGGAAAAACAACGGCCCGTGGATGTGTTTGATGTGAAGGCCGATGTGTTGGAAGCGTTGGCGGGTGCAGATGTCCCCGTGGATAAGTTGAAAATAACCCGGGCTGTTCCAGGATACTACCATCCTGGACAAGCTGGGGCTTTTGTTTTAGGAAGTGTGCCCGTGGCGTATTTTGGGGCCCTGCATCCAAAAGTGGTTAAAACATGGGGAATCAAAGGGGCTTGTGTTGGGTTTGAAGTGTTGATGGATGCGTTGCCACCGACACGGCGGAAATTAAAAAATACAGCGTTTGTAAAGGATCATCTCTTGCCAGTAGAACGGGATTTTGCCTTTGTTATGCCAGTAGATGTTACGGCCGACGAGGTGCGGTCGGCTATTATGGATGGTGACAAAAATCTGATTCGTGATGTCATTTTCTTTGATGTTTACACGGGGGCCCCCTTAAAAGAAGGGGAAAAATCTATCGCTTTGAAAGTGATTTTGGCCCCGCAAGAAAAAACGTTTACGGATGAAGAAATTGCCGCTTTTAGCACGCGTTTGGTTGACCGAGTTAAGTCAAAAACAGGGGCAGAGTTGCGCATTTAGAAAGGGGGAAAGATGACGTTTTTAAATCGTTGGTGGACAGCACCGCTTGCCATGGTCTTGATGTATGCAGGCATCGTGCTATTGGGATCTTGTTGGACCCCAGAGCAAGTGTATTATTATACGGCCGATTGGAATATTATTGATATTATTACCTTAACGGGATATGGGGTGGCTGTTTTTTCCTTTTTCGCGTTTCAGACAGATTTTAAGTCCCCTAAAGAACGGGGGGCATTTTGGGGATTGATCTTTTTAACCCTTGTGTGTGTGCTGCGGGAATTAGGGGCACAACATTGGCTAACCACGACAGATACAACCGCTTTTAAGGGGAAGTTTTTCTTGAATCCTAATAATCCGCTTTCTGAAAAGATCCAAGCTGGTTTGATTTTAGGGGTGATTGTGGGATTTATCCTGTATTTTATGATTCGTTATACCAAAGCCATTGTATTGGGTTTTTTCAAAAAACGTCCTTTATCTTGGACGGTGTGTTGCTTGGGGGCCGCTGTGATTATTGCAAAATTCTTTGATCGGTTCCCGGGACATTACCGCAAGGCGATGGGGATGAAATTAAACCTTGAAACGATGAGTCTTTTTTCATTAGCAGAAGAAATGGGGGAGATTCTGCTTCCTTTGTTGATTGCGTTGGGGGTGTATCAATATCACCTATTGAAACGGCAAAACAATCAATAAAAGGCTATGTAATAAATTGAAATAATCCTTGATTTGAAGTTTAGGGGCTTGCGGTATATCCTATCCTTACAGAAATGAAAGGATAATGTATGATTGCAGAAATTCAAACCATGGGGACGTATAAATATTGTCAGAAAACCTTACAGAATCCTATTACTTGTGTAGGGGTTGGTTTGCATACAGGTCAAAAAGTGCACATGACTTTACGTCCGGCAGAAATTGATACAGGAATTGTGTTTAGACGGGTGGATATCACCGATAAGGATAATGTGATTCCGGCGACATACAACCATGTTGTAGATGCCAGATTGTGTACGTGTATAGGAAATACGGCCGGGGTAAAAGTATCTACCATAGAACATATTATGGGGGCGTTGGCTGGGTTTTGTATTTCTAATGCCGTGATAGAAGTGGATGGGCCGGAAGTTCCTTTAATGGATGGGTCAGCGACGGATTTTGTGACCTTAATTGAATGTGCCGGTGTTATGGATCAGAATGCTCCTTTAAGGGCTATTAAGGTTAATCAAGAAGTTGTCTTGGTTGATAAAGGGGCTGAGGTCGCTTTGACCCCGGCCGAAGACGGATTAGACCTTAATTTTATGATTGATTTTAAATCTAGGGCTATTGGGCATCAAGAATATTCTGTTCCTTTGGATACCGATACGTTTAAAAACGATATTGCGTATGCTAGGACCTTTGGATTGGCCGAAGAAGTTGACGCGTTGCGTGCCATGGGGTTGATTCAAGGGGGGAGTCTTGACAATGCCGTTGTGGTGCAAGGGGATACGATTTTAAACCCCGAAGGATTGCGCAGTGAAAATGAATTTGTCGTGCATAAGGTACTAGATGCGGTTGGGGATTTGTATCAACTTGGGATGCCGGTTATTGGCCACTTTATGGGGGTAAAATCTGGGCATGCCCATACAAACGCTTTGTTGAAAATGCTGATGGCTGATGAAAAGAATTATACCGTTGTGTGTCTTGATGATTATGAAGCCGAAAAAAACGTCAGAAAAACAGCGTAATTTCTTGAAAAGACCTTAAAAATTTGGTAATCTTCCCCTGTTTTAAGGAGAACCATGAAAGCAAAAACATCAGATATTCGGGCAAAGGTCCTGAAAGATTTAAGGGACGTTTTGGTTAAGAAAAAGAACCTGCAAGCACAAATGGATGCAGTGGTTGTTTTGTTAGCCAAAGCCCTAGATGTTGGGGTGTGTTCATGTTATTTGGCGCGCCCTGGCGACGTTTTGGAATTGTATGCCACTTATGGCCTAGATAAATCATCCGTTCACGAAACGTTTTTGCGGGTAGGTGAAGGTTTAATTGGGGAAATTGCCTTTCAAAAAAAAACGTTGGTTTTTGAAGATGCTTGGGCACACCCTAGTTTTGTACATAAACCGGCCACGAAAGAACAAAAGTTTAAATCCTTGATGGGAACGCCAATTTTGTACAAAGGACAATTAATGGGGGTCTTGGCTATCCAAACGCAGATAGTGATGCCTTTTGACACAGAAGTACAAGAATTGCTAGCCCACGTTGCGTTGATTTTAGGGGAAGTGGTGGGTATGGAAAATGCCAAAAATCAAGGTAAATTAGAGGTTCTGCGTGTCCACCGTAAAATAGAAGGGGCCGCCTTAGTGGAAGGTCTTGCCTTGGGGCAGGCCTTTATCCATAAACGGGCTGGCCGGTTTTCTGAAATCTTAGCCAAGAACCCCAAAAGCGAAATGAAGCGCCTTCAAAAAGCGTTTGAAGCCATGGAAAAACAGATTCATACCATGATGCAAAAAACCGCCCATGAAGAAGAAACAAATATTATAGAAAGTTATTTGAAGTTTACGCAGGATAAGGGACTTCGGGAAAAAATCAAGGCGTTTATTGATAAGGGATTTACGGCAGAAGTGGCGGTCAAAAAAGTGCTAGAGGATATCACCGAACGCATGGAAAAAATGTCCGATCCTTACTTAAAGGAAAAAGTTCATGATTTTCAGGATTTATCAAATCGGTTAATTCGGCATTTAAATGGGGAAGATAAAGAAAAACACAAGTTGCCGAAAGAGGCCGTTTTAGTGGCGGATAGCTTGGGACCGGCTGAATTATTGGATTATGATTTATCCCAAATTAAGGGCCTTATTTTACAAGAAGCTTCCCAAACGATGCATGTGGTGATTGTGGCCAGATCTTTAAATATCCCCGTGGTGAGTGTGGGACCAGATATCACCTTGATCGCGGCAGATGACGAAGTCGGAATTGATGGGGTAAATGGGGTTGTGTATGTGAATCCCGAAGATGAAATCTTGGATAAAATGGCCTTACAGTTGAAAGAACAAAAGGCCCGTCAAGAATTTTATGGGACACAACGGGAATTGCCTTCGGTGACACAAGATGGATTTTATGTTTCCTTGAACGCTAATGTGGGGTTGCCCACAGATATTTTATCTTTACAAAAAGGGGCGTATGAAGGGGTAGGGTTATACCGGACGGAATTGCCCTTTTTAACATCTGAACAATTGCCGGATCTAGATGCCCAAACCAAGATATATCAAACGGCTTTGCAAACTTTTGGGGATAGACCTGTTTATTTTAGAACCTTAGATATTGGTTCAGATAAAGTGTTGCCTTATTTTGATAATCGTGGGGAACAAAATCCAGCTTTGGGGTGGCGGTCTATTCGTATTACCTTGGACAGGCGTTCCTTGTTGCGGGAACAATTAAGGGCGTTTATCAGGGCGACGGCAGGAAAAGACCTATATGTGATGTTTCCCATGATTGCAGATATTGACGAATTTATGCAAGCCCGCCGGACCTTAGATATTGAGCTAGAACGCGCCATCCAACAAGGAGAGGTCCTGCCTAAAAAAGTATCAGTTGGCACAATGCTGGAAGTGCCTTCTTTAGTCTTTCAATTACCCGCCTTATTGCCTTTGGTTGATTTTGTGTCAGTAGGAACCAACGATTTAATGCAGTTTTTATTTGCCGTAGATCGGGGAAATCCCGCAATTTGGGGAAAATATGATATGTTATCCCCGGCGTTATTAAGTGTTTTAAAACAGGTTCAAGATGCTTGCACTAAGGCCAAAGTCCCTTGTTGCGTTTGCGGAGAAATGGCGGGGAAACCGCTGGAAGCGTTTGTCCTTATAGGGTTAGGATTTAATCGCTTGTCTATGGCCCCTTCATCTTTAGGGGCGGTTAAGGCCACTGTTCGGACAATGAATCAAGCTAAAACCGCTGAGTATTTAGATCGTATTTTGTCTCGTCCTGAACATTCTTTGCGTGATCGGATACGCAGTTATGCTTTGGATCAAGGTGTTTTTATTTAGGAAAGGAAAAAAATGACAGTTAAAGCAATTATTTTAGCCGCTGGAAACGGAAAACGGATGAATTCGGATTTACCAAAAGTGTTGCATAAGCTAGGGGGTAAACCCATGGTCCAGCATGTTTTGGAAACCGTTGGGGCGTTAGATCCAGAAGAAATTGTTGTGGTGATTGGCCCGGACGCGGATGATGTCAAAGCCGCGGTCGCCCCTCACAAAACGGTTGTCCAAGAACAACGCCTTGGAACGGCTCATGCCGCTTTGGCTGCTAGGGATTACTTGGCACCATTTGATGGTCAAGTGCTTGTTTTATTTGGGGATAACCCCTTGATTACCCCTAAAACATTAAAAGAAATGCTGAAAAAAGCAGCCAGTGGTGTGGATATTGTGGTTTTGGGATTTATTCCCGCCGATGCCCGGCGTTATGGGCGACTTGTGATGGGGGATGATGGGTTGCAAGCCATTGTGGAATACAAAGATGCCACCGAAGAACAGCGGGCCATTCAATTATGTAATTCCGGGGTTATGTGCTTGAACGGACGGTATATTTTGGATTTGCTGAAAGCGGTCAAGAATGAAAATGCCGCGGGCGAATATTACTTAACGGATGTGGTAAAATTGGCAAAAGACAAGGGCTTGTCCTGTGATGTGGTCATTGGGAATGTGGAAGAACTTCATGGGGTGAATACTCAGGAAGAATTGGAAATGGCCGAAGAACTCTATCAACGACGCTTACAAATGGCGTAAAAGGAAAGGGGGGCTAGATGTATCTATTATGGGAAGCAGGGGCAACCTGCAATCGCTTAACGTATAGAACACAAGGGGATACAGCCCCCAATGCTTTTGTTTGTGAAAAACGGGTGGCTAAAGAAAGTGATTTTAGCTTTTTAGAACGACACTTAGAGGCCTTTGGTTTCAAAGAAAAAGGGGGACTTTGGGTCGCTAAAGATGGGGAAATTTTTGAAGGGATTATTTTGGCGGTGGCTGGGGCCGTTGGGGAAGACGGAACAATTTGTGCCACCAATCGCCCTTGGAAAGAGGTTACGCGTTCTTCCTTGATGAATAGATATCATCTTAAAAAAGTTATTTTGATGAATGATGTTCAAACGCAGGGCCTTTCTATTCCGGGAATAGCGAAATTATTAGCTAGGGGTAAAGAGGCCGAATGTGTCCAATTGAATCGTGTGCCTTTGCCCGAAGATTTTGAAAATCGGCCCAAGTTTTTGATTTCTTTGGGAACGGGCTTGGGGGCTTGTGTGATTCATAAGGAAGGGAATTCATGGGTGTCAGAAGCGGGGGAATATGGGCAGAATTTACCGCCTATGCTTGGGGAAGCCGAAGCCGAACTTGCCCCGTTTATGCGGGTGCAGTTTATGCGTAAACCGGTGCCACCCGATGCCTTAACATTGGAAAATTTCGTGTCTGGGACGGCTTTAAGTATTTTGTATCAGGCCTGGGCGGATAAAATGGGCTTTCCGGTGCGCAAAGAAAAACCCAGTGAAATTTGTAAGATGGCTTCTTTGGCAGAAGTATCCCCTAAAATGCAACATAAAATTGCCTTAAAAGCCGTGGAAAGTTTGCTAGATGTATTGGGGCGCTTTATTCATAACGTCGGACGGTTTTCATTGTTTCCGACGGGGGGGATCTATCTGGCTGGCAAAGTCTTGCAGAATCCCTTTATTATCAATCTAATGCGCCAAAAAAAGTTTCAAGATTTATGTGCACATGCGACCAGAACATTACCGCATCATGCCGATAAGATTCCTTTGTTTTTAATTCAATCCCCAGCGGATACCATGGGGGTTAAAGGAATGTTGGCGGTTTATAAGACGTGTTGACCTTTTCGGGAAAGACAGGATGTTTTTTCTTGACTTTAGGGGAATTTTGTTGTAAAATACCCAATTATTATGTTTGAAAAATGGGGCGCTGAATGACATCAAGTTTAGCAAAGACAAAACAGGATTCAGAAAATATGAATGAATCCAAGGTTCTTATGGAAAATCTTATTGCCGAAGGAAAAGAACGGGGATTTGTGACTTTAAAGGCTTTAAAAGAGGCTTTGCCCCCGAAATCGCAAACCGAAGAAGCGTTAGAAGTGATTATTTCTTCTTTGGTGGATATGGGTATTCAGGTTGAAGAAGAAAATACAGGGTTGAGCGATCTAACAACGGCTATGTCTTCGGATAATTTGGTTGTATTGGACGAGGAAGAATCCACAGAAGATAAGGGGGAAGGCCTTGTTCGGGTAAGTGACCCGGTGCGTTTATACCTAAAGGAGATGGGGGGGGTAGAACTCCTGACAAGGGAAGGGGAAATTGCAATTGCTAAACGGATTGCGGCGGGCTTGAATACGATGATGAGTGGCCTTTCCGAAAGCACTATTACCATGGCGGCCTTAAAAGAATGGCAAGGGGCCCTGGAACGGGGGGATATTTATTTAAGGGATGTGATTGATTTAGAAACGACTTTTGAAATGTTGCCTGGGAAAAAAGGTGATAAAACAGATGAAGAAGGCGTGAAAGAAGAACAAGAAAATCAATCTGATAAACAAGCTAGTGTTCCCAAGGAACAACCTAAGGAACAACCCAAAGAACAACCCAAAGAGCCCGCTAAAGAACCCGAAAATACGGCGGCTAAAAAAGAAGCATCTGATGATGATTTGGCCAGTGAAATAGACGCGTTCTTGGAAGATAAACCCCAAGAGGAAGAAGAGGATGAAGAAGATGAAGAAGGGGCTTTGTCTATCAAACAAATGGAAGAAGCGCTGCGGCCTTTTGTCTTGGAATCGTTTAGTGAATTAGATGCATTGCATGAACAATTTAAAAAAATTCAAGAAACAAGAATAAATGCTTTGATTAAACAAAAGCCGGTTTCTGCAAAAACAGAAAATACGTATCATGCCTTGAAAAAGGAAATGATTGGATTGCTTAGAAAAATTCAGTTAACCCCTCAAAAAATTGAGGTTTTAATCAATCAAATGAATGCAATGAATCAAACCTTAATGGAAGAAGAAGGGAAGTTTTTGCGGTTGGCGACAAGTTTTGGGGTCCCTAAGGATGCTTTTATCGCGTTTTATCAGGAACATGAACTGACCGCTGATTGGGTGGCGCATCTTAAAGGAAAAAAGGAAAAGACTTGGAAAGTACTGACCGAACAAGGCATTAAGCAAATGACGGAAATTCAAGATACAATTCAGGAAATTGTCCGTCAGGTTCATATGCCTTTGTCAGAATATAAAAAATTGGTGTCCACAATCAAAAAAGGGCGTCAAGAAATGAACAAGGCTAAACAGGAAATGATTGAAGCGAACTTGCGTCTTGTGATTTCTATTTCTAAAAAATATACCAATCGGGGCTTACAATTTTTGGATTTAATCCAAGAAGGAAATATCGGTTTGATGAAGGCCGTGGACAAGTTTGAATATCAACGGGGATACAAATTTTCAACGTATGCGACGTGGTGGATTCGCCAATCTATTACTCGGGCGATTGCGGATCAAGCCCGAACCATCCGGATTCCTGTGCACATGATTGAAACGATTAATAAGATGCTAAGGACGTCCCGTCAAATGGTGATGGAAAATGGGTATGAACCTACCCCAGAAGAATTGGCAACACGGATTAACCTGACACCGGAAAAAATCAAAAAAATTATGAAAATTGCCAAAGAGCCGATTTCTTTAGAAACGCCGGTTGGGGATGAAGATGATGGGCATTTAGGGGATTTCTTGCCAGATACCAAAAGTATTCAGCCGCTTGAAGCCAGTATTCAAAGCAACTTACGGCAATCGTGTACAGCGGTGTTATCAACCTTGACCCCGCGGGAAGAACGGGTGCTTAGAATGCGGTTCGGAATTGGGATGAATTCGGATCATACCTTGGAAGAAGTCGGGGTGCAATTTGCCGTAACCCGGGAACGGATTCGTCAGATTGAAGCCAAAGCCCTTAGAAAATTGCGGCATATCAATCGGTCCAAGAAATTGCGGAGCTTTTTGGAAGAAGGCTAAGCACTTTTGGGGCTTTCAAAAAAAGTGCTGGACAAAGGGGAAAAAATAGTGTATAAATTCTTTTGTGCTTGCCTAGATAGCTCAGTTGGTAGAGCAAGGGACTGAAAATCCCTGTGTCGGCGGTTCGATCCCGTCTCTAGGCACCATCTATTGGGGTTCTGCAAAGAATCCCAATTTTTTTATGTAAATATGCTTGCCTAGACGTTGCGGTTGGTAGAGCCGCGGGAGGAGAAAATCCGGTGCCTGCGGTTCGATCCCGCCACTTAAGCACTATCTATTGGGGTTCCAAAAGAACCCCGATTTTTTTTATCTTTATGTTATGCAAAATGGTGTGATATCAGAAAAAAAACAATAAAAAAAGTTGCGCTAGAAACTTCTATGATTATACTAAAAGAAAAGGGAGGTTCTTATGAAAAAATTATTTGTTGCACTTTGTTTGTTTTTTACCTTGGGAGGTTATG
>JBGUXS010000007.1:0-16678 GCA_045118155.1 Alphaproteobacteria bacterium | reverse complement strand
GCAAAGACAATCAATTTTTCTTGTTCAAACCCCATTTTTTCATACGCCGGAATTACAAAATCAAGTTGTGATTCTAAAAACCCCGAAAGAACAGCATATCCCCCTTTGACAAGATGTCCCCACATATCTGGGGCCATTTCAACCAAAGGACGCGCCAAAATATTGGCTAAAATAATATCATAGATCCCATCAACCTTTTCAAATCCACGGCTTTGCCAAACCTTAACCCATGCCTTTAACCCATTATTTTTCACATTTTCTTTAGCCACCCGCACCGATTCTTCATCCATATCCACCGCATCCACATGTGTTGGATACGTTTTAGCATAGGCCATCGCTAAAATTCCAGAACCACATCCTAAATCCAATACCTTTTTATCCCGTTCCCCCAAAGCCTCAATCGCCGTTAAGCAGCCTTGGGTCGTTTGGTGTTCCCCTGACCCAAATGCCGTTGCCGCATCCAAACACAAAGAAATCCTGTTGGCGGGCGGTGCTTCTTTAATATGATGTCCATAGATATAATATCGTCCCACAGATACGGGTTCAAATGTCAATAAATTTTCCTTTAACCAATCACGTTTTGGCACAAAAGTAATAACAGGGTCCCCCCCAGGGATCGCCCCCCCACAGGCCTTTGTAACAACTTTTTTTAAATCATCTACCTTAGGTTCCTCTCGTACAAAAACTTGAAATTCCCATAAATTTTTATAGGGCCCTTCTTCCATTAAGCGTGTTAAAACCGCTTCGGCCGTAGAAAAGGCATTTTCTAAATCTTCCAAGGCATCAAAAGGCACATACACCTTGATTTCCCACAGGTCATAATTAGGGTTTTCTTCGTATAACATAGGGTCCACTTAGTTTTTTGGGGCCAGCAACATTGTAATTTGCCGCCCTTCCATTTTAGCTTCTTGTTCCACTTTGGCTTCCGCTTCAAAATCGTTTTTCACCCGATCCACAACCGCCATTCCTAAATCTGTATAGGACAATTCCCGCCCCCGAAAACGCAACGTAATTTTAACTTTATTGCCTTCTTTTAAAAAACGCCGAACATTACGCATTTTAATATCGTAATCATTAGACCCAATAGCGGGGGTCAATTTAACTTCTTTAACTTCAATACTTTTGCGTCCTTTTTTGACTTCTGCCTTCTTTTTTTGCAGAGCATACTTGTACTTCCCTGCATCAATCAGCTTACAAATCGGCATATTTCCGTTCTTAGCAATTTCTACCAGGTCTAGATCACACGCACGCGCCCTTGCTAGCGCTTCCCGCGTTGGGATAATTCCCACATTTTCACCATTTTCATCAATTAAACGAACTTGGACGTTCGTAATCTTTTCATTCATACGGATATCATCTTCGGGATGTCCAGTGGCATTATTTTGCATGCGTGTAAAAATCTTTTCCTTTCATTAAGAGTAAAAACAAACTGTAGTTTACTGATTTTTTTAAACTTTTCAAGTGCTTTTTAGCAAAACCCCTTATTTATTTTTATTTTCCCTTTCTTTTTCCTTTTAAAAAGGGGAAAAATGTGATATAAAAAGGCCATGAAATTAAGAACAAAGCTAGGGGTTATCACGGCACTACTCTTGGGGGGAATGGTCTTACACCCTTTTATCAAAGACACCGATGCTTTTAAATGGTTAGGGCGTCAACAACTGACCGTAGCCGAAGCGCTACAAAATGCCTTTACCTTGCCCCCAGATCAATTTTCATGGGCCAAGGGAAATCGCAATCTGTTCACGGTCTTTTTACAAGACACAAAAGATACTAGCATTTTAACCGGGACAGATGGTTATGGTCCGTGGATAGAAACCCCCTTGTTTTCGGCCCGATTGGTATCCAATTTATCTGGCATTCAAAACATTCCAAAGGTCTATGCGGCCGTACAAATCGTTCCCCAAAAAGCAATACACTTGACCCATTTATCTGTGATGGCCAGCACCGTTCCCCAACATCCCTTAACCATTATTCCCCCCTTTTCCCCAACGGGATTTTTTTCCGAACCAGTATTTATTCCCATTTTCATTTATCCCACGGGAACAGACAATCTTAAAATAGATGCCATCGTCACGGTAACCGCTTGCCAAGGGCATACCTGTACCACCACCCAAGTCCCTTTAACGTTAACCCTTGCACATCAAAAGGCCTATCCCACCCCCCTTTATGCCAAGATGATGTACGAGGCAGGAATTTTTCCAGCCCCCTTCCCTTTGACATGGAACAAAAGTTTAAGTTCTCGCGGGGTGTTACGTCTAGTTACCGATACACCAATTGAGGCCGTGCATTTATATACGGATGATCCCAACACTAAAATTACGCCCTTAGCCCTGTTTAAAAACGAAGCCCGCTTTTTGGTTTGGCCTTTGGCCCTCGGTCGGCATACATTTATTTTAAACGTCAATAGACACTATTATCGGGTATTAGCCCAAACAGATGCCACCTTAGACCCGTTAACGGGTCAGGCCGCGGCCCGATTAAAAAAACCTAGCACCCCCTATACCGTGATATTTTTATCCAAAACCGGCGGGGCCTTTTGGGCCGAAAGTTTATTAAAATTATCCGGCAAAGCCCGGGATATGATGGCGCACAGGCAACTAAAAATCATCACCTTACCGGCTTTAAATGGGAAAACACAGGCGTTTTTATTCACCCCTGCCTTACCGCACGGTCTAGAAATTTCCCCGTACCAATCGCCGCTTAAGTGGTCTAAGATATTACGGGGTCTGTAATTACCCTTGTTCCTGACCATTTTGTGGGGGGTAAGTGTCCCCAGGTTGTTCGGCCAATTTTTCCGGGGGAACCGGGGGTTGAGTCGCCACCACAGGTGGGGTTATAGGGGCTTGTTGTTCAGGATCTTTGACGGGACGACGTTTTAAGGTTTTATGAAAGTTTTTTTGAACAAAACTGACAAAGGCCAACCGGGCTTTGGGCGATTCATGCAGGGCAAGACAGATGTTACCCCCTGTTTTTACCCATTCCACTAATTTTTTTTCTTCCCCATCTTCATCTATAAACGTTTCTTCGTTCTTAAAGGCCTCGTCTAAATACGGTCCTACAGTCCGTGGGGCTACCCCATATTCTTTTGCCAGTCCATTAGGGGTCAACATCCCCGGCCGAATAGAGGGAATGATTAAATCAGGATGCAATTCTTCAAACTTTTTACGGGCGTTGGGCGATTCGTGTAGGGCATGACAGGTTTTAGCCCCTGTTTTTACCCATTCCACTAAATGCTTTTCTTGCCCATTTTCATCTATAAAGGTTTCTTTGTTCTTAAAGGCCTCGTCTAAATACGGTCCTACAGTTCGTGAATCGACCCCATATTCTTTTGCCAGTCCATTAGGGGTCAACATCCCCGGCCGAATAGGGGGAATGATTAAATCAGGATGCAATTCTTCAAACTTTGCACGGGCTTTGGGCGATTCATGCAGGGCATGACAGGGTTGACCCCCTGTTTTTACCCATTCCACTAAATTTTTTTCTTCCCCATCTGCATCTATAAAGGTTTCTTCGTTCTTAAAGGCCTCGTCTAAATACGGTTTTACAGTCACTGGGCCTACCCTATATTCTTTTACTAGGCCCACAGAGGTCAACATCCCCGGCCGAATAGGGGGAATGATTAAATCTGGATGTAATTCTTCAAACTTTGCACGGGCTTTGGGCGATTCATGCAGGGCATGACAGGGTTGACCCCCTGTTTTTACCCGTTCCACTAAATTTTTTTCTTCCCCATCTGCATCTATAAACGTTTCTTCGTTCTTAAAGGCCTCGTCTAAATACGGTCCTACAGTCTGTGGGGATACCCCATATTTTTCTGCTAGGCCAGAAGAGGTCAACATCCCCGGCCGAATATCTGGGATAAAGTGCTGAGCTTCGGCCGTTTTCCCTTCGGCGGATAAATGCATCAATTGTTCTATATTAGAAACAATGTTAAAATCCCCCAAATCAATCTTGGGAACCCCGGGGATATATCCCCCATTAAACCCATTTTCTTTTTGCTTTTTTTCTTGATCTGGATCTAGGCAAACGGGTGTCCCCACCACATCTTGGAATAACACTTGACGGTTTTTGTGAATTGCCTCTATCGTGCTTTCACAATCAGGATATTTAAAGGCGATATCCACAACCAAACCCATTTTATTAGGATTGTCGTAATCCCGCCGAATACACCGCGCCGCCCCTTGTGCTTCCCGCACACGAGAGGCCGTCGGATAGTTAATCGTCATCGCCAATGCCGGCATATCAAACCCCTCGCTGAGTTTTCCCACCTGGCACACAATGGGCAAATCCCCGTCTTTAAAACGTTGCAGCGTTTGTGGGTCATCATGATCGGTCGTGTGTACCTTCGCCACTTGCCGTCCAAACAGCCGATTCAGCTCTTCGGCCTGAATCCGGGCTTCTTCTTGCGACCGACAGTTAATCAGGCACTTTTTCCCGTTTAAAGGCCCCATATCTTCATCCACATAATCACGGTAAAACTTGGCAACCGATTGGGCAATCTTGCGATGGGCTTCTTCCCAATTTTCACTGTCGGAATGGGCATTTTGCCCCCCAAGAGCTTTGGCCAGGGCTTGATAAAGTTTCTTTTCATTAAAATCGCCCCCGCCGTTAACGGCCCCAGTTAAATCTACCTCTGTATCCGCCACCATTAAAACATTCTTAAAACCGGCCAAATCTTTTTCTTTAACGGCATCAGGAATATCAACCGTTGCAATTACTTCGCCCAAAACAGTCACTGCACTTTTTTCAGCACTATACCACGGGGTTGCCGTATAGCCGTAATATAGCGCCTTATTAAAACGTTGCAGAGCTTGCGTCCGTGCGTCAGACACCACATGATGCGCTTCATCCAACAGTACCATCCCCACTTGATTTGTATCTAGCGCATCAGTTAATTTTTCTAAAGAATGATAAGTTGTAAAGATAATCTGACTGTCTGTATCTTTGTCTTCCTTATCATATCGCCCCATCGTCATTTCGGGGATATTCAAAGGGGATAAAGCCCGCTCTGCCCGTGTTCTGTCCTGACGGTTTTTATAGGCCTGAAAATATTCTTGTTCCTGAACAATCAAATGGTTATTCGGCACCACCACAATAATTTTAGAATCCGGCTGCACCTGCCTATGCGCCAGGGCCATCATCGCCATCAGCCGCGTCTTACCCACCCCCGTAGCCAAATTAAAGACCCCTTTTTCAGGCGTATCTTCCCGGTCTAAAAATTCATTTAATGCCTTTTTCTGAGACAGTCTTAGCTTAGTATCTGCCTCAACAATTTCTTTAAGCCCCCCGACCAGTTGCAAGGCCGCATCTGCGGTGTTATTTCCCTTTTCCATAGTCAATCCCATTTAAATAGAATGCGTGATTTTTTTGAGTATATACCCTTTTTAATAATTTGTCAAGTATTTTTTTAATTGTATCTTTATATCAATTTTTCAAAAAGAAGAAAAGGTTGTTTGGGCAGATAAGCGTTTTATCTGTCATAAAAATCTTCAGAAAGGACAATTTTTTTAGTATCAGAAAGCTTCGGCAGGTGTATATCAACGGAAAGTCCCTTAGCACATCACTTTTCAAGCGATGTGAGGGATAACCTTTTTTTATTTCTATCTTGACAATTGGCCTTTGCCGGCGTATGATACCCACAAATTCATTGAAAGGAAAAATATGTCAGGACATTCACAATTTAAGAACATTATGCACCGCAAAGGCGCCCAAGATAAAATCCGTGGAAAAGTTTTTTCCAAGCTCGCCCGGGAAATTACGATTGCCGCAAAACAAGGGCTTCCGGATCCGGCTTCTAACCCACGCCTTAGGTCTGCGATTCAAGCGGCCCGGGCTGAAAACATGCCAAAAGATAACATTGATCGGGCAATCGCCAAAGGGAACCAATCCACCGACGGGGCGAATTATGAAGAAATCCGGTACGAAGGGTTTGCCCCAGGCAATGTCGCCGTGATTATAGAGGCCTTGACCGATAACCGGGCAAGAACTGCCCCGGCCCTTCGTTCTATCTTTTCAAAACGCGGGGGAACATTTGGGGAAACGGGCTCTGTCACGTTTAACTTTGAACGGATTGGGTATTTGGAATTTCCCAAAGAAGTTGCCACCCCAGATGCTTTTTTTGAAAAGGCCCTGGAAGCGGGCGCCCAAGATGTGAATTCCGATGGAGATGTGCATGAAGTGGTCTGCACCCCCGATGATTTAAACAGTGTCCGGGATATCTTGGAAAAGGCCTTTGGCACACCCACAGTTGCCCGCCTTGATTGGAAGCCAATTGTCACCACCCCGATTACGGATGTGGAAACGGCCAAAAAGCTGATGGATTTTATTGACATCCTAAACGAAGATGATGACGTGCAACGGGTGATTACCAACGCCGATATTGCCGACGACGTGCTAGCTCAATTGAATCCGGACGAGGATTAAATGCGCATTATCGGGCTTGATCCGGGCTTGCGTCATACAGGGTGGGGGGTTATTGATAAAGAAGGAAACCGCTATACCTTTGTGGCCGCCGGTGTGATTAATCCCGATACCACGTTGGACCTAAGTCAGCGTCTTGCCATTTTACACAAAGATTTGTGTACGCTATTTGATGAAATGCGTCCCGATGCCGCGGCGGTAGAAGAAACATTTGTGAACAAAAACCCAAATTCTACATTAAAACTGGGGCAAGCCCGGGGGGTCGTGTTGTGCGTACCAGCCCTGTACAACATACCGGTTCAAGAATATACCCCGAATCACATTAAGAAAATGGTCGTCGGGGCTGGTCATGCCGAAAAAGATCAAGTGGCCCTGATGATTCGGAAAATCCTTAAAAACGTGCCAGAAAAAATCCCCGCAGATGCGACGGATGCTTTGGCGATGGCGCTATGCTATGGATTTATGCTTCCGGTGGCAAGCTTTTCAAGAAAGGTTTAAGCAAACTATCCCGGCTTAAAACATGGCCAATAAACCACACGTTTAGGAAATTCGCTAGTTGTTCAAAAACTTCCATTTTTTCATCTTCGGGCGCAAATTCATAAAGTTGCCGAAGTTCCGAAATATTTTTAATAAAAATCTGGTGGCTTTTCATGTGCGCCATAATGTCGGGGTAATCTAGTTTTTCCATCAATGCTTCTTCATGGGAAAAATGGGTTCTGGCAAACGCATAACATTTATCAAAGACATCTTCTGCCCCGACAAGGTCTTTTTTTTCAAGGACCTCCAAAGCTTCGTTCACAACGGGAATAAAGGCCTCGTGTTCTTCATCAAGGGGCGCATACCCCAACGCCATTTGTGCCCGCCATGATACTTTTTCTGTCATGAATCCCCCTATACATTAAACAAAAAATGAACCACATCACCGTCTTGGAAAGCATAGGTTTTGCCTTCACCCCTAACTTTACCATTTTCCCGCGCCCCCGTCAAGCCCCCACAAGACACATAATCGTCATAGGAAACAACCTCGGCCCGGATAAAGCCCTTTTCAAAATCTGTGTGAATAATGCCGGCGCATTGTGGCGCCAACATACCGCCCGTAAATGTCCAAGCATGGGCTTCTTTGGGCCCAGAGGTAAAATACGTTTTTAAGTTTAAAATGCGGTACCCTTCTTTGATAATTTGGGCAAGCCCTGTTTCTTTAAGGCCCAAATCCGCCAAAAATTCCTTTTGTTCATCAGGGGGGAGCTGAGAAATTTCGGCCTCAATCTTCGCCGAAATCAACACGCACCCTGCCCCTTTTTCTGTTGCCATTTTTTGTACACTTTGGGTATAAGCGTTGCCAGAAATCACATCAGATTCTGCCACATTACATACATACAAAACGGGTTTAGACGATAACAGGGCTAAATTTTTAAATAGTTTCTTTTCCTCGGGATCATCGGGTTCAGCCAGGGCCGCGGGTTTTCCCTCTTGCAACAAAGCCAAGGCTTTTTCCAAAATCGGTAAAATCGTTTTAGATTCTTTATCGCCACTTTGGGCTTTTTTGCGCACCCCGACCAAGCGTTTTTCCACATTTTCAAGGTCAGCCAGCATCAATTCCGTTTCCACAACATCCGCATCTTCTTTAGGGTTAACGACGCCACTGACGTGCGTAATATCGTCGTCATCAAAACACCTTAGTACATGAATAATGGCATCCACTTCCCGAATATTCCCCAAGAACTGATTACCCAAACCTTCGCCCCGGGACGCGCCTTTTACAAGCCCCGCGATATCCACAAATTCTAGTTGTGTTGGAATAATTTTCGCACTTTTATCCAATTCGGCCAGTTTATTAAGGCGGTCATCTGGTACCGCCACTAAGCCAACATTCGGTTCTATCGTGCAAAACGGATAGTTCGCCATTTGTGCGTTAATCGTTGCCGTTAGGGCATTAAATAACGTTGATTTTCCAACGTTCGGCAACCCAACAATTCCACATTTAAATCCCATGTTTTCATCCTTTATATCTTATGGGAACGACTCTACCCCTGTTTTCGTCAAAAATCAAGTTTTTTAAACTAAATTTTACAAAAGAGCTTTTTAATTCCCCATCCCCCAACTAAAAGACAGGTCGCCAACAAAAACGGCACAAAATAGTATAAGACCCTAAAAATTAACAAGGCCGTTAGCACTTCCCCAGATTGGGAACTTAATGATGAAAACAGGTATAAAAACGTCCCTTCAAATACCCCAAGCCCCCCTGGGATTTGCGACACAAGCCCTAAAACCCATGCCAAAATAAACATCCCCATCAAGGGGAAAAAAGGCACAGGAAGCAACCCCGATAAAATCACATAAAACACCAAAAATGTACAAAAAACATCCCCAAGGCCCATACAAACTTGCGCACAGGTCAACGAAACAGACGGGGCCTTAATCAATACAGATCCAATTTTAAACGTTCTTTTGGAGCGAACAATCCCCCAAAAATAACCGTTAAGAACCACTAACAAAAACAAACTTATCCCAATCATCAAATGTTGCCAAAGGGGGGGCAAATGAACCCCTTGGGTAGGTAAAAGACATACTGTCCCGATAAAGGCCACCGTTACCCCCAATAAAAATGTTAGGGAATCTAGGGCAATCAATTTTAAAATTTCTATCCGACTTAATTGTGTCCGATAAAACATATAGCGCAAACTTCCCCCAGCAAGGTACGCATGTCCCGTGGTATTACTGACCGCAAAACCCAATCCCGCCA
Source organism: Alphaproteobacteria bacterium (assembly GCA_045118155.1). GTDB lineage: Bacteria > Pseudomonadota > Alphaproteobacteria > CAAHEQ01 > UBA3637 > JBGUXS01. The sequence continues at coordinate 7,515 of JBGUXS010000007.1, read as the reverse complement.
CGGCAAAAATTTTTAGCGGATTTAGATGTTTATTAAGATGTTTTAAAGAAAGCGCATCATATCCGGCTAAGAAACAAAAATCAAGGGCCGTTAAGGCAAGGGCACTACCCACCACATGAAACGGTACCCCCCGTAACAAATGCAGAATATGGTCGCCCCCAACCCGTATCAATTCTTGGTGTACCAAAAACAGGGCCAGCAGAAAAAAACCAACCCCCACCCCTTGAATAATTTTATTCAACATTAAAACAACACCGTCATCCGAACGCCCAAAGAAAAGGCCGTATGCCGATCAGGATCCATCCCGGGGTTAATAAAAACTTGGGCATCTGGGGTAATGGTCATCATAGACCCTATACCCCAAGTCCAAAAGCTTTCCACCACATTTTCAAACTTTCGGCATGGGTTTCCTACCACGGCGGGGTTGAGCTTATTCAGGGCATAGGCAAGTCCGATTTGATCCAACGAATTGCGATTTAAAGGGTTATTATAAACACCCCCCACCACATAAGATTGTGTAATTTCTTCGGGGCTGTGACTGGCCCCATTGACCCGTCCAAAAACCGCTAGTTTTTTCCCGATATTTTGCTGAACATTAAAACTCCATCCGTTCGTGTTCATGGGTTGCGCCGGCACAGATGGTTGATGATAAACCAAAATGGAATACGTGCTTTGTCCGATATTTTTTAACGTCGGGGTTAACGAGGCACTTGCAAAGGTAGTATATTTTTTCTTACCCAACCGGCTTGTTTTTATCATCGTGCCGTCAATATTATGGGCATCTTGAAACCCAACCGACATATTAAAAATGCTATTGGGTGTGATGGTCACATACGCCCCGACACCGGCGGTTGGATAAGCATCCGAGGCATTTTGGCTAAGGGCAAAGTTTAGGAAATTAACTTGCTGATTCGCATCATAGTTGGTACCATCAAAGTTATAAATCGGAAATTGTCCGACGGTCAGACTGATCGGCGCCCACGCCCCAGCAAACGTATGGGTATAACTCAGTTCATCAAAGTTGTTTTCATAGGTCGGATAATCGTTGATAGATGATACTACCCCGATCCGATTGCTTAAATTATTGGCATTTATTCCCCAATAGCGGGTGGCTGTATACGCAAAGTTAAAGGTGCCACTGCCCCATTTATCCGATTGAAACAAATCCCACGTCGCATAAGGATAATATTGCGTTTGCCACGATGTTTTGTGACCGCTTGGGGACACCCGCTGCATGATTTCGGAAATATCTAGGCCAAAAGAAAGCCCCGTGCGTTTGGCAAAGTCGGATTTAAACTTTTGGTAATCATCCACCACGTTAGCCCATGCCCCAGCAGATAACAGCAAACTCATCAATAGATATTTTTTCATGCTTCCCCCTTTTTTTAAGGGGATATAAGGGGAATCCCACAAAACGCAAGATTTTCCCAATTAAATACCGACGAAAGGGGATATAACAACCTTTCAGGATGTTTTTATTTTACCCTCTTCATCACACCTTGCGAAGGGTCCGTTTTTGCTTCTTTATTACCCCTTGTTTTTGCAAGAAAACGTCAAGGGGTCCCTTTTCAGGATACAGAGAACATCATAAATGTATAAAATAAGGCATTGATTGTTTGGGATCCCTTGACGCGCCGTCCCTATCGGGCCGTCGGGAGGGATGACAAAAAGCTCAAAAAAGGGATGACATTCTTTTTCTGTCACCCCTCGCTTGAAGCCGTAGGCGACAAGCGTCCAGGGGTCCCTTTTCCACAGAAAGGACGGCCCCACTAACCGTAAAATAAGGCCTTTCATGTTCGGGATCCCTTGATTTTTGCTAACGCAAAAAAGGGATGACAGGGTGGCATTGATTGTTAGGGATCCCTTGATGCCCCTTTCAGGGGCAAGGAATGACAGGTTATTAAAGGATAACCACTTCCTCACCCTTCGGATTGATAGCACCCAATGACAACGGCACAAATACTGATGGTGCCGGCTTCTTGGGCTAAATTAATCGGCTTGAAATGTGGATTGGTGGACAAGGGGATTAAAAACACCCCTGTCTTGGTTTCTTGGTATTCCTTTAAGGTCGCCTCCACCAGACCGTCCGGGGTTTGACGTTGACAAACCACGCGCATTCCCGAAGCCAGCTTTTTCGGATAGTCCCCAATCGGCACACAAATCACAAATGCCCCGTCGGGATAGACTTTATTCATGGAATCGCCCCGAACTTCCAGGGCAAACGTGTTGGAATACGCCCCCGTAATATGCGCGGGCAGACTTAAAGGATCCGCGCTTTCTTGTTGCCAAGCTTCTTGAAAACAGCCCGCTTGCACAAAACCCAAAACCCTGACCCCTTGGGTGGGATTTTGTGCCCCCAAGCATTGTGCTGGGGTCACCCCAAAAACCTGACAGAAATGATCCAAAAAACTCATCCGGATTTGGCGTTTGCCGTTTAAATACAAACTCAGGGCCCCTTGCGTAATACCCAATTTTTGGGCAGCTTCTGCTTGTGTCAGCCCCGATTTTTTTAAGATTTCCCCTAAGTTATGTATCAACATGCCCTGCATTATAATCCCTTTTTTTTAAAAGGCAAGGGGGATTATTCTTCGGCCTTTTTTAAAGCCGTTAGAATATCTCGTGCTAGTTGTGTTAAAGAATCATCCCGTGCCCCCATGACAATGATTTGATCCCCTGGCTTGGTTAGGCGTACTAACTCTGGTATCATATCAGGTCTATGGGAAAAATATCTCAAATGTTTTATTTTTAAGGGATTTTTAACCCCATTTACCAATGTTAAAGTGTGAATATCGTCTGGGATAGGACCAGCAACGGTAAATATGTCCGCAAGAAAAATATAGGTTTTACTATCTAGTTCCGATTCAAAAACTTTAATAAAATCATCTTTCATAAGGCGTGTCGGGATAAAACCGTGCGGTTGATAAATGGCAAAAATGCGCCCAGGAAGACCTTTTAAGGCGCTTAAGGCCGCCCGGATTTTTTCCGGATTGTGGGCATAATCATCATAGACCGTAATGCCATTGACTGTGCCTAATTTTTGCATCCGGCGTTTGGTGCCTTTATAGGATTTTAGGGCCTTGATTCCGTCTTGAACAGATACCCCGAAAAAGGAACACGCCGCCAACGCCGATAAGGCATTACCGATGTTATATGCCCCCATAAAGGGTAGGGTGCAAGTAATTCCATTAATCCGAGCCGTTGTTTCCCCAGGACGCACCACAATCTTGTCAGCATAAAAATCGGCTTTTTTGTCTTTTAACGACCAAAACTTAACCGGCACATGAGCAGGGACTTGAACCCGTTTTAGTTCGGGGCAATCTTTCCCAATGACACACCCTTTGGTGGCACGATGTAGAAAATCTTCAAACAACTTCGCATTTTCTTCAATGGAATGGTGATCCAACGACAAGTTGTTGACAATAGCCACCGTTGGGGTGTACAGTTCCAGCGATTTATCGGATTCATCGGCCTCTATCACACAAATATCGCCTTTGCCGAAATTTAAGTTAGATATGGGATCCCCGTGATACTTGTTTAAGGAAATCCCCCCGTTGATCATAACCGGATCTTTTCCCGTTTTATAGAGAATATGATTAATCATGGCCGTTACCGACGTTTTGCCACAGGTCCCCGCCACGGCAATGCCTTGATACGTGTGAAAAATATCAGCCAGCATCTGGGGGCGTTTTTTAATTTCAAGCCCTAAATCTAGGGCTTTTTTTATTTCCGGAACAGTGGGTTCTACGGCGCGTGTCACAACAAAAAGGTCAATATCTTTTGTGACCCCAGATCCGTCTTGAGGGAACAGTTCAATACCGGCTTTCAGTAAGTCTTTTTTCATTTCTTGGCTGCGTCCCATATCAAAGGCCCGATCCGAACCTTTAACCCTTGCCCCCAGTTTCTTTAAATAAAGGGCAATAGAACTCATCCCAATCCCCCCAATGCCACAGAAAAAATAAGTCTTACTCATTGTAAATTCTCCTTATTTGAAAAATAGGTTTGGGCGTCATGGATAAAACGGGCCCATAATGCTTGTTGTTTCACATCCCCTTTGGTTGCTAAAATTTCTGGGTGCCATTGAACGGCAATCCAATTGGGGTGATTGGAAAAAGAAACAGCTTCGGTAATATCCCCTAGGGCTGTGGCAATTGGGTGAACGATATCTTGCCCGTCAAAAGCGGATAAAGGGATAACTTGCCGGTGTACGGAATTGACCATAGTTTGGGGACCAAAAATATCTTGAAGAGGGGAAGGAACATTAAAAAAGACAATGTGTGCTAAGGCGTTCTTGTCTTGATTGTGCAGGGCTTGGCGTTCTGTTGGCAGTGGCATAAGGCGCATTTTATCCCCCAACATTACCCCCGCCATAATTTGCATCCCGGCACATGTCCCAAAAAGTGGTATGTTTCTGTCATGGGCAAGGCGCACTAAGGTTTCATAAGCTAAATAACGACTTGAAACATCGTTAGTGACGGGCTTTCCTTCCCATTCAGCCGGGGAATCAAAACGCCCCCCCACCAACACTAGACCGTCTAGAGCTCTGGCTTGTTCAAATACATTGTCATAGGTTAAAAAACGAATCTGAACCCCTAAATGGGTTAAGGCCCCAACATAATCTTTGGAAATTTGATAGGCCGTGTTATCATCGGACCTGGCTAACAAAACACCAATAGTGGGGCGTTTAGCGGATAAAAATTTCCCTGGTAACAGGACAAGGGGTACTTTGTCGTGGATCTTTTTATCCGGTAAGATATAAACATCTTGCTTTTCCGTTAGAAATACGGGATTAGGAAAGGGTAATGTCCCTAAAAAGACACATTGCAACCAAAAAAGTAAAAATTTATATAGAAACGTAAACATAAGGCGTATTCTAAATTATCTTTTGGCTCTGTCAATAGGTTTTTTTTAGAAAATTCCTTGACACAGGGGCTTTAAAGTTATAAAATCAGCCTATTACCCATTTCAAAACGAAAGGAAAATAAATGGAAAAATTACGTCAGGAAATTCGTGACGGTCTTCGGGAAAATAAAGGGACCTTTTGGACGAATCCGATTTATGAATTTACAAAAGCAGAGCTAGAGACACTTGTACAAGAAATGAACACTAACCCAGATGCTGTGCGTTTAGTGATACGGGGAAAGTATGTTGAAGATTTGAAAAAACTTGATATTTTTGGTCTTAAAATAGACAAGGAATTTCATGGTCTTTATGATGTGACAGATACAACTTTGCAGGATTTAGAAAAAACAAAAGTATCTGTTTTGGATTTAAGCAACACAACAGCAACTTTTTCACAAGAAGGGTTTCGTTCTTTTTTAACAGAGGTCGCCCCTTCGTTAACCTATTTAAGATTACCCAGCAGTTCCAAAAAATCAATTGATTTTTACAATATTTTTTCTGAGATGATTGAAACAGGGAAACTTCCCAATCTCTTGCGTGTGGATGGTATTGAATTTATTGGGATTAAGAAAGGACAGTCTTATCATTTTTCATCAAAAGCTGCACAAATTTTATCTGAACGCAAACAGAGAATTTGGCAAACCTTAAACCATCTTCGGGAAGGAGATTATGTCCCAACAAAAGAAGTGGAATCAATGTCTAGGGGGCTTTATACTATGGGGATCTTGCAACCCTATGCGGGGACAGAATTTGGGGAATTTGAAGCCGTACATCCCCTGTTAGAAAATGCTCTGTTGGTCAAAGACTTGATAGAAAGAAATAAGGTGTTAGAAGCAGGGGGGCAACCCAATAGCCCTGAACACTTGATGGTGTACGCGATGTCAAAAAGACGTTTGGCAACTTTACCTAAGGAAGACCATAAACTTTTGGCAGGAAAACCAGAAATTCGTCCCCTTTGGTTTGGGGAAAATGGGGAGGTCCCTAAAACAGAAATGTTGTGTTTTGATAATTACACGGTTCATCACAATACGGTTTCTGGTGTACGGGGAATCTTGAAGAAAACAGGTGCTTCATTGGTAAGCTTTGGGGATAATCAAGAACCTTGGACGGAACAAGATTTTAGAGAAATTGTTGATGCAACGGAAAAATGTGCTTATGTAGAATTTCCAACCAGTGCCTTTGCTTACGGGGAAGAGGGAATGCCAGGGTATATTTCTTGGAAAAAAGCGGCAACAATCTTGTCAAGAAAATTGGAAGAAGGAAAATTGCCCAACTTAGTTGCCGTTGAAGGAATTGTTCTTAGCGATTTGACTAAAGAAGCACTGACCATTTTGCGACAACGCCAAATATCTGCAGGACAAAATTTGGCACGTTTAAAAGAAGGGAATATCCCAGAAGATTTTGCCAATAAGAAAGCCGCTATGCAGGCAATTGTTTTGCATCAACATTATGGGGATTCTTGGCCTGAAGTGACAAAAATTCTTTTAAAAGTTGATGCATTGTGTCCTAAAAAACCGCGGTTGTTAGCGGGTAAAGAAAATCCTAAAATCATTATCAAAGGACCACATACCCAAAATTAAAAATAGTTGGGGGCTTTTTTAGAATAAAAGTAATAAAATAGCCCCCAAAATTAGCCGATAAATTGCGAAGATGGCAAACGAAGATTTCTGAACCCATTTCATTAAAAAGGATATGGCAATTAAGCCAAAGATGGCGGATAAAACAACTGCTGCCCCCATAGAAAGGACAGAAGTACCTAATGTTTCGTGACTGGCTTCTGAAAAAGCAAGTAATGCCCCAGCAGCAATGGTGGGAACGGATAAAAGCATAGAAAATTTGGCACTGTCAGGACGATTTAAACCTAATAACCTAGCCGCTGTAATGGTAATGCCGGATCGGCTGGTTCCAGGAATAAGGGCCAAAATTTGGAAACATCCAATGATGAATGCACCTTTAAAAGTTAATTTTTTCAAAGATTTATTTTTCTTTATTAAAGCGTCAGATAACCATAACAGAATCCCAAAAACAATAGAGGTAATGGCAATGGTTGTTGGGGTGTGAAACCAATTTTCCACAAAATGAATCAAGAAAAATCCGACACAACAGACGGGGATAGTTGCCACAATCAGTTTAAAGGCTAAATCCCGTTCTGCCCCCTGATGCCAAAACCCAAAAAGCAGATTTTTAATATCCCCCCGAAAATAAAAAAGAACGGCAAAAAGGGTGCCTAAATGCAACGTTAAATCCATGACTAAATTTTGATGAGATAGACCGAAAAACTTTAACAACACCAAATGCCCCGAAGAACTAACGGGCAAAAATTCGGTTAAGCTTTGTACCAAAGAAAGAAGAAAAATCTCAAACATGGCAAAAATTATCGGGAAAAAACATCCCTTGTCAAGGGGTTTTGAAAATAAAGTTGTTTTTTTGAAAAAGGGCCTTATAATTTTTGAAGGAAGGGGCAGAGGGTAATGCAGGGATTGAACGCTTATTTTAACAAAAAATCTTTAACAAGTTTGCAAGTTTTGTTTGATATTATCGCTGTTGCCCGCCATGTTCCTAAAAAAGAAACTATCAATGTCTTTAAAACGTCTAATGATAAGATCAATGCCTTTG
>JBGUXS010000006.1:0-23311 GCA_045118155.1 Alphaproteobacteria bacterium | reverse complement strand
CGGAAGTGATTGGCACCTCGATGTCGACTCATCACATCCTGGGGCTGAAGCAGGTCCCAAGGGTTCGGCTGTTCGCCGATTAAAGTGGTACGTGAGTTGGGTTCAGAACGTCGTGAGACAGTTTGGTTCCTATCTGCCGTGGGTGTTGGATACTTGAGTGGACTTGTCCCTAGTACGAGAGGACCAGGATGAACGCACCGCTGGTGTACCAGTTGTTCTGCCAAGAGCATCGCTGGGTAGCTATGTGCGGAAGAGATAACCGCTGAATGCATCTAAGCGGGAAGCTCGCCACAAAACAAGGTATCCCCATTAAGGTCGTGGTAGACCACCACGTTGATAGGTCAGGTGTGGAAGTGCAGTAATGCATGAAGCTAACTGATACTAATAACCTAATTGACTTTATTCTTATGCGTATGTATAATCTTACATCACTCGTTTAATGTGTAGAAATGATCTGGTGACAACAGCCGTTGAGAACCACCCGATCCCATTTCGAACTCGGCCGTGAAATCGACGCACGCCGATGGTACTTCAGCTTAAGCTGCGGAAGAGTAGGTCATTGCCAGATCTTTCCTACACATTGGCTTTTTCAATTTACATGTTTCGTATTTTATTTTGTTCATATCTCCTATTGTTTGTGTGTAGAATATCCCCCTTTTAGGGGGATGTTCTTTTTTTGCAGAAAGTGGTTTTCTATAACTAAAATTGTAAAAATGTTTAATAATAACATAAGAAATATGTTGTGCTTTATTATTATTATTATTGTTATTATTCTGTCCTTTGAAAAAGGTGTTTCGTGCCATATAGGATTGTAATTTTATACAGGAGGAACCATGGAACAAGAAATTTTAAAAGCAACCAAAGCCCTGCAAGCCGAAATTAAAAAATATTACGCCCCTCCAGAAAAAAATAATTTTTCTTGGTTGTACGAAGAAATTGGGGAACTTTGTGAAGGTATGCTTAACAAAGATAAATCCAATCAGATGGAAGAATTGCCCCAAGGCATTATTTGGTTATTTTCCTGTGCAAATGCAATTGAATTTGATATGGCGACGGAGCTAAAAAACATAGAATTTGTACCAAAAGGTAAAACGATTAAACGGCCTTTACCTTTGGCAGAACCAGAAATCCGTTTTGTCCCCACCAAAGCATTTACTTTTAAAGCAGAACCTATTCAAAAATTACAGGAACAAGTTGCCAAAGAATATGGTATCTTGGATGAAAAAGATTTAGTCCTAAATTACGTTTGGCATTTGGGGTATGCTTCCAAAGGGGCACGTAAAGGGAACGAAAATATGGTCAAAGAACGTTTCGCTCATGCATTTTTGTGCGGGGTTATGCTGGCCAATTCCTTAGGGTTAAACTTGGCAAAATGTGTGGAACAAGATGTTTTGAAGTACTTATGTGATTACGGAAATAAGTATCATGGCAAAGAGTATGCCTGTCGGTTAGATAGTGGAACGAAAATAGCAACAGCCCCTGTAAAAAGGGCGGTAAAAAGTCGTGAATAGATTGTATGTTCTAGATGCCCCCCCTAAAACGGGGGGCTTAATTTTAATTGAAATATTTCTTGCCCAAAGTATACTTAACATCATACTGAAAGGATAAAAAATGAATATTATTGCAGAGGCCTTGGGCTATATTGGGGGAACGTGTATTGCTTTTTCATTTTTGCCCCAAACATTACGTATTTTAAAAAGTCGGGATGTGAAAGGACTGTCCTTGCCGACCTATATTATTTATTGTATTGGGATTGCGTCTTGGATTTTGTATGGGATCTATCTAAAGTCCGTCCAAGTGATCTTATTTAATGCGATTTCATTATTTTTTGCCGGGGCAATTCTTACCTTGATTATTTTAAATAAGAAAAACAAAAAAACTAAATAGTTCTTTAAGCGGGCTTTACGCTATCCCGTGCCTGGCATGCCAAAGCGTCGGCACGTTCGTTATAGGGATGACCGGCATGACCCTTCACCCATTCCCATTTAACCTGATGGGGGGCAAGTTGGGCCAATAATTCTTTCCATAATTCTTGATTTAAAACGGGTTTTTTCGCCGCTGTTTTCCAATTATTTTGGATCCAAGCCGGGGCCCATTTTTGCACGCCGTCGGTAACGTATTTGCTATCGGTATAAATGGTGATAGCGCACGGGCCTTTTAGCGCCTTTAGCCCTTCTATTACGGCGGTGAGTTCCATTTTGTTATTTGTGGTTTGTGGGGCGCCACCAGAAAGTTCTTTTTCAATTTTTCCATAGACTAAAATGCATGCCCAGCCGCCCGCACCGGGGTTTCCTGAGCATGCACCGTCTGTATAAAGTTCAACAGATTTTAAGGGTGCCGCTTTAAGCACTGAGCGCTTCATCCTGATGTTCGGTTTGGACGCACCCACACTTAGATTCTACGAACCATTTTCTATCATCAAATTCTTGTTTTTTACCTACATTGAAATGGTTATAAGGGCGGAAATAGCCCATAACCCGGGTCCACACTTCGCAAGGTTGCCGTTCTTCGTCTTTTAACACGATGTCTGTCATTTTGTCCCTCCTCGTTTTATGACCACCATCAAAATTCGGGGTCAGTATACGGGATTTTTTTATCTTGAAAAGCCCCTTTTTTTCCCCCATAAAATAGACAAATGCGCAACATAAGTTTTTACAAGCCCTTCCCCTTAAAAAAATATTTTTTTTTAAAGAGGGACGTTTATGGCGTTTCTTTTTTTAATAAATTTTTAACTTGGTTTTTTATTTTTATCTTGTTTTTTCGGGGAAAGAGTATATCCTGTGCCCTATAGGGGAGATTATGATACGTATTTTACTTCTTTTTATTGGACTTATCTTAGGGAGTATGCCCTTTTCTGCGTGGGCCTCTTCCAGTTCATCCAGTTCTTCAGGGGGGGGATGCTCAGAGGGGCAGGTAGAGGTTAGTGGTTTTTGTTGCCCTGCATGTTCTACAGGACATGCAACTGTGAATCCACTAACAGGGGTCTGTTCTTGTTGTTCATATGATGGTTGTTGTGGGAGCATGGGAGTTTATAGCTCTTCAAATGAGCGATGTTGCCGAAATTCTAGCACAGGGGCATATTATACAATTTGGGTCGGTGGTACCTGTGCATCGTATTTGGGAAATGATTGGACAGAAGTTTCTGGAGGAACAGGGGGATTTAATAACTTTACTTGTAGTTGCCCAGATTGTGAGGAAACGAAGACAACCTGTAATGGACAGCGTTATTGTTGGTACAAAAACAATAATGTATCCAGTCTAACATGTAAACCGTATGCTTGCTCAGGAAGTATTGATGCTTCAACAACAGAGATGTTAGAGACTTACGGGGGTATTGTTAGTGAATGTTGCAGTGGGAATCGACTTTGTATCAAAGATGGCACTTGCTATCTTCCTGAAGGAGGGTCCTTTTTTACCGGGTATTGTCAGTGTTCCTTAGCTTATTTAAAGGCGGTCTGTGGTAATTCGTATGATTGGGAAACTTGTACATGCACAGGCTGTTCCGGGGATTCCGATTGTGGTCCTTGTCAAACGTGTTCTAATGGAACCTGTACAAATGTTTCATGTAGGGCATGCGAAATGTGTGATAATAATCATGGATGCACAATTGACCCCAATAAGCCAGCTTGCTGCACAAGCAATGAGGATTGTGCCGAAAGCGGACCATGTCAATATTGTGATACGAGTGATCATGTGTGTAAGGAAAAAACTAGTTACACAAATTACAAAAACAATGGGAACACTTGTTCCGGTGGGGTATATGCTTATGGGTACTATTATCCTGGGGAATTTGAATGGGATGCAGCACAATGTGAGTGTGTCTGCCCCTCTAGTGTTAAACAAGCGTGTGATGCTATTACTGAAGGAGTACATAACTACCACCCAGAAGGATGTGTTTGTGTGGGGTGTCCCCCGGGGGGACAAGAGTGTGGCGGTAATTGTTGCTCCGCTTCAGAAGTTTCAAAAGGGATGACGTGTTATCCCGAACGAAATGGATGTTTTTGGTGTCCAGCAAATCAAGAGGCATGTTGGTCAGGGGCAACAGAGTTTGCTGCTAATTTAGCGGGTTGTTGTACGTCAGGGGAATCGTGTTTCCATGCGGGGCTTTCGGATGCCAAATGTTGTGCAGATAGCGACCTTCACGTCGTAGGGGGCGTCTTGTGTTGTGGAAATGATTGTGGGGATACAAGTTCATCTGGATCATCTGGGGGTACTTCATCTAGTTCATCCTCCGGTGGTGGCTCTGGGTCATCGGGTTCAGGATCTTCAGGGGGATCTGGATCGTCTGGTTCTTCAGGTGGTTCAGGATCTTCGGGGGGAAGTTCATCTGGATCATCATCTGGGGGGTCTAGTTCATCTAGTTCTTCGTCCTCCTCCTCGTCATCCAGTTCGTCAAGTTCTAGTTCCTCTAGCTCGTCATCATCGTCCAGCAGTTCATCAAGTTCTAGCTCCTCTAGCTCGTCATCATCGTCCAGCAGTTCATCAAGTTCTAGTTCCTCTAGTTCTTCATCATCCAGTTCGTCAAGTTCTAGCTCCTCTAGTTCCTCGTCCGGGGGGGGATGTGAAGCATGCTTAACCCCGGGAAATGCGGATTGTCCGTGTACGATAGGGAGTCCTTGTGCATGTTGTCAAGGCTTGATTTATACAGGCAGTGGCTGTACAAGATGTGTTGGGATAACGACAACAACAGGGGCGGTTAAATATAAAGTTGTCGGGTATGATGATCTCCAAGAATGTTGCCCCCCTGAATATATGGAAACAACAGCAGTGACGATTGATTAAGTTCGTATTAAACCAATTCTTTTATGCTATTTAACAGCTCAAACGCACATGCTAAACGTTGAGTTCCAGAAGGGATTTCTTTTAAAATCACAATTTTTTGATCTGGCCGAATTTTTAAGGTTCTGAAATGATTCAAAACAAATTGCATCAGGGCTTCTGGGTTTTTAAACGTATTTTTATACAGGGTAATTAGTCCCCCTTTGGGGCCAAAATCTAAACGTTCTATACCACATAATTTGGCTAAAATCTTCAATTTAACGGTGTCAAGCAAGTTATGAACTTCTTGGGGGATAGGACCAAAGCGATCTAAACACATGGCTTTGAAATCCTCTATGCCTTCAAATTCTGTAATTTCCCCCAACCGCCGATACAATTCCATACGGGTATCCAAATCCGCCACGTATTTTTCTGGGATTAGGACGTTTAAATCTAGGTTGATTTGTGGGGAATAATCATCTTCTGGCGATAAATCCTTGTTGGCCTTGTTTTGACGAGCTTGTACGGCCTCGGCCAGCATTTTTTGATACAGGGCAATCCCGATTTCTTTGATGTGTCCGGATTGTTTATCCCCCAGCAAATTGCCCGCCCCCCGAATATCTAAATCGTGACTCGCCAAAGTAAAGCCCGCCCCCAACGTATCTAAACTTTGCAAAACGGTTAACCGTTTATGGGCCGTGGGGGTCAGGGCTTTTTGTTCCGGTGTGATAAAATAGGCGTATGCCTTTGTTTTCCCCCGACCGACGCGTCCACGCATTTGATATAAAGCCGCCAGCCCGAATAAATCAGACCGATACACAATGATGGTGTTGACAGTGGCTAAATCTAAGCCGGATTCAATAATACTGGTTGTAAGTAAAATATCGGCTTTACCCGCGATAAAATCACTCATATGTTCTTCCAGTTGTTTTGCCGGCATTTGACCGTGGGCTTGAATAATTCGGATATCTGGTAAAATAGCCATTAAACGATCTGCAATTTCGGGAAGATCCGAAATCCTGGGGCAGACAAAAAAAGTATGACCACCCCGGAACTTTTCCCGTAGAATGGCTTCCTTTAAAATAACGCTGTCAAACGGTAAGACAAACGTTTTAACGGCCATTCTGTCCACAGGGGGGGTGGCAATAATGGATAAATCCCTAAGGCCCGATAAGGATAATTGTAAGGTACGGGGAATAGGGGTGGCGGTTAAGGTTAAAATATGGGTACCGAGCGAGAGTTCTTTTAATTTTTCTTTAAAAGCCACCCCAAAATGTTGTTCTTCATCCACAACGATTAAACCTAATTTTTTAAACTGCACATTTTTGGCCAAAATCGCGTGTGTGCCGATCACAATATCGGCTTTGCCGGTGGCTAAATCCTCTTTTATTTTTTTAGAGGCCGATGCCGATACCAAGCGGGATAAGCCCACCACATGAACGGGGAAATCGGCAAAACGGCTTTTGAACAGGGTTAAATGTTGATGTGCAAGAAGTGTCGTCGGGGCAATAACCGCCACTTGATACCCCGCCATAACCGCTAAAAAAGCCGCCCTTAGGGCCATTTCTGTTTTTCCAAACCCCACATCCCCACACACTAGGCGATCCATGGGTTTGCCTAGGGCTAAATCGTGTTCAATGTCGGCCATGGTTTGTAATTGGTCGTCCGTTTCTGTATAGGGGAAACGGGCACAAAAATCTTGATAAAGTCCATAAGGGATTTGGATTTTAGGTAGAACTTGCAGTTGTCTAGCGGATGCTAGTTCTATCAATTTATCGGCCATTGCTAAAAGATCTTTTTTCACCCGTTCTTTACGGGCGGTAAAGGTACCCCCGATTTTATCTAAAGGGGCGTCCCCGGATCCGTATAAACTTAAAACATCCATATTTTCAACGGGGACAAACAGCCGATCGCCCCCTGAATATTCTATACATAAACAATCATGGATGGCCCCGCCGGCGTGTACTTGTTCCAACCCCTTAAAACACCCTATTCCATGAATTTGGTGTACCACAAGTGTTTCGGGGGTTAGGGATAATACATCGCTGATGATTTTAGGCATTTTTTTGCGTTTTGGTAGGGGCCTAAAAATACGTTCCCCGAAAATATCTGTTTCGGTTAAAACCAAGATCTTATCCGTTTGAAATCCCCGTTCTAAAGGGGCAATAATTAAGCTAAAATGTTCTTTAAATGCCGCCGAAAACGAAGAAACTTGTTTTAAAAAGACATTCTTTTCTTGTAAAACCGCTTTAAGACGTCCCGCGGAAGCATCAGAACTAGCCACCAACACAACCGCTTTGGAACAAGTTTGAATAAAAGTGGCTAAGGCCGAAAAAATATCTTGTGAATTGGCTTTGCGAATACCGGAAAAATCATGGCCCGCCGTAACTGGTAAACTTTTCGTGCCTGGACGATTAAACGGGGTAAAAATAAGGGGATCATATGTTTTTAAAGTCGCTGAAAAAGCTTCTTCAGAAAGATATATTTCTTGTTGTGGTAAGGGATTATAAACATCTTGTTCTTTTGAAGAACCAGTCAAAACCGAACAACGGGCGTCATAGTATTCTTTGATTTGGGTGTGGTAAGCCGTTAAAGCCGGGGTAATATCTTCGGTGTAAATAATCTGAATATTTTTGGGCAGATAGGTAAAAAATGGAACGACTTTTTTGTGAAACAGGGGGAAGAATTGGGTAAGACCCATCGGGGTTATGGCGGCGCTGACATCTGTATAAAGGGTGTTTTGATAGGTTTGGGGAAATAAAGTGCGATAACGGGAACGGAATAAAGAAGTTGTTTCAGGATTGATTAAAAACAAGGCCCCAACCCCTAAGGTAAAAGAAGAAAGAGTCTCTAACGTTGTTTGTTCTATGGGATCAAAGGTTTTGATAGATTCTAATTCATTCCCGAAAAAATCTAACCGAATAGGGGCAGGGCTGTTTAGGGGATAAATATCAATAATGCCCCCCCGAACGGCATATTCCCCCGCTTGATAAACGGTGTTTGTTTTGGTATAGCCACTACTTGTTAAAAATGACGAAAGGGTTTTAAAAGAAAGTTCGGCCCCTGGGTGTAAGGTCATAGAAAATTCTTTGAAAAAATCCGGATAAGGCACCAATAAACTTAGGGCCGGAACGGTTGTTAAAATGATAGTTTTTTCTGTGACATTTTTACAAGCTAAATATTGCAACGTTTGAATTTGTGCCGCAATAATATCTGGGGCAGGATCCACACGATCATACGGAACGGTATCCCAAGCGGGATAAGTTAACACCTTTATTTTAGAATCAATTAGGGGCAGCAGTTTTTCCAAAGCTTTGATTTCTTGGTCATTGTTTCCAATATAAAGAATCGGTGCTTTTTCGCTTAATTTTTTTAAAGCAAATCCTGTATAACCGCTGATAACTGATGATAACCAAGGCATAACAACCTACTTAAAAAATGAGAAAGAAACAGAAAAATATTTTTCTAATATACTGGCTTTTCCCTGTTGAACAAACACGATGGCGATATCTTTGGGTTCTAAAACCGTTTTAGGGGTTAGATTTAAGATTTTTCCCCCGCGTAATGCCGCTACAAGTTGAACCCCTTCGGGGAAACGAATGGATTTTAAGGGTTTTTCTGTAATACGGGCAGTCCGTAAAACTTCAATTTCAAGAATTTCCCCTAAACCCGATTGAATAAAGTAATCATTTTTTACCCATCCTTTTCTTACATGCTTTAACACGGCCGAAACCATTGTTGCGCTAGGGTCAACGGTCGCATCTATCCCAAGGCCGGATAGCAAAGTTCCGTAAACGGGATGACGGACAACGGCACAAGTGCGTTGAACCCCTAATCGGGTGGCGACCAATGAAAATAAAACATTGTTTTCATCAGAACGGGTTGTGGAAACGGCGAATTGGTATGTGGGCAGATCAATTTCTTCTTGTAAGGCTTCGTCTAAACCATCGCCTTCAATAATCAATGTTTTTTCCAATTCGGAAGCTAGCGAGATAGCAACGCGCTTGTTTTTTTCAATCAGAGTGACCCCTTTTACCCCAGATTCTTCTAGTTTTTTTGCTAGTGACCTTCCTACTTTTCCACCGCCAAGAATAACAACGGATTTTAAAGGAAGATATTGATATCCTAAGGTTTGAAGGATGCCTTCTAATTCACTTGTTTTAACGGTAAAGAAAACTTCATCCCCCGCGGAAATAGTCCCTGGATGAAAGAGTACTTTTCCCCGACGTCTTACAGCCAATAACTTAAATTCGGTCCCTGTCGTGATTTTTTGTAAAGATTCTTCAGTTAAGGTGTTTAAAAACGATTTTTTTAGGCATTGTAGGCACACGAAAGCGATCTGCCCATCGGCAAGATAAGCGACATCCGTTGCCCCTGTTACCCCCAGCATTTGTATCGTTTGGCGGGCGGTTTCTTCTTCTGGGGATAAAACAACCTCTATGGCCAAGGATTTCAAGAAAGCTTCGTACTTTTTATCCAAATAATCCGGTGTCCCCAGCCGCACAATACGTTTGGGGATATGAAACAATGTTTTGGCAATTAAGGAAGAAACAATATTAACTTCATCAAAGTCTGTGACGGCCAAGAAAATGTCGGCATTTTCTGCCCCCGCACTTTTAAGAACAGAAGGGGACGTCGCCGACCCCAAAACTGTTTGAATATCTATTTTGTCTTCAATATCTTTTAGGCGCTCAGGAACCTCATCTAACAGGACGATATCATGATTTTCAGAACGCAAGTACCTAGCCAAAGCTAGCCCGACACGTCCTGCACCTGCAATTAAAATACGCATGCGTTAATTTTCAAAGGTATAAAGGCTGTCAAAACGTGTTGCTAGCATAACATCCCGGACTTTACCTTGGGCCCCTTTGATAACCAATTCAATGGATTTTGATTCGGCTTCATCATGTGCAATGACGAACATTCCAAGCCCCGCAGAGTCAATAAAATCGCACCCAGACAGGTTAAAGATAAGCTTTTTACAGCTACCCGTTTTCAAAAGAGAGATAATCTCAAAAAATGTATCATGATCCCGAAATGTAAACGAACCCGAGATAAAAACCTCTTTCCCGTCTGCAATATCTTCTGTTTTATAATTCATGTGCGCCCCTTTCACCACAGAAAACGTGGCCTATTATGTTCACTTTTCTTCTAGAAGTCAAGCTTTTTTTTCTAGACTAAAAGGTATATCTTGCAGATAGACTGAAAATATTAGCACTTGACCCGTATCTTAAATGTGTTTTTTGCATTGTTCCCCCAACATTCCCAGCATTCCTAGCGGTTACTTTCTTAATAAACAAATGGGCAAAACCTGCATCAAATTCCCAAGCCCCTGTTTGATAACTGGCCCCAAAAGATGCCCAAATCCGTCTGCCATCAGGAATACGGGCTGTCCGATAAGTGCTGCTTACAGTAGATTGATCATAAGCCGATCCAAAACGTAATGTTATTTTATCGGTATACTTATAATCAGCCCCCAAAGAGTAAAACCAAGTATTCCGCCAATGTTCTGATGTGCTAGAAACCAATTGATGGTTTTTGGTATAAATATCAAGCTCTTTAAATTGTTGCCATCTGGTCCATTTCACTGTTCCAGATAGCCCCCACTTGTCATTTAATTGTTGATAACCGGATAAAATAACCATCTCTGGTGTTGTAATTTTAGCATAAATATCCTGATCGTAAGCGGATGAACGTGTAAAACTTAAATCCCCTTTTAATTTGTGCGTGACCTTTGAACGCCAAGAAAGGCCTAATCGTGTCGTGGAAGTAGGTTCTACCATCATCCCAAGGACATAATTGACCCCTAAATCATCCCCTTCTAAGGTGGCTTTTCCTAAGCTGGGGTGTTGATTGGTTAAATTAGCACTCGCGTATTGTAAGTTTACACTGGCCCCAATTGTTAACCATGGGGTTAATTGATAGGCAAGTCCTGGCCCAATATTAACGGCTTTAATTTCTGAACGTAAAGCTTCATGTTTTCCAAACCAACAATTTTTGTAATCAGTTGCTAATCCAAACGGGGTATAAATTCCAAATGCCGTAGAAAGTTTATCCGTTAGGTGATATTGTGCATAAACTTGAGGTAAAACCCGAACAATATAAGGCCGTGTTTTCCCTGATTCCCCTGTGACAGAAGTCCCTGTCACGGAACTGCGGATGCCAACAGTAGAAGCCCCAAGTTGAATCCCATTTGTTCGGGGCAGTTTTATCCCCGCGGGGTTATAAGATACAGCAGAATAATCATCCCCGACAACGCCGGCCCCCGCAAAAGAACGCCCAACGCCAACGGTGGAATATTCCGTTAATTGATACCCTGATGCTAAAACAGATGTAGATAAAAATAATGTGCCTATTACTAAATAAGGTTTTAACATGAATCCTCCTTTATATCGGAAGATATCTCAACAGAACTTTTCTTATTCTGCAATTTTAACTAGGGAAAAATAGAAAAATTTCACAAAAAGGACGTATAGATGTCATAAAAATGTCATACTCTTTTAATCAGTAATTAAAAATTTAATACGGCCTCTGCAAGCGGAAGTATCGCTTTCTGCCCCTTTAATAACACATTTTACGATGACTACTTGTGGGGTTGATGAAAATTGACGACAGGAAGGCCCAACCAAAGACAGTTTCTTTGTCAGAATTTGGTCATCTTCCACGCTAGAAAAACTTAAAGGGATCGTTGTTGAATCATATTTAAGGTTTAAAACTAACGTACTTAATGTTCCTTTCATTTTGTTTTGAATTTCTAGGTTTCCAGAACAGAAACTGGGGGCATTCCCCATAGAAACAATCTGGATATCTTTTAATTTTAACAAAACAGATCCATTTTCGTCATACGGTGGTCTTTCTTGGGATGTTTCTTCTTTTTGAGATTCTGATTCTATTTTTGATTCTTTTTCTGTTTGAAGTTCGTTTTGTAAATTTGTAAAAGATTCTGAACCCGAAGATGCCGAAGAAGGCGTGGATGTTGTTTGTGTTGCCACGGGGGCAGGAACTTCATCCGTTAATGCTGAAAATTTTTGTAAAATGGCACTTAAGCTGTTTAAGACTGGGGCGGTAATGGGGGAAGTCGTTGTTGTCTGGGAAGAAGCTTGTGGAGAAACAGTTGCCACACTGCTAGGGGTGGTTGTGTTATTTGTCGCTAATACGGGACAACAAGGTACGCTGCCCCAATGATAGTGCCGATAATCTCCTTCGGCATTTTCTTGGCATTCTACACAGGTGTTATTGGCTTCATTATAAAGAAGACGATTCGTATTATCCGTTCCTAGGGGACAATCACAAGCGCAAGCCCCACTTTCATCGGTTGTCGCTTCTTTTGGGGTAAGACATGTTTCACAACACTTATTCCCAACCAGAGTTTGATCGGCGTTTTTACAAATACATGTACATTGATTTTCGCGGTAAGCGGCCATTTGATCATCACTTGCACAAGTAGGGCAGCATATATTGCTTTCTACTTCATCAAAATCTTCTTGACAATGGCACCCACAACTTTCGTTTTCATAAGAAAGTTCTTGATGGGGCCCATCACACGTTATTTCTGTACAAACACAAGAACAAGTCTTGGCATCTAGCATCCCATTTTCACATGTTTTATTACAAACACAAGTTCCCGCTTCATTTTGATAATCTGAATCACATTCCCACCCACAGGTTCCGTTTGTATAAGTGACGTGTGCGTTGGCAGGTAGTGAAGAAATGTCACAGCAGATATTCTGCCCAGATACCTGGGTGTAATTGCTATCACATTCCCATCCGCAAGAACCATTTGTATAAGTAGCATGTGCATTGCTTGGGATTGAAGAAGTATCGCAACAATGTCCATTTACTTCTTCTTGATTATTAGGACAAACACAAGCACACACCCCATTTTTAACCGTCATTTCTTTATCGTCAGAACAGATGGGGCAGCAAATACTTTCTACTTCGTTGAATCCTTCATCACAGGCACATCCACACGTTTCGTTTTCGTAAGATGGATGAGAGTTTTCTTTGGTACATGTCGGGCAACAATGTTCCCCGATTTCTATTTGATTACTTGGACAGATACAAGCTGTTTCATCTGTGTTTTTGATATAATCTCCATTACATGTCCAATCGCAAGAACCACTGACATAACTGGCATGCGCGGGTAAGGTACCAGAACAGACACATCCTGTTTCAGAAGAGGTACTGTTTTCTGGACAAGTACAAGTGCACGTATCTTCATTCCAAGTTCCTGTAATATATCCTACGGCGGGGGTTATGGTTTCACAATACGTTTTTTGTGAACTATTACCACACACACAGGCCGTTCCGTCTGATGTGTATCCACTATCACATTCCCAATTACAAGAACCACTACTAAGGGCGGTATAATGCGCATGTGCAGGTGGGGTGGGACAAGAACAGCTACAACTGTTTTCTAAAGTTCCCCCTGAATTAGTGCAAGTATTATATACACTCGTTAAACAGCAAACAGTATTATTGACTTTTGTGTAATCACTATCACATGCCCACCCGCAAGAGCCATTTGTATAAGTGGCATGGGCGTTGGCTGGGATTGAAGAAGTATCGCAACAGATATTCTGTCCGGATACCTGGGTGTAATTCGTATTGCATTCCCAACCACAGCTTCCACCTGTGTAAGTGGCATGGGCATTTGTGGGGATTTCATTTGTACAACAATGGTTATCTACAATCTCCCCAGAACAATGGGAACAGGTACATGTATCTGTGTCATATGTTTGGGCAGACGTACATTTTGTTTTTAAATACGCTTCCGAACAAAAACATTCCCCATAATAAACATTTGTTGCGGTAACGGGGGAACATTCACGGGCCACGGAACAAAGTTGATAACCAGAGCAATCAGAAGATGGGACACCGCCATAGGTATTGTAGTTGCCGTTTAAACCATCCCGGCTTCCAGAACAATTTCCTATATCAACACATCCATTAGTTCCGCAGGAAACTTCATTTGTTCCGCATCCCCCCCCAGAGGAACTGGAAGAACCTGTCCCACAAGAACACGTGGAAGAGTTAAATCCCCCTGTTCCCCCAGAGACTTCTGTCCAATCTCCATTATAGTATGAGCAGGAACCCATCTCAAGAAAGATGCTAGTATATGTCCCCGCACTAGATTGGCAACATCGTTCCACTGAAGAATTATAAGCTGTAACACCACAACACGCATCATTGTAACATCCCGTGCTGCCACTATCCCCCCATACAGAAAAGGACAGACTTCCTAAAACCAAGGCGATGACGAAGATGATTTTTTTCATGGCTCACTCCCTGGACAATAGGGGCGCCCGTTTTCATCCACAGCGCAAGCGGTACAGGCACAATTTCCTTTGGAATCTTTTTGCCAATAAACGTTGTTTGGACAATCACAAGTACACACCCCGTCAGAAAGAGTGGGGATTGATCGTTTGGGGGTTGTACATGTGACATGTTCTGCATTACATTCTGTACAAGAATCTTCCCATAAACCTTGGCCAGGGGCACAGACACAAGTACAGGTACTGGTATCACGGCTTAATCCTTTTGAACTGTCGCATATATCATAAAGCGTTTCACCACAACAATCTTTTTCTGCTTGATAATATCCTGTGGTTCCGCAACAACTATCCCCGGATTGAGGCGTTTTATTACAACAAACTTGATTATTTTCCAAGGTACTTGTGCAAGAATTTTGTTCACATCTTTCACAATCCCCACAATCTGTATCGGACAGACATGCGACACACATACAACTATCTTCATTTAACAGTGGTTTGTCTTCGGGACACTCTGTCAAAGTACATCCTTCGGTGGGCCCTTCGGTCGTTTCTTCTGTTGGTTCCTCGGTTGTTTCTTCCGTGGGTTCCTCGGTTGTTTCTTCCGTGGGTTCCTCAGTTGTTTCTTCCGTGGGTTCCTCAGTTGTTTCTTCGGTGGGCTCTTCGGTTGTTTCTTCCGTGGGTTCCTCAGTTGGTTCTTCGGTTGTTTCTTCTGGGGGTTCTTTAGTTGTTTCTTCCAAGGTTTCTTCCGGTGGATTTATGGTTGTTTCTTCTGGGGGATCTGATACTTTTTTTCTTTTATAGGGCAATTTAACAGTTGGATCATCCAAATACTCTACGGGAACCGTCAGGATAGAAGGTTCTTCATAAAAAGATTCTTTTTCATCAAAAGTTTCTTCACAAACATCCACCCAGGTTCGCCCTTTGAAAGCACGCATTAATTCTTCAAGAACACTTTCTGCGGTTTTGGCATGAACATTCCCCCCTAAAAACAGGGTAATTCCCAAAAATCCCCAAAAAAGATGCTTGACCCCCATTAATGTTCCTTTGACTATGCACTTAGATTAGCACGGCTTTTCCTAATGTACAAGCTTTTTTATCCATGGAAAAAATCAACAATTTTTTCGGCCAATTCCTGACTGATCCCAGGAACGCGCTTTAAATCTTTCACTGATGCCCCTTTTATTTCCCGAACGGATCCAAAATAGTGCAATAAATCATGTTTACGTTTTTCGCCAATCCCTTCTATTTCCCCTAATAAATCCGGAATCATGGCGCTTTGACGTTTAGCCCGATGTGTTCCTATGGCAAATCGGTGCGCTTCATCCCGAATGCGTTGGATAAAATATAACAGGGGATCTTTGTAAGGTAGGTGAATAGGATCTGTTTCCCCCAGTTTGTAAAGCACTTCATGACCGGCATTTCTATCGGGGCCTTTGGCAACGGCCAAAACCGCAACAGAAGTTTCGTTTAATTCTTCCAGAATTTCTTGAACGGCAGAAAGTTGTCCTTTTCCGCCGTCAATAATAAAAACGGAAGGTAGGTCCTTTTCGGCACGCCCCCGCACAATACGCCGTTTAAGAACCTCCCGCATCATTCCAAAATCATCATTAGTGGCACTTAGGCGAATATTATAACGGCGATAAAGCTTTTTTTGAAAACCTTCTTCGGTTAGAGCAATCATCGCCCCAGTTGCGGCTGCCCCTTGGAAATGGCTGTTATCATAAACTTCTATCTTATTAAGTTCGGGAATTCCCATGAGATTTTGGAAAGCTTCCCAAAGTTGATGACTGACTCCTTGTTCGGTTAATTTTTGATGAAGGGTTTGTTTGGCGTTTTTACGGGCTTCTTCAATCAGTTCTTTTTTACGTCCTCGTAAGTGAAGACTTTGAATCAGAAGGGTATGCCCGGCTAAGGTGGTTAGGGCTTGGTTTGTGGTGACAGAAAGTGGGCAAGAGGTTAAAATGGTTTTAGGGGCAGGCACATCCTGATAAAATTGCAACAAAAAAGTCCCTAAAATATCTTCTTCGGGGGTATCTGCTACATCTGCAAGGACATAAGCCGCTGTTCCGTTTGTGCTTCCGTGACGATAAAAGAAAACTTGCACACATGCTTTATCGCCTTCTTTGAATAAACCGATAACATCCGTATCAAATAAAGGGGTGTAATCTCCTTGGCCCCGAATTTTATTTAGGGCCCATAATTGATCCCTTAAAACGGCTGCTTCTTCATAATGCAACTGGGTGGATGCTTCTTCCATTTCTTGCTGTAAATGTGAACATAGGCTGTTATCCGTTCCATTCATAAAAGCAATTGCTTTTTGGATATTTTCTTGATAAGTTTTTTCCGAAATAATCCCGACACACGGGGCACTGCACAGGCCGATTTGATGTAAAAGACAAGGCCTAGAACGATTTGAAAAATAACTGTTTGTACAGGTTCTAATTTGAAAGGCTTTTTGCAGGTACTTTAAGGTTTCTTGAACGGCAAGTCCCGAAGAAAAAGGTCCAAAATAATGTCCTTTTAACGAACGTGTCCCCCGGTATTTCATCATACGGGGATATGGGTCTTTTGTCAGGATAATATAGGGAAAGCTTTTATCGTCTTTCAACAGAATATTATAGGGTGGCCGATAACGTTTGATGAGTTCATTTTCTAACAGCAACGCCTCTTGTTCCCCAGCAGTTTCTACGGTAATGACATCAGCAATTTTTTCCACCATGGTCCAAATACGATGAGATAGACCGTCTAAATGGGTGTAGTTAGTCAAGCGATTATGCAAATCTTTGGCCTTGCCGACATAAAGAACTTTCCCATTACTATCCAACATACGATAAACCCCCGCGTGATGGGAAATAGTTTGAAGCTTCTTTTTTAAAACGTGTACACCTGTTTTATCCATAGCTCTATGATAAGCGATAAGTTTCATACTTGCAATTTTTTCTTTTTTTTAGTAAACTTATGTGCAACTGATGGAGGTTATATGAAAAAAATCTGTCTTATCGTCATAGGGATTGCATTAGGGGTCATAGGATATTCTTTCGCAAAACCGGGATTAGATGTGGAATCACGTGTTTTAGGATCATATCATGCTTGGACGGCGTATACAGCGGCGCTTCCCGAAGGGAAAGTATGCTATATGGCGGCAAATCCCACTAAGTCAGTTGGGAAGTATTCTTCTCGGGGGGATGTGTTTTTAATGATTGCACATCGGCCACAAGAAAAAAGTTTTAATGTGGTCAGTTTTTTAGCAGGTTATACCTATAAGAAAAAAGCAAATGCAACTATTCAAGTGGATAAGAACAAAGCGTTGGAATTGCTGACAGATATTGGGGTAGATACAGATACAGCATGGGCAAAAGACGGGACCATGGATACGGAATTGATAGCGCAAATGAAAAAGGGAAATGTTTTAGTGATTAAAGGGGTGTCAAAACGGGGCACTCATACAACAGATACTTTTTCTTTGAAAGGGTTTTCAAAGGCGTATGAAGCGATTCAAACGGCATGTGGACAGACCCCATGAAGGAATTAATTGGGCTTAGTTTTGAAGAATTACAAGCCCTTTTTGTGGCTTGTGGGGAAAAACCTTTTCGGGCTAAGCAAGTTTGGCATTGGTTATATCATCGTGGGGAAACCGATTTTGATCGGATGACGACTCTTGCCAAGGATTTTCGTGAAAAATTGAAATCAAATTATACGGTTAGTCGGCCACAGGTTATTAAAGCTTTAACATCCCAAGATAAAACCCGCAAATGGTTGGTTTCTTTTGAAGATGGTGGGCGGGTAGAAATGGTGTATATTCCCGAAGAAGATCGGGGGGCGGTTTGCCTTTCTTCGCAAGTGGGATGTGCCCAAGGATGTAAGTTTTGTCATACGGGGACCCAAAAATGTCTTAGAAATCTGACGGCGACCGAAATTGTTGGACAATTTATGCTAGCGCGGGATGATTACCATGAATGGCCAACCCCCAGTGATACAAATCGGATGTTATCTAATATCGTTTTTATGGGGATGGGGGAACCACTGGCTAATTTTGATAATGTTGCCAAAGCGATAGGTATTTTGACAAATGGGGATGGCATTGGGATTTCAAAGCGCCGGATTACGGTATCAACATGCGGATTGGCTCCAAAAATCCCTAAATTGGCGGAATTAGGGGTTAAATTGGCGGTAAGTTTGCATGCCCCCAATGATGAAATTCGGGATCAAATTATGCCGATTAACAAGGTTTATCCATTAAAAAAATTAATAGATGCTTGTAAAACCTACCAAAAAAATCTGCCACACAGGCAATTTATTACAATGGAATATACCTTACTGCAAGGGATTAATGATACGCCCCAGTGCGCAGAGGAATTGATGCGTCTTGTAGAGGGGTTAGAGGTTAAGTTTAATCTTATTCCGTTTAATCCATGGGCAGGGTGTCCGTACAAACCATCTAGTAAAAATGCAATGCATCGGTTTGCCAAGATTTTAGAAGATCACTGGTTTGCGGCCCCTATTCGGGCTTCTCGTGGCCAAGATATTATGGCGGCATGTGGTCAATTAAAATCGGCGGTTGCGCAAGCAGAAAAGAAATAGATTATTTCAGGGGTAAAACGACTTTAAAACAAGTTCCTTTTCCTTGGGAACTTGTCAGGTGGATTGTTCCATGTAAATCGGTCATAATTTTTTTTGCAATCCCCAGCCCCAATCCGGTTCCCTCTTGGTTGTAGGCTAAGGCGGGAATACGATAAAAGCGTTCAAAAATACGTTTTTGTTCTTGGGGGGGAATAGGATTACCAAAGTTATGGAAAGATACCACCAACGAAGATTGGTTACGATTTTTAACAACGTCTGCTTTGATGGTAATGGTGGAATCCGGTGTGCCATATTTAATCGCATTATCAAGGATATTTTGATAGACATTAAATAACGGTCCAAAATCTCCTGTTAAATTTTTTGCGTTTGGGGTAATAACCAGATTAATTTTTTTCTGGTGTTGGGTGGCTTTGGGTAAAAAACTTTGTATCAACGATTGCAATAACAATTCTAATTTAACATTGTTTTTTCGGGTAAAAAAGTTCTTTTGAGCACTCATCAATAAGTTTTGAACAAGGCCTGTCATTTTTTGTGTTTGTTGTTCAATCAGTTTTAAAAAAAGGTCTTGGGCTTCGGGGTCATTTTTGGCTGTTGTGCGTAAAGTTTCGGTAAAGCCAGCAATAATGGACAAGGGGGTTTTTAGTTCATGCGAGGCGTTGGCGATAAAATCTGTTTGTTGTTGGTTGAGTTGTTCTAGTGAGGTAATATCTTGGAAAACAACGGCAACGATACCCCCCCCTTTGGTTTGGGCAGGTAAGCGTTCTACGCGCACTTGAAAAGCTTTGGATCCATATACCCATTTAAAGTGGGTATTCCCTTTTTTCCCCGAAAAAACGGCTTTGAAGTCGGCCGCATATTTTTTCATAAAAAAGGCCGGTGGTGGAGAATGGTATGCCACATTCTTAAAGCAAGCAAACAAAGATTGATTAGCAAAAACGATATTTTTATTAGCATCTAAAATCATAATAGCCACTGGCATATTTTGTAAAATCCAACTATCGGAAAGCAATTGTTCGGACCACCTATTTTTGACGGCGATAAAGGCCTGAGAAAGTTGTTTGGGGCCAAAAACCCCGAATTTGAATTTTGGAAGGTTGCTATCAAATTCTTGGGCTAAATGGCGTAAATATGCCGTGAAGTTTTCAAGCTCAATAAAAACCCAAGCGGTAATAATGGCAGTGATTAGAAAAACCAGTAAGAAATACAAAAAAGCCGCTAAAGGGCTTAAATGTCCAAAAAGTGCCAATAAAACAAGGATAATTGTCGCCGGAGACATTAAAATAATCAGGCGCACGTAATAGCGTGAAGAAAAAATATTTTTACGGCTCTCTTCTTTTTTCTGCATTTTTATAGTATAATCCAAATAAACAAAAAGAAAAGAGGAAAGATGAGCCCGAAATTAACCCCTGTCATGCAACAATATGTGGATATGAAGGCCCAATATCCGGATTACCTGTTATTTTACCGGATGGGGGATTTTTATGAATTATTTTTTGACGATGCGAAAATAGCGTCTAAGGCGTTAGATATTGTTCAAACTTATCGTGGGCAAGTGGGGGATGAACCTATTCCCATGTGTGGGGTTCCGTTTCATGCGTACGAAAATTATTTGGTTCGTTTGATTAAGGCGGGCTATAAAGTGGCGATTTGCGAACAAATGGAAACCCCAGCAGAAGCAAAAAAACGGGGTGGTTCGGGGGCCCTCATGCGACGGGAAATCGTGCGTCTTGTGACGGCGGGGACATTAACCGAAGATGTTTTATTGAACGCAAAACGGAACAATTATATTGCCTGTGTGGCATACGTTTTTGGGGAAATAGGGCTAGCTTGGGCGGATATTTCCACGGGTGATTTTTTTACGCAAACGGTTTCAAAGGATCAGCTTTTTTCAACCTTAGCTCGTTTAGATGTTAGTGAAATTTTGATTTCGGATGATTTTGAAAATGAAATTCCCGCCATTCAAGCACTTATGGATTTAACAACGCATTTAAGCCCTGAAAAGTTTAATGCCTTTACCAATAAAGAACGGTTGTTAAACTTTTATAAAATTGCATCTTTAGAGGGGCTAGGGGATTTATCTAAATCAGAAGTGACGGCCTGTGGGGTATTATTGGATTATGTGCTACTCACGCAAAAAGAGGGGGTACCCCGATTAAACAGACCTCAAAAAATTCAGATATCGGGTCTTATGGAAATAGACGCGTCCACCCAAAAAAGTTTGGAAATTGTCAGATCTCTTTCAGACGATAAAGGGGCTAAAAGTCTATTGCAGGTTTTGGATGAAACAAACACCCCGATGGGGGGGCGGTTACTCACGCGGGTATTAACGGGGCCATTGGTTCAGATTGATCAGATTAATAAGCGCCTTCAAAAAGTTCAATTTTTTACGCAGAACATAGGCCAAATGGATCAAGGACGGGCGGTTTTAAAAACGGTTCCCGATATAGAACGGGCATTGGGACGGCTAGCCATTGGGCGTGGGGGACCACGGGATTTATTGGCTATTCGGGAAACGTTAAAGGCGATTCCTTTGTTAAGGAATGCAATTTTTTCCCCTTTGCAACCCGATGGGATTGTCCAAGATGTGCAAGAATTGGGGGAACATTCGGCCCTTGTAAAGATTTTGGATGCTGCCATAGAAGATTTTCCCCCCCAATTAACACGGGAAGGGAAGTTTATTAAAAAGGGATTTCATCCGGCGTTGGATGAACTGAGGGCTTTAAAGGAAAATGCAAAAGAAATTAAAATGGATTTGCAAGCGCGCTATACCAAAATCACGGATATTCAAAACTTAAAAATCACGGATAATTCATTGGTGGGTCTTGTTGTGGAAGTGCCGGTTCGTTATGCCCAAGATTTGCTTAAAAAACCAGAACTTGGATTTATTCATCGGCAAACCTTAACCAATTGTGTGCGTTTTACGACAGTGGAATTAAATGAATTGGCCCAAAAATTATTAACGGCCGAAGAACGCAGTTTAGCATTGGAACTAGAAATTTTTGAATCTTTGCGGGAAAAAGTCATGGCCGATGTTGATCGGTTGTTATCGGCGGCAATGGCGATTGCAAAGTTAGATGTGGCGATGGCCCTGGCTAATGTTGCGGTTAAAAATACGTGGGTATGTCCGGTTATGACGGATGGATTGGATTTTGCCATTGAAAAGGGGCGTCATCCTGTGGTAGAGGTGGCCTTAAAAGCACAAAAGCAAGATTTTGTGGAAAACGATTGCCAGATGAATCCAGAAAAATTGTGGTTGATGACGGGGCCGAACATGGCGGGGAAAAGTACGTTTTTACGTCAAAATGCCCTGATTGCGATTTTGGCACAGATAGGGTCTTTTGTGCCGGCAGCCAAGGCGACGATTGGGGTGGTGGATAAGATTTTTTCGCGCGTGGGGGCATCGGATGATTTAGCGCGTGGCCGTTCTACCTTTATGGTGGAAATGGTGGAAGTTGCCTCTATTTTAAACGGGGCAACTCAGCGTTCCTTAGTCATTTTAGATGAAGTAGGGCGGGGAACATCCACCTATGACGGATTGTCTATTGCACATGCGGTTGTAGAATATTTATATCATCACAATCGGTGTCGGGCTTTGTTTGCGACCCATTATCACGAATTGACGCAGTTAAAAGATACGCTCCCCCATATTGGTTTGTACACGATTAAGACACAAGAATGGAAAGGGGATATTATCTTTTTGCATGAAGTTGTGCAAGGGGCCAGTGAACATTCTTACGGGATACATGTGGCAAAATTGGCGGGATTGCCACCGGCCGTTATAGACAGGGCACGCCAGATTTTATCCGAAATAGAACGGCGGGGACCCAATTTGACGGATTTACCCTTATTTACGGCATCGCAAGTACAAATGACCTCTCCTTTGGAAGAAAAAATTAAGCAAATCAATCCAGATACTCTTTCCCCGAAAGAGGCGTTGGATGTGTTGTATCAGCTTAAAAGTTTAGGGGGATAAATGCGATATTTGGATAAAATATTAATGTATGCAGGGATGATAGGGGGATTAGCCCTATTTTTGTTATTTGTTTGGTATATTGCTTTACCGCTATTCGTTTTGTTCATTATTGTTTTTGGAATAGCTGGTTTTTTAAACAGGGCGGGCCGAAGGGACCAGATAAAATATCCCCGACATTCTCGGGTAAAAGGGCACGAAAAAATCATTGATGTTGAATTTACTGAGGTTCAATAAGTTCCCCCTTAAAATTTATAAACTATCTTAATTTTCTAGATATTTTTTAGATACAAAAATCCCCCGATATTTAATCAGGGGATTTTGTTTTATAAAGGATTTTAAGCTTTTATTAGAACCCAAAGCTAACACCAGCTCTAGCCATCAAGCTTTCATCCCCGGCATAGGACACACCAGCATTCAACAACACATTGTCATTGAAGTAGTGGAAGACACCAACAGCACCACCGAATTCACCATCATAGTAACCGGTACCAGCTGATAATTGCGTGTTCCCAATAGCCCGTGCGTTCGGAACCAAAGCGCTTAAAGCCGCATTAGAAGCAAAGCCAGTTTTCACTTTCTTGTCTAATTTGTTCACTTTCCGGTTCAAAGAGCTAATGCTACCATTGGTATTAGATGCCATTTGATTCATCTTTTCACCAAGCATTTCAATGTTGCCTTGTAAAGCTTCATCATTGGCATACAATTGATCAATGTTTTCGGCATT
>JBGUXS010000005.1:0-19755 GCA_045118155.1 Alphaproteobacteria bacterium | reverse complement strand
AATACTCGTTAGAGTGTTTGAATGGGGATTTTTTTTGAGGATTGAACGGTTGTTCATGGCATTTTCTATTCTCTGCCATCCTTTTTTTACCAAAATGCAAGGGGAAAAATGTTCTACACTTTTTTGCGTTCG
Organism: Alphaproteobacteria bacterium; assembly: GCA_045118155.1. GTDB lineage: Bacteria > Pseudomonadota > Alphaproteobacteria > CAAHEQ01 > UBA3637 > JBGUXS01. The sequence continues at coordinate 19,623 of JBGUXS010000005.1, read as the reverse complement.
GCTTTACGACGATCGTTACTGTCCAGCAAAATCTTGCGCAAGCGAATGTTCTTCGGGGTCACTTCCACCAATTCGTCTTCGTCAATATACGCCAGCGCCTCTTCTAATGCCAGCGGTTGTGGCGGATAGAGTGCCACAGCTTCATCTTTGGCCGCCGCCCGAATGTTCGTCAATTGCTTCCCCTTAATCGGGTTGACCTCTATATCCCCGGGTTTTGCATTCGCCCCAATAATCATGCCGGGATATACCGCTTCCCCGGGTTCGATAAATAACGGCCCCCGTTCTTGAATTTTCCACAACGCATACGCCACAGCTTTACCACTTTCAGTGGAAATCAGCACCCCATTATGCCGGCCAGGAATCACACCTTTATACGGCAGATAATCATAGAACAATCTGTTCATTACCCCTGTGCCACACGTATCGGTTAAAAATTCGCCATGATAACCAATCAACCCCCTAGAGGGCGCCAAGAAAATCAAGCGCACTTTACCCGCCCCCATGGGAAGCATTTCACGAAGTTCGGCTTTGCGCTGACTCATCTTATCCACAACCACACCAGAATACGTTTCATCCACGTCCACGGTTACTTCTTCATAGGGTTCTGTGGTGGTGCCATCAGAATCTGTTTTAAACAGCACCCTAGGCCGTGATACCGACAATTCATACCCTTCCCGGCGCATGGTTTCAATCAAAATCCCCAGTTGCAATTCCCCACGGCCTGCCACTTCAAAAGAATCGGTGGAATCGGTCCGGGAAATTTTAAGGGCAACATTGCTTTCGGCTTCTTTTTTCAGCCGGTCCCAAATCAGGCGCGAGGTCACTTTCTCCCCCTCTTTTCCCGCCAAGGGCGAGGTGTTAATAGAAAAGGTCATTGCCAATGTCGGGGGATCAATCGGTTGGGCCTCTATCGGGTCAGTCACTTCTGGAGCACACAAGGTATCGGCCACCGTGGCTTTCATAAAACCCGCAATACTGACGATATCGCCGGCTTCGGCTTCTTCTAACGCCGTGCGTTTTAAGCCCCGGAACGCCATAATTTTAGACACCCTGGCGTTTTCTATGACCTCGCCCGTGCGACTGAGGGCCTTTAACATCATAGAAGTTTTTAAATGTCCCGACAAAATCCGCCCCGTTAAAATCCGGCCCACAAACGGGTCGCCTTCTAAGGTCGTCACCAACATTTTAAACGGTCCGTTTTCATCACATTCTGGGGCCGGCACATGTTCCAAAATCTTTTCAAATAAGGGGATAATATCCTTGCGTTCATCGGTTAAGGAATTGACCGCCCATCCTTCCCGACCGGACGCATATAGTGCCGGGAAATCCAATTGTTCTTCGGTAGCCCCCAACTTGTCAAACAAATCAAAAACTTCGTTTAAAACTTCGTCGGGCCGGGCATCTGCCCGATCCACTTTGTTAATCACCACAATCGGGCGCAAGCCCAATTTCAGGGCTTTTCCCACCACAAATTTTGTTTGTGGCAACGGACCTTCGGCGGCATCTACCAACACCAACACCCCGTCCACCATGGATAAAATCCGTTCTACCTCACCCCCAAAATCGGCATGCCCCGGCGTATCCACAATGTTAATACGTACATCTTTATAAACCACCGACGTACATTTAGCTAAAATCGTAATACCCCGTTCACGTTCCAAATCCCCACTGTCCATCACACAGGTATTTACCGCTTGATTGTCGCGGAACGTTCCGCTCTGTTTTAAAAAGGCATCTACAAGTGTGGTTTTCCCATGGTCAACGTGGGCAATAATGGCAATATTCCGTATATTTTGGTGCTTCATTTTTTCGTCCTTATGAATTTTAATAATCTTTGATTATACAGATTTTTTAAGATGTTGTCAATCGTTTTTAAAACAAACCGACAAGCAAAAAGCCCCCAATAAGCAACGCTAAAAACGCCACCGACAACCACCCCAAATTCTTTTCAATAAAGCGCTGCATCGGTTCCCCAAACGCCCACAGCAACACAGCTATCAGGTAAAATCTTAACCCCCGTGCCAAAATAGAAGCCACCGTAAATACCCCAAAATTAAGGTGTGTGACACCACTGGCAATCGTAATAATTTTATAGGGGAACGGCGTAATCCCTGCCCCAAAAACAATCCACGCCCCATAGGTATTATATTTTTCGCAAAAACGTTCAAACGCCGGCCGATAGTGGTAAAAATCCAATACAGGAATCCCGACACTGTTATACAAGAAATAGCCAATCGCGTACCCAAAACATCCCCCCAGCACACTGCACACCATCGCAACAGTGGCAATTTTAAAGGCCTCTTTAGACCGATAAAGGACCAAAGGTATCAATAAAATATCTGGTGGGATGGGGAAAAAAGAACTTTCCGCAAACGCCACAATCGCCAAAATCCACAAGGCATACGGGCTTTTAACTTGGCGCGTTCCCCACGCATAAATTTTTTTCACACATTTTTGATATATTTTTTTCATTTTTTCTTTGACTTTGTTAAAAATAAGATTAAAGTGCTATTCAGTATAACAAAGAAAGGGGAACATGCAATGAAAAAAATCATCCTTTGTTTAACAGCAATTTTAGGGACTTTAGCGTTAACGGCGTGCGGTATTGGAGATACCAATACAACCTATGAACGTGCCGAAATTGGCGCACAAGGTCGGGTAGAATATGGAAAAATCGTGGACATCTTACCCATTGCCGTAGCCGGCACTTCCGATGTGGGTACATTGAGCGGGGCGGTCGCTGGTGGGGCAGCGGGATCCATGATCGGCGGCAACACAGCGGTTAACGTCATCGGGGCCGTTGGCGGGGCCGTCTTAGGGGGCGTTGTCGGTGGGGCCACCGAAAAAGCCATTACCAAAGATACCGCCTATGAATTCTTGGTCAAAAAATCCACAGGCGCCGTCGTGTCGGTGGTACAATCTAACGAATTACACTTACGTATCGGGGACAGCGTGTACTTAACCACCGTGCAAGGAACCACACGTATTCGTGGTCGTGCCCCAACCGTAGAATAAAAAATTTATTGATATAGCAAAAGCCCCCAAATTTGGGGGCTTTGTTGTTAAAATTCTGTTTTATAAACAAACTATTTGGGGTTTATCCCAAGTCATTAGGGCCTTGACTTGGGCCATCTGATCCTTTGATATTAGGTTGTTTAGCCACCACTGTACCAGATCTAGGGGTTTCGGGGGTTAACAGGGCCTGTTCCAACTGTCTAAGCGTTTCCCACTCTTGATGAGCTCTCTTTTTTTGAACATAAGTCCACACCGTACGACCGGACGCATCCTGAATATCCGTTTTAGCCCCAGCTGCCCTCAATGCTTTGACGACCTCTGCATGGCCACCGTCCACCGCATGCATCAAGGCCGTTCGTCCCCACACATCTTTGGTATCAATCAGTTTTTTTCTTATTAAGACTTTAGCTGCCTCAACTTGACCCGAAGCCGCCGCATACATCAAGGCCGTTCGTCCTTTTTCATCTATATCCTGTATACTTGCTTTTCCATTAATTAAGGACCGAATAACACTGACACGCCCCCTATAGGCCGCATACATTAAAGCTGTCTTCCCTTGATTATCTTTCATATGCACATTTGCATTTTTCCTTATCAAGCCCCGGACAATATCAATATGACCATTGTCCGCCGCCTGCATCAAAGCCGTTTGTCCTTCATGGTTTTGGGCATTGACATCAGCACCAGCTTCTAACAAAGCATTGACCATTTTTTCATACCCTCTATAAGCTGCTATCATCAGAGGGGTTTGACCGTACCCAGTTTGTGTATGCACAAAAGCCCCTCTAGCCATCAACGCTTTGGCAATATCAAGATTTTCCCAACGAACAGCGTAAGTCAAGGCCGTTTCGCCCTCATCATCTTTTTCATTAACATTTGTTCTTTCTTTTGTTAGCAAGATACGAACAACACCCATATGTCCTTTTTCCGCTGCATACATCAAAGAAGTTTTTCCGTGATTATCACGAATATTTATATTTGCCTTAGCCTTGTAGGACAATAAAGCTTTAACAATTTCATCCTGCCCCATTTCTGCCGCATAAATCAAGGCCGTTTTTCCAGACTTATCATGTACATTCACAAGCCCCTGATATTGAACAAGCCCCTTAACAAGGGATGTATACCCTTTTTGAATCGCATGCATCAACAAAGTTTGTCCATCAGCATCTTCATCATATACATGCCCTTGATGGGCCAACAAAATGACTTTTTTTATAACTGTATCGGCTGAATCTTTATCCCAATCAATAACTGGTTTCATTGGTCCATAATACGTTTCTGATCCGTAATTCATTTTTCTTCCTTTTATTTCTAAAATTTTGTTAAAAATATTTTTTAAGTATACAATGCCCCTAAAAAAAATGTCAAGTATTTTTACAAATGCGCAGCTTATTTTTCCCTAGGTTCTTGGGGATAAACATACAAGGGGCCTTTCGGAACTTTTGGTAAATTCAGCCCTTTAACTTTTCCCAACGTTGCCGGAAAATAATAATCCATAGCTTTGCGTTCTTCTTCGTGAGCTAGTTTTCTTTCCATAACCGCATTTCTGACATCATCTGCCATTTTAGCCAATGTTTTCAAATCCCTTTCTTCCAGCCCCAACTTTTTTAAATTTTGACGTATATGTGCTTGGGCATTCAGGATTTCATCTGGGCATTTATCCCCTTTTTCACGGTATTTAATTATTTCTGAAATAAAGGCCCCTTGCTGATACTTCTTACTATAAAGTTCCCCCCAGGGTCCAGTTAATAAATGCTCCCGAAAATAGGCACGCAAGACCGTTTGTTTTAATAAAACAGGATCTGAAATCGTTTTAGAAAATTGTTCTTTTAGTTCTTGCATTACTTGACAATCGGCCAATTGATCTGATGTTTTATCCCCGTGATTTGTTGCGAACCACAGACCTTCTAGGGCGGCTTCAGTTTCTATCATCAAGCCCGTTTCAGAAAAACTAGCTTCATACGGATAATTTTGCAAATTAAGTAACCCTGGATACAACGCATCTTGCAAAAAATGAATTGATTCATGATGAAAAGTTTCTAAATCTAATGTGGGGGAAGCTAATATAATCGCCCCATCACTATAACTGCCTAGCACCCCTTGTTTCTTTTTAGAAAAATCAATTTTTAAGGGAACCCGTATTTTATGGGTGTTTTGTGGATTTAATGCCTTAAAAATCTGTTGGTATAAATTCTGTCCTTCCATGGTTGCAAAATATTGATCCAAAATTTTTTTAACTTGATCATGTTGCCACACATCATACGCCGTCAAGGGGGCTGGCACCAAATCCCCTTGTTCATTTTTCTGATACGGGGTTAAATCAAACACCACTTGTCCCTGAGGTAATTGATATGTCAATACAGATGTTTTACCCGTTTCGGAAGAAGGTAAAAAATCAGAAAGAGTCCTAGCCAACATTCCTGAATCCAAAGTCAACCCATCACATACAAGGGTCCCTTCGTTTAAAAAACAGGCCTTATTTTTTTGCGAACATAAAATTTTATCAACTTTCACAGGGATAGTTAAACACGGATTTCCCGATTTTTTTTCTGCTTCTTGTACCATCTTTTGATAAAAAAGTTGCAATTCCGGTAACGCCATCCCATCAGACAACCTATGGCTGATATTTTCTACTTCCTCCCTTGAATACGGGGGCGGATCTTGGGGGACAAGGGTTCCCGATGCATCTGGAATATACCGATTCAAATCAAAAAGAATACCCCCCTGCCCCACGGGAACGGCAAATTGACAATCTAAGGGGGTTATGGTTTCAGGCATAATCGCCCCCCGATAAATCCACAGTAAAAAAATCTTGTTCGGTATCTTTTTGTTCCAACAAATGCGTACAATGAATCATGGCATGTACCATTAATGGGGTCAATTCAAGTGTGGGATAAAAATAATCTTCCATCACATACCGAACACGTTTAGACATTTGCGGGGATACCCGAACAAAAGGACCTTGCCCGATGGTAAGGGGCCGCCCCACTTGTACAAAAGATTCCAAGGTTAAGACCTGTTCCAAAAGGGTTTTAAAGGGCTTCCTGACCGCTGGCAAAACGGTAAATACTTGTTCGGCCGTTTGCCAATCTATAACCGTATTGTAATGTTTACCAAAATAGGAACTGTCTTCGGGTCCTGCCATTTTTCCCCCTTTGAAGATAACCCTAACTTGTTTCAAAAAAATTTTCAACTTTTTTAACGCAAAAAATTTTGTAAAATATACCTTGTTTTCTTCAAAAAAAAAGGTACACTGAAAGGAATTTCAAAAAAGGATAAGAAAAATGCATGCGTTACCAACATTAATTGTGGATTTGACCCTTATTTCCCTGTACGCAGGGGTGATTACATTGTTATTCAAAAAGCTGAAACAACCCCTGGTGTTAGGGTATGTTGTGGCGGGAATTTTGGCGGGGCCTGCCCTTAAAATTTTCCCTAGCGTTACCGACAGTGAAAACATCAAATTGTGGGCGGACATTGGGATTATTTTCTTGCTGTTTGGTTTGGGATTAGAATTTAGCTTTAAAAAGATGATGAACGTTGGGAAAGCCGGCCTTATCACCGCCACCTGCAATGTCGTTTTGATGATGTTCATCGGATATACCGTGGGGATGTTGTTGGGATGGACGTCCGTAGACAGTATCTTCCTAGGGGGGATGATTTCTATGTCTTCCACCACGATTATTATTAAGGCATTTGAAGATTTAGGTCTTAAAAAACAACGATTTACCGAGCTTGTTTTTGGCGTTCTGGTTGTGGAAGATGTGGTGGGGATTTTACTGTTGGTATTATTGCCCACGATTGCCCTTAGCCAAAATTTGGACGCCTTGTCCTTGTTGCTTAGTGCTTTGAAATTGGTCTTTTTCTTGGTGGTGTGGTTTGTGTTTGGGATTTACCTGATTCCCACATTGATGAAAAAAATTGCCCCATTACTGACATCTGAAATGTTGTTGATTATCAGTGTGGGATTGTGTTTATTCATGGTGTATTTGGCCACATCTGCTGGTTTTTCTGAGGCTTTGGGGGCTTTCATCATGGGGTCGCTTTTAGCAGAAACCCCTTTAACCGAAAAAATTCACGAAGTTATCAAGCCCGTTAAAGACTTGTTCGGGGCTGTGTTCTTCGTATCGGTTGGGATGATGGTCAGCCCCATGATGTTCGTCACCTATTTTTATCCAATTGTTCTGTTAACCATCGTTGTGATGGTGGGGCTGACATTGTGCGCGTTGGTTGGTTTTACTATTGCGGGACAAAATTTAAAAACCGCCATTTTAGGGGCGTTTTCCTTAGCGCAAGTCGGGGAATTTGCCTTTATTATTGCTAGTCTTGGTGTCAGTCTAGGGGTCTTAGGGGATCAAGTCTATCCTATTATTGTGGCGGTGTCGGTTATTACCACCTTCACCACCCCCATGATGATTAAGGCCGCCCCAAAGGCCTATGAAAAGGTCAAACAAATTATGCCCCCAAAATGGATGGAGGCGTTAAATTCCCTGTCTCAAACAAAGAAGGAAACATCCGCCGAAAAGGCCGCTTGGAAAGAACTTTTTATCAGTTATTTCCGTAATATTGTTCTGTTTTCCTTTATTATCGTGGCCATTGTGAATTTGTCCTATGTCTTTGCCCGGCCATTTTTGATTCCTTATGGGCGTTTAGGGCGGGGGGTTTTGACGCTGCTTACTTTAATGGCAATTTCCCCGTTCTTGCGGATGCTACTTATCTTACCAAAAGCCAGAGTATATTTTGACTTGTGGCGGGCGGATCGGTATAATCGGATTCCGTTGATCGCTTTAACCGCAGCCCGGCTTGGCATTGGGGCATTTTTAGTTGTGTGGACTATTCACCAATTACTATCCACCAATCCCGTCATTACCTTCTTTTTGGTGGTGGCCGCCATTATGTTGGTTTCTCGTTCTCAATGGGTCTTTAATCAATACATGCGAATTGAAACGCAGTTCTTAATGAACTTGAACCTAACAGAAACCCCAGAAGAAAATCAAGGGGAATACTTAACTTTCCGGCCTTATCGGGTTTTGGAACAGGGGGATTTTGCCCATAAATTATTGCAAGACATTCGTTTACGCGATACCTATACAATCACACTTGTACAAATTGTACGGGGCCAAAAAATTATTGATGTGCCCAGTAATAAAGTGGAATTACTGCCCAAAGATATTTTGGTGGTCGTGGGGGCCATTAAAGATTTGGAAGCCTTTAAAAAAGATGCAGGAAAACGGGGGTTAGAAGAACTAAGCGAGGCCGATGTTCCCGCTTTAAAACATCATTTAAGAAGATCATAACCGGAGGTTTATTTTATGCTAGATATCAAATTTGTTCGTGAAAATCCAGACCTTGTGAAAGAAAATATTCGTAAGAAATTTCAAGATAGTAAATTATCCCTTGTAGATGAAGTATTGGACCTAGATATCCAAAATAGAAAGCTGATTCAAGAGGCCGAAAGTTTACGGGCTCAGCGCACAAAATTGTCCAAAGAAATTGGGGCCTGTATGGCCAAAGGGGCGAAAGAAGAGGCCAATAAACTAAAAGCCGAAAGTGGTACAATCGGGGATAAAATTGTCGCCTTGGAACAGGAACAAGATAAAATTCAAAGCGATCTGTTAAAACGCATGATGATTATCCCGAATATGATTGATGCATCCGTCCCTATCGGGGAAGATGATAGCAAAAACGTGGAAGTTGAACGTTTTGGGGATCCAGTTGTCCCCCCTTTTGAAGTGCCCTATCATATTGATATTATGGAAAGGTTATCTGGCGTAGATTTGGATTCGGCGCGGCGTGTCGCCGGCAACGGTTTTTATTATTTGATGGGGGATATTGCCCGGCTTCATTCCGCCATTTTATCCTATGCCCGTGATTTTATGATTGGTAAGGGATTTACGTATTGCGTTCCCCCGTTTATGATTCGGTCACAGGTCGTAGAAGGGGTGATGAGCTTTGCCGAAATGGATGCGATGATGTATAAGATTGAAGGGGAAGATCTGTATCTCATCGGGACCAGTGAACATTCCATGATTGGAAAGTTTATTGATCAAATTATCCCAGAAGAGCAATTGCCCCTGACCTTGACAAGCTATTCCCCGTGTTTTAGAAAAGAAAAAGGGGCCCATGGCATTGAAGAAAGGGGGGTTTACCGGATTCATCAGTTTGAAAAACAAGAAATGATTGTAATTTGTCGGCCCGAAGAATCTATGGACTGGTTTAAAAAATTGTGGCAAAACACGGTCGCCTTTTTCAGAACTTTGGACATTCCTGTCAGAACCTTAGAATGTTGTTCGGGGGATTTAGCGGATTTGAAAGTTAAATCTTTGGATGTGGAAGCTTGGTCTCCACGGCAAAAGAAATATTTTGAGGTGGGTTCTTGTTCTACCTTGGGGGATGCCCAAGCCCGGCGGCTTAAAATTCGGGTTACCGGTAAAGATGGGAAAAAATATTTGCCCCATACGTTGAACAATACGGTGGTTGCCCCCCCTAGAATGTTGATTGCCTTTTTAGAAAACAATTTACAAGCAGATGGATCTGTGCGTATTCCAGAGGCCTTGCGTCCTTATATGGGGGGACAAGAGGTTTTGAAAAAAGCATAACATGAAGATAAAAATCCTAAAAAGCGCCGTTTTCATCAGTGTCCTAATAGCCCTGATAAACGGCATTTCTCGTTTTATTTTAGGGCAAATATCTATCAAAACTTTTTGGTACCATTTATCAGATACCACTATTTTATTTCACCCATTTATCTTGATGTGTTTCGTTCTTTTTTTGGGAATAGCTGGGGTGTTCATATGGGGGATAAGGAAAATTACCTCTTTTAAACTGCTTATGGGATTATTATTCTTAAGCTTAATATCTGTGGTATTTTATCCTGCTCTGTATTGGCCAAAATTTAAAGGAACTCCTTACAGCTTTTCCCCCTTTTTTCCATCTGAAAAAACAATTTTGGCCCCTAAAGACAAAAAAAATCTGATTTTTATCTTTGCGGAATCCTTGGAAAATACCTATCAAGATACCACCGTTTTCGGGGAAAATTTGACCCCAAAGCTGACAACTTGGACACAAAATAACATCCATTTTGACCACTTTGTTCAATTAAATGGCAGCGAATTTACCTCTGCCGCTTACGTCAGTATGTTCTGTGGACTTCCCTTGTTTGTGGACCTTAAAAGCACCCTGGAAAACCATCCCCTTTGTGTTCCCAACATTTTAAAAAAGGCGGGGTATCGTATGACATTTTTAAAAGGGGCGACCTTGGAATTCGGCCGTACAAATCAAATTGTAGATTATATGGGATTTGATCGGACTTTGGGATTTCAAGAACTTTTTAAAAATCAGCGTATTTCTTATGATCATATCGGGTTTCATAAATGGACCCTTGTTATGCCCCCAGACAGACAGTTGTTTCAAATTGCCCGAGAAGAAATTTTGGATTTAGCCCAAGGGTCTGTCCCCTTTATGATGACCATTACCACGGCTGATACGCATTTTCCCATGGGCTATTTGGATACCGCCTGTCCCCAAAAAAATGGAGATATGCGGGACGTTGTGCGCTGTGCCGATGAAACCCTAACCGATTTTTTAGCTTGGTTAGAAAAACAGGCCTTTTATGAAAACACCTTAGTCGTTTTAGTGGGGGATCATCTGTCCATGAAAAGTACCCTTTATGACAAGCTGATGTCGGCCAAAGAACGTGGCATTTACAACGTGTTTATTCATGCCCCCAAGCCCCCTAAAACAGATCGGACCTTTACATCGTTTGACATCGGTCCCACAGTATTGGAAATGTTGGGATTTGAGGTTCCGGTGCTGGGATACGGTAAATCCTTAATGCGTCATAACACCACCTTAATAGAAGAAACCCCCGAGGAGTTTGAGGAATTTTTAGCCCTTGGCAAACCCCTTAAAAATCAATTAGGCTTCTATAAGGGGAAACAAGGGTTGCCCAACAACCAAAGCCCCAAAAGTATCCGTCGCATACGGCGTAAAATCGGCCGTCATAACCGGCTCTATCCCCAATGACACTAAGATTTTTTGGGCGGTATCTGGCATAATCGGATACATTGCCTTAGCCATCAATCGTAAAGCCTCTAACGTGGTATAGGTAACGGCCGCATACCGATCCAAAGCCCCTTCTTGCTTAACCAATTGCCATGGTGCATTTTCGGCAAAATAAGCATTCACATCTGCCCCTGCTTGCGTCAGGGCTTTGGCCAAAGTATTTAACCCCTCTAGGGTTCCTTCGGGGGCATATAATTCTTGGAATGTTTTGGAAAGCCGTTCTATCAAATCTTTATCGGCATCTGTCAATGTCTTTAAAGACGGCAGCGCTTTATCCTTATTCTTATCCGTAATTTTAATCACCCGCATATGCAAATTTCCAATGTTGTTTGCTAACGCCCTATACCCTTGTTTGATCAGATTCAAGCTGATTTGAGCATCGGTCGTGGCACTCATATTTTCAATCAAATAAAAACGCAATGCATCGGTGCCAACTAGGGCTATGGCCTCGTTCGGATCCACTGTATTGCCTAAGGATTTAGACATTTTCACGCCCCCTTCCCCAAGCCAATACCCGTGCACAAAACAATGCTTTGGTGGGGGAACCCCTAGACCTTTCAACATAATCGGCCAATACACACAGTGGGGTTTTAAAATATCTTTGGCAATTAAATGCACGGCGTTTTGCCATTTATCTAAAAACTTAGGATCTTCCCCAAATTTCAAGGTCGTGATATAATTAATCAGAGCATCAAACCAAATATACGTGACATAGTCTTTATCAAAGGGCACATCAATCCCTAGCCACACCCTAGATTTCGGCCGCGAAATACACAAGTCATCCAGGGGTTCTGACAACATTCCCAAAACCTCTTTCGCATACTGGGCGGGCTGAATAAAATCAGGGTGTACTTTAATGTAATCAATCAACCATTGCCGATCTTGTTCCAAGGGGAAGAAATAATTTTCTTCCGTCATTTCTTTGGGCTTTTTTTGGTGATCCGGGCAATATCCTTCGGGGGTTAAATCTGACGGTTTTTTAAATTGTTCACACCCTTCACAATACAGGCCTGAATAGGATTTTTTGATGATCTTTCCCTCTTCAAAAAAACGCTGTAAAATCCCTTGAACCACATGTTTATGTTCTGGGGAAGTCGTTCTAAAAAACACATCAAAGTCAATGTGCATATCCTCAAATAATTTCCGGAATGCCATACTCTGTTTATCTGAAAATTCCTGAGCCGACACCCCCAAAGCCTCAATAGAATGCTGATTCTTTTGGCCGTGTTCATCCGTTCCCGTGGAATATAAAACTTGTTCCCCCTTCATTTCATCCCGTTTTTTTAGAGCATCCCCTAAAATCGTGGTAAAAGCGTGCCCAATATGTGGGGCGCCATTAATGTAATAAATCGGTGTCGTGTAATAGTGCATTTTGCCCCCTATTCATCCGCCAAAGCCATTTCTTTGGCCTTCACATAGTCAAACTTACCTGTCCCCAATAAGGGGGGATTATCCGTATAAATAATTTTGGATGGAATCCCAATTTCGGGCGCCCCGGCTGCCTTAAATGCCGCAAGTAATCCATCCTTATCAATACTTTTTTCGGTGGTAATGAGAACGATTTTTTCGCCCTTTTTATCATCGGGAATATTGACCGCCCCAATAGATGCTTCGGCCCAGCGTTTATGAATCACATCTTCAACCTGTGTCAAAGACACCATTTCACCCCCAATCTTGGCAAAACGTTTGGAACGCCCCTTGATGAAGATAAACCCTTCTTCATCCATGGACACAATATCCCCTGTATCATACCACCCATCTTCGGGGGGTTCTAGGACCCCTGGCGCTGTATGACGCATGTACCCTTGCATCACATTTGGTCCCTTAACCCATAATTCTTGTCCTTCGGTAATTCCAGGCACTGGCTTTAATTCATATGTCATCCCTGGAACCCCACGACCTACAGATCCTACTTTATGATGCAACAAGGAACTAAGCCCTAAAACGGGGGCACATTCCGTGGCCCCATAACCTTCAAGCAATCGGATCCCAAACTTATCTAACCAGATTTTCCGAGTTTCATCTTTCAGGCGTTCTGCCCCACAAACCACCAAACGTAACGAGTTAAAATCGTACGGATTGGCACATTTTGCATACCCCATTAAGAAGGTATCGGTTGCAAAGAAAATCGTTGCCCGTACCGCCGCACACATTTCAGGAATAATCCGGTAATGAAGCGGTGTTGGATATAACACGCTTTTAATTCCCAAGATCAAAGGGGCAAAACATCCTGCCAATATTCCAAAGGAATGGAACATCGGCAAACAACACAAAATTGTATCTTCCTTCGTTAAATCCACGCGGTGAATTAATTGCACACAGTTAGACATAATGTTTTTATGACTTAAAAACACGGCTTTGGGCATTCCTTCAGAACCAGAAGTAAATAAAATCGCCGCTGTATCATTAGGACTTGCCTTACCACCACACGCTTTTTTATACGCATATCGCGGGAACAAAGCCCCCAACACCCCAAACGCTTTGTGGGTCCAGTGGGCGGTCTTGGCCATATCCTCTAGATACAACACCTGGAATCCATTTTCTTCTAGCACAGCAATAAGGGGTTCTAATTTAGCCAAGCTAATGACTTTATGGGCCGTGATAATTTTTTTCAATTCCACCGTTTTACAGGTTGAAACCACTTGCGTCGGCCCCGATGAAAAGTTAATCATGGCCGGGGTTTTCCCCAGTGTATGCAAGGCCAAAACCGTTAAGGCACACGCATTAGATGTCGGCAACAATACCCCTACCCGTTCATCCGCCTCAACATGACTTCTTAAAATCTGTCCCAAAGCAAATGTCTTTAAAAAGAAGGCCGAAAAGTTCACCACTTTCCGCGATGTATCTTCCAAAACGGGCTTAAACCGTCCCGTTACTTCCATACATTGAATGGTAGCTTCCAAAATTGTGGTGTCTTTGTCATAGGCATCAAAAGACATATTCGTCACAATGTCATAGACCTGAGAACTAATCTTTTCCCGTTTTTGACGCACCGGCAACGTTTCATCTACCGTTAATTTAACAGGTGGTAAAACTTTTAAGGTAATCTTCGGGAACAATCGGAAATTAGCATTCTTCTTTAACACCCTTGAAAAGAACGTGTGCCTAGCCCCACTAATTTGGATTGGCACAATCGGGGCATCTGCTTTATACGCCATCATAGCCGCCCCTTCGTAAATTTTAAGACGGGTATTCCCATCTTGCACCAACCCATGCGTAAAGACCATACAAAGCTTGTCTTGTTTTAATTCTTCCACCATATCCTTAATTGTTAAAGGATTAGAAGATACCAAAGGACGCACATCCATCAAGCTTGCCAAAATACGAATTGCCCGACTTTCAAGCCATTGTTCATTCATCGCAAATAAAATCTTTTGATCCACAAAAGTGGAAATCAGCAACATATCTAAATACGATGTGTGATTAGGAATAATCAATGCCCGTTGTCCCGCGGCTGGCAAATTTTCTAGGCCCGATATTTCTACTTTAAACAATTTCGTTAACACCCAACGCCATGTCTTTTTTTGCAACTCTGTGGGGAGCAAGTGCAACATATACACCGCCATCCCCATTGTACAAAACGATAAAATCACAAACAACGTAATCAAGTTAAAGAACAAAACTTTTAAGCCCAAAATACCAATAAAAGCCAAAATGGTTAGACTAGCGTTTAACGTGTTACCAACCCCTAAAACCCGGCCTAATTTGCCGTCCGGGGATTTCAGTTGCAACAGGGTATAAAACGGAATGACATAACAGGCACACACCGCCCCCAATACAAAAATATCCACCAAAATACACCAATAAACGAAACTGGTCGTTCCAAACATAAATTGGTAAATTGTCATCGCTTTGGGAACCATTAAGCCCGATAACGCCGTGCTAGCCACTGCCAATACAAATAACAACCCCCCAACGGTCAAACAGGTCAAGCACGAATAAGCCCCGGCTTTTTCTTGTTTAAAGAACCGACTGTAAAGCAAGGCCCCTACCGTGTACCCAAACGCAAAAATTACCGTTAGGAACATAATGACCGACCATCTGACATGCAAAAAGCTGTCCCCGTATTCGGGGGCAAACAAACTCATCGTTGTCATAATCAACCAGAACCAAGCAATCCCCAATAAATAACGCACCAGGTCAAATTGATGCTTTAAAAGTTCGGCCATATCGCCCCAAATTTTCTTAGGATTTTTTTCCAAGATTAATTCTGAATCATCTGCCGTAACAGCTGGCAAAAAGCGAACAACCCCGAACGCCACAAGAGATAACACAATACCCACACTAAAAATCACGGGGAATGGTGTTGACACTTTTAAAATCGCCACCATAAAAAGGGTTGCAATCCCAAGCCCTAACATCGTCATCATTTTTAACCAAGCATTGGCTTCGTTCAACTTTTCCTTTTCCACAAGGTGTGGGATTAAAGCATAATCGGCAATTCTAGCCGCCGCCCCAATTCCCCCCAACGTCGGGATAAGACATATCGCCAACCATTTAGAATCCAATGCCACACATCCCCAAGCTAAAGGGACCAAGGCCAATTCCCCTAAACGGGTAAAAAACAGGAATTTTTTAAGGGAGAACTTATCCGCAACTTGTCCCAACCACAGGGAACTTCCCCCAAAACATACCGCATACAACAACACCGCAAACGCAATTAAGCCCAGCCCTGGTTCCGCCATCTTATAGGTGATAAAAAATAAAAATACCATCCGGATGAAATTGTTATTAATGGCTGAAAAAAAGTGCGATACCCATAAGGGCAAAAAAGAACGATTGGTAATAATAGACATAAGAACCTTCTTTCTCCTTAAATAAATTTTGTCTTTTGTAGCATACTTTCACGGGAAATGCAACTTTTTTATGTTTGATAAATATCAAGGGGTTAACAAGGGGCCATGGAAAAACGGCCCTATTTCAGGCCGTTTTTTTTAGTTATTTTCCCGAGTGTTTGGTCTAGAGATCGGTGGTTGTTCGGCTTTTTTTACCTTAAATAGCCGGTTAAATCGCCGGCTTAAAGTTATAAGCTCCCTTTCTTCAGACTTACGGTATAAGGGATCTTCTGTTAACACCGTTTCCAAGAATAATTTCAAATCTTGAAGAGATACCTGATCCCCCATATCATCTAACCCTTTTAAGGCCGATAACGGGCTACCTTGGAACGCAGCTAAGACCATTTTAACTTGTTCTTGTTCGGGCAATTTACTTTTATGTGCTACCACCTGACGGGCTAAATTCAACCCTATTTGGTCATCCGAATAAAATTGATCGGCCAACTGAGAATAAGATAGGAAAACCACATCCGCCCCCTGATAATGACTAAAGAAAAAATTCTGTTCTGCTTGAGAATTTGGGGATTCTTTAGCTGCCTGCTGTGCCATTTGTTCAATGATTTGTACCGGCATATCTAAAAATAAAATATCCGTTTTCAAAACCTGATTAAGTCCTTTACAAAGCTTTGAAAAAAGCCATTTACGCCTTAATTGCTTTCCCCCTAATTCTTCGGCCAAACTTTCTTTAGACACCCAAGATAATTTGGGTAAAAATCTTCTAGCAATGGCAGCATCTTGACGTTGCACAATGGGGTTGGTAGCCAAAAAACACACGTACTGAAAAACATCCACCAGATTGGAAGACTTTACTAAATCTTCTAGGATCTGATTCATGGGATACCCCCCCCGACGCATGGCCAAATAAATCATTTTATTTTGGGCCATTTTCATTTCTTCTTCAGAACCTGGAACTTCCAAATCTTGCATAGCTTCGTCCTGATGCAATTCAGACAATCCCCGCAAAATCATATAGATTTTACCAGAAGTTTCCATTTCATCCATCGCCGCCGTATCCAGGCGAATAAACAGCTCATTTTCCTGGGGGGTTATAGCCTCTTTAACATCATACACTTTTAAGCGATCACAATCTAATGAGGACATCTTTACCAAACTAAGAGCTTCAACCAAAAATGCCCCATACCGTTGCCATAAATTCTGTTTAAATTCTTCTTGCATCAGATCCTCCTTTATTGTTTTCCGGGATTTCCCTTGGAACCCCTGCCCCCAGATTGTCCCCCTAGATTTTTAGGATCTTCGGGTTTTTTTTGTTCTTTCAAACTGGTCCCGATTTTACATAATAGAACTTCTTCGGCGTTAGGTAATTTAATTCTTTCTTGCGATAAAGCAATTTGAATAATATCCAACTTTTCCTGCACCGACAGTTTATCGGATTTTTCCAAAAAGTTAGATAATGTATAAGATGCTTGTAAAAACGTGGTGACGATTTCGGTTAAAACTTGTTTTTTAAAATCCTTACCCATCAAAGGGATAACATAAATCTTAGACGATGATTCAACCAAGATTCCTTTGGGGGACATAGACCCACTAAAGATATTTTTTAAAACCATAAAAGCCTGTTCATCAACCGATTGTTTTTGTCTTTCGGGACTATCTAGCATCAGATAAATTCCCCTGTAAAACTTTTGCCTTGACGATTTTTCAAAGGGGCCAAGTTGCGTATCTTGCATTTTATACAAGCGCATATACCCGCCTTCATCTTCAAACTTTTTATCAACAACCTGACAAAGTTTTTTGAAATCGGGGTCTTTTTCCAACGGGACGGCGTGAAATTCAGTTTCTAGTTCTTGATCCAAAGCTAAGTAATAAACCTTCATCATTTTAGCATATTCTTCCTGATTGTCGGTATCTTGCCCTTGGAAATCTTCAGGGATCCCTTCCATGGCATAACGAAAGTCTTCCTTGCCACCAACCAAAACGGGGATTTGTTCAGTTGCGATACCAGGGAAACGATAAGGCCCCCTATTCTTCGGGAAAAGCCGAGGCCGAGGCGGTGGCGGAAGCATATATTCAGCTAGCGCCCTGACGACCAAGGGATCCAATCTATAACCTAAAGTATTATAACCTTCCAAAGCATCCCCGAAAGAGTATCCAGCACCAATAACCATATGTATCATTGTCTTCAAGGCCTCTTTCATTTGAGGGTCCACAAGCGGTTTATTTTCCGTCTGCGCGGCAGAATCATTCCCTGTTGTTTCTAATTGTTTATCCCTAGGATCCAACAATTTTTCTAGCGGTTGACAAAAATAATCTTCCCCGTAAATCGTTTTCCCCAACGCATAGGCGATCACCAAAGCCCGAGTATCTTCCGACATCACTTCTAATTGTTCGGGATTCACCACAACGGGCTTAAAACCATACGTTTTTGCCGATTCATAAGTATCAGAGGTGCATAAGACCAGTTCTTGTTCCACCGCACGGGCATCTGAATTTGTCCGAATCAATCGTTTAAATAAGTCATCGTATTTTTCTAAAGAAACTGCCATTTTTTTTCCTTTCTTATTTCTGCCCGTGTTCTTTTCTGATTATACCGGCTGGATCATCTGTCCTTTGTCCCCCGACAGAACGTGGGGGTACTTTCTGTTTGGTCAAAACGCAGGCCAAGTTTGTGGCCTTACGAAATTCTGCGTCACCGGAAATGTCCAAAATCATGACGGCCTGTAAGATACGCATGGCACTTTTGCGGGAACAAAAGCCCCCTTTTAAGCAATCCACCAAAATATCTGGTAACGAATAACCACATTTATGGGCAATATGAACCAAGGCCTCATTTTCTTCCGTTAAAATCCCTTTCGGGGACGTCAAGGTAATATGTTTTTTACCCATCTTTGCCCTAATCACACTTTGAATCAAGGCAAAGGCCACTTGTTCATCCGTCATACCGTTAACCCCGTCTTTTACACCACCAGGTTGACAAATTTCTAAGGACAGAGAGAAAAAACGACCACACCCTTTTTGTCCCCCATTTTGAAAAGCATTATCAAAAGCATCTTTTTGACTTTGAGGAACATCCACAACACACACATCTTCACCGAAATACCAACTTAAAACCCGGCACGTTTTCTGAAAAGTGGGATGATTATTCAACAACCGAACCCCATAATCATGATTCAGTTTGCGTTCTAAAATCCGGAAATAGACTTCATCACGTTTTAAACGTTCTTCTTCAGAAAGGTCGGCTTGTTGTCGCAACAAATTCATCACTTCAATATCAATGGGGATACCTTTGTTATCATAATCGGCCAACGCCTGACCCACAGAATACCCCGCCGCCGGTAATAAAATAGTTGCAAAATGTAAAGACCCTTCGGGATCACCTTCTAAAAAACCGGAACCAAAAGGGGAACAAAATCCGAAAATACTAGGTTGTGGTTCTTCCTTAAAAATAGAAACATCACGAAAGTGTTTAGCAGAAGAAAGTGCCTCTTTAAAACTCCCTTCTTCTGAACAACGCATTCCCAACAGAGCGTTTTTGAGGCTGTACGCCAATGTCATCGCCTGAGCATCTTCCCCCAAGCCCTCTAACATTTCAGTTTCTACATACAGAGTCCCCCGGTCTCTGTAAGTTCCTTCTCTGTCCTTAGCATCACGCACTTCAAATTTCATCGTGCAAGAGTCATCCCCCGTATAAACGGTTAACAGATACGCTAACAACTTATCATACTTGCCCAAAGGGGTAGATTCCCCCTGT
>JBGUXS010000004.1:0-3925 GCA_045118155.1 Alphaproteobacteria bacterium | reverse complement strand
CCCTGGACGCTTGTCGCCTACGGCTTCAAGCGAGGGGTGACAGGAAAGACGGATTGTCATCCCTTTTTTGTTTTTTTGTCATCCCTCGTTGGACGGAACGTCCAACGTCAAGGGATCCCGAACAATGAATGCCTTATTTTATACGTTTGTGTCGTTTTTTATATCGTGGAAAAGAGGTCTTGCTTCGTAATATTCGGGCTTTAAAAAAAAGCCCTCATAAACTTCGCTTCGGTCACTCGTTTTCTACGGCTCACTTCGGGGCGCTAAAGCTTCCTTGCTCGCACAAGAAAACTTCGCCAATTTCATAAAAAACAACCATTTCGGGTTCTTTTTTATTTCATTGCCCTGGACGCTTGTCGCCTACGGCTTCAAGCGAGGGGTGACAGGAAAGACGGATTGTCATCCCTTGCCTTTCTTGTCATCCCTCGTTGGACGGAACGTCCAACGTCAAGGGATCTCTAACAAGATATCTTGTGACTTAAGGCGCCGTTCATAAGGGCGATTTTATGAAGCCCGAATATTACGCGGCAAGAAGTTCCGAGCGGTGACAGCTATTACATAGCTGGCACTGCCTAAAAAAAAAGGTTATAACGCGTCGGTGCTTAGTTTCTTTCCGCCCAAAATATGCACGTGTAAATGGGGGACTTCTTGTCCGGCATCATGGCCGGTATTAAACACCAACCGATACCCATTTTCGGCCAAACCCGCTTCTTCGGCGACTTTCACAATGGCCCGCATATATCCACTAATTTCCGGATCGGATGAATGGGAAATAAAATCGGCAAAGTTCACAGCCATAGCTTTTGGGACAACCAGAATATGCACGGGGGCTTTGGGATTAATATCCTTAAACGCCATCGCGTAGTCGTCTTCATAAATAATTTCGGTGGGTATTTCTTTGCGAATAATCTTGGCAAAGACATTGTTTGAATCGTAATCCATAGGGTCCTCCTGACGCCAAAAGTCTAATAAAAACCAAAGGATTGTCAAGAAAAATCATCTTGAAGATACATAAAAAGGGGCTATAATACGGGCAGTTTTTTTTAAAGGAGGGCTTATGCTGATGTTACCGATTTTATTTTTTGTTTTTTTCTTTGTGATTTTGCCTGGCTTTAAAATTATCATGCAGTTTGAACAAGGCGTGGTATTTACGTTGGGGCGATTTTCACGCACGATAGGCCCAGGCCTTCGGTGGACAATCCCTTTGATTCAAACGGTGCAAAAAATTGATATGCGGATTGAAACCATTGATATCCCTAAACAAGAAGTCATTACCCATGACAACATCCCCGTGAACATTAATGCGGCGGTGTATTTCCAAGTGAAAAATCCCGAAAATGCGGTGATTAAAATTTCGGATTATGTGTTTGCGGTGGTGCAACTAACCCAATCGGCGTTAAAGGATATTGTGGGGAATAACGACTTAGATACCATTTTATCGGAACGCAAACGCTTGGGGGAAGAAATTAAGTCTATTGTGGATGAAGCGACCGATAAATGGGGGATTGATATTGATTCCATTAACATCCAAGAAATTGAATTGCCAGAAGATATGAAACGCGCTATGGCAAAACAAGCTGAGGCTGAACGCAATCGCCGGGCCATGGTTATTGCGGCCACCGGCGAAGTGGAAGCATCTAAGAAGATGTTAGAAGCGGCTAAGACCTTAGAAAAAAGTCCCGTCACGTTGCAATTAAAAACGTTGCAAACGATTAAGGATATTTCCACATCCTCTTCACAAAAAGTGGTGTTATTCCCCTTAGAATTGATGGACTTATTAAAAAAGAAATAACAGCCCGTTTTTTTTAAAAATAGGTCTTGACGGTGGATTTTTTTTCCGGTACGCTACGTCCCATAGGTGGGCACGAAGCCCTTTAAAAAAATTTAAGTTGATCAAATGAAACGTTTAAAATTAAAACAGACATTCTGGGCGGCGGTTTTGAAACGGCGGCATGGGATTGCTTTTGAAGACGGTTGAACAACGGGGAAAGGTTTTTTCCCCGTTTTTTTGTACCTTTGATAAGGTGATAAAGACGGCTTGAATTTTTAAAAGGGAATGGGTGCCTTTGGATTATTATTTGAAAGGTAAGTTTATGATTAAAACAACTCCCTTGACGGAAAAAAAGTTAGAAGAATTTCCGCATCTTTTAACGGCAGAGCAATTGCAAGAATGGATTCAAAACACCATTATTCCTGAATTTGTCACCCCACAACATCGGCCATCAAAACACCCAAAGTATGTCTTGTTGACGGGGCAACCTGGGGCCGGGAAGACCTATGCTTCCAAGTTGTATCAAGAAGGGCATTTAGGTAAGTTAGCGGTGGCTTTTGGGGCAGATGATATTCGCCTTTTTCATCCCTTGGCGGCACAAATTTTAAAAACCGATCGGGCGAACTATTCCCGCAAAACCAAAAAAGATGCTGGGGTAGCTAGGAATGCTTTGTTAGACTATTGTTTTGAAAATGCCTATGACATTATGATTGACAGTATTTTATTAAATCCAAATGACTATAACATGCCCACGTTGGCCCAGGCGAAAGCTTATGGGTTCAAAGTGGAATGTGTGGCGTTGGCGGTCCCTAATTTTTTAAGTGAAGTGTCGTTGTATTTACGCCAAGAAGAACAATTTAAAAATGGGAAAGTCGGTTTTCCCGTTACGTTGGCCGAACATGTGAAATCGTACAAACTCCTGCCTGATATTTTGGCAAAGATGGTGACGGAATCAACGGTTGACCGGCTTGAAATTCGCACGCGTACGGGGGACGTGGTGTATGACAGCGCCGTTGATCCTTTGTCTGCCGAGGTGGTGAAAAAAAGGTTGCATGAAGGTCGGCGCGGCCATTTAACCCCTGGGCAATTGCGGGGAATTCTGCAATCTTGGAATCAAGTTATTCAAGATATGACAGCGCGTCAGGCAACGGAAGATGAAATTAATAAAGCCCGTTCTTTACGCCGGCGTTTCATCTATTATTGTGGGGTGTTGGAAGAAGGTACCAAACGTTGTGTGGCTTTCCAAGCTCAACGTGGGGAAAAAATTCCCGAAGACGATATGGCTAAGTTTAATAAAAAGGGATGGTTGCTCGGTCGGGGGCCTGAAATCGCATGAAAACGTTTTATATTTTTCGCCACGGACAAAGTACGTATAATTTAAGTGGGCGTACCCAAGGACAAACCAATGATTCGGTGCTTACTCCCTTGGGGGAACAACAGGCCTTGGAAGTGGGTAAGAAACTGCAAGACAAGGGGGTGGAAGTCATTATTTCTTCCCCCTTGACTAGGGCGATGCAAACGGCACAGCTTGCCAATGAATCCTTGAATGTACCAATTAGACAAGACGAGCGTTTTTCCGAAGTGAATGTCGGGGAAATTGAAGGGTTGCACTATACGGTTATTCAAGAAAAATACGGGGAAAAGTATCGTGAATGGCGCAGTTCTGACAGGGCATACGAAAATATGTGTTTTGATGGGGGCGAAAGCAAAAAAGAGGTCCGAACCCGGGTGTTAGATGGCTTGAAAGATTATGCCGACCACAGCCCCTATACCCGTATCGCCGTGTCATCGCATGGAATTATGCTGACGCAGTTATTGATTGCTTTTGAACAGCCCGCCATTGACATCCCGAACGGGGGTATTTTAGCACTAACGTACGACGGTACCTTTAAAATCCAAGGGTGGGTTTAATCGGGACGACGGTTTTCTTTTAAACGTGTCTCCCTCGCGGGGGAAGCCATCCCTTTTTTGCGCTTTTTGTCATCCCTTGAAGATGATTAAGACGGAAGATGCCTGGACTTTCCCTAGCGGGAAAGAGGCATGACATTTTTTCTTTTTTGTCATCCCTCGCGGGGGGCGTGGGGCATTTTGCCCCACGAGGTCCCTTGACGCGCCACCTTTTCAAGGTGTCGGGAGGGATGACCTTCCCCCCCC
>JBGUXS010000003.1:0-24397 GCA_045118155.1 Alphaproteobacteria bacterium | reverse complement strand
TTGATTACACGGCAAGAATTGTGTGGGGGTACAACCAAAGAAGATTGTGCAAACAGTACCCTGTGGGATGAAATACATACGGCTTTCTATACTAATGGCAGTCCGAAACGCCAGAATGTTTGGGGCCGTGAAAATGCCTCAACTGTGGCCAATTCTTTCTACTTTGATATTAAGGATGCAGGGACAGGAGATATCGCTTCAACAGGGGGAAGCAATCGCTATTATGCCCTGTGTATGACACAGAATGCAACTTGTGTGGCGCAAGATGCCACTAAACCGTATTATGACAGTGCCTCTGGTACCTGTGTGGAATGTGTGGAAAGCAACCATTGCTCTGTCAATAAACCCTCTTGTGACCCAGAAGCCCACATTTGCTTTGAATGTGTGCCGGCAACGCAAGAAACAGATTGTCCACCCCCCGTTGGAGCAGGGACGTTGTGCAGTGCTAAAACGCCGTATTATCATGTGGGTATAGGATGCTTGGGTTGCGCCCCAGAAGATTGTACGGCCTATAAAGACAGTAATGGACGGATATGGGTGGCCAGTTTAAATACCTTATCACGTGCCAATGCCCTGACGTTCTGTTCGGGAATAGGGTGGGGGATTGCTTTAACCACCCGGATGACAATGTGTGGGGGTACAGATGCCGAAGCTTGTAATTCTAATCCTGTCTTCTTAGCGTTAAAGGCGTATTACAATACAAACGGCTTAAGTCATGGTGGGGTTCAACGGACCACCGTGTGGACACAGGATGTTCATAGTGCCTCAAATGGCTATAATGTGAATTTAAGTACAGGGGCTATAGCTTATGTTAGCAATAGTGGTTCGTATTATGCTTTGTGTGACGGCATTATTCCTGATCCCCAGATTTGTGATACCTCTTATCGGATGTGTCGGGCCCCGAATACGGACGCCGAATGTCGGATTTATTCGCCAGAGGCCCCGTCGTATAACCCCATTACCGGTAAGTGTGAAGAATGTGGCGGGGCGACACCTATCCTTGAAAATGGATCTTGCCGGGCACCCCAAAGCGACAGCGAATGTGCGACTTATTACCCCTTACAACCTAGATATGTCAGCGGTGTTGGTTGCGTAGAATGTCGTCCAAATACGCAAAGCACGGATTGTTCACCCGATATTGATACAAGCTGTGAAGCAGGGGTGTGTAATGCCTATGAAGACAGCCGTGGGGTCCATTGGAAAGTGAGTGATAGCCCCTTAACGCAATATGAATCGTTGATATTCTGTAAAGAACAAGGGGGGCATTTAACTTCGCAAGCGGAAATTTCCCCAGTGATGGCTAGCGAAATAAAACCGTATTTCTATACAAATACATCGCATGGGGGATTGCACGATTACACTTGGTTGGCGGAAATTGATGAATCTGATCCTACGTATGGGTATTATATGAAATTAAATGATAGTGTGGTTGTGCGCGCTAGACGGGATTTGAATAAGAATGGGAAGTGGACAATGCATGCTTTCTGTATTATGGATCCGCCTAAGCCGATTTGTGATGGCACAGAATATATGTGCCGGGTACCACAAGATAGTCAAGAATGTCAGGCGATTTTCCCATCTACCCCCGTTTATGATCCGGTGTCTGAATCGTGTATTCAAAGCGCAAGTAGCTCGTCCAGTGGAGGTGGGTATAGTTCGGGTGGGGACTATAGCTCGTCCGGTGGATATAGTTCCTCTGGTGGAAGCGGTTCTAGCTCCTCTAGCGGAAGTGGGGTCAGTTCATCCGGCGGATATAGTTCATCCGGTGGAAGCGGTTCTAGCTCCTCTAGCGGAAGTGGGGTCAGTTCATCCGGTGGATATAGTTCAGGCGGTTAAAAAAGAACAATATTTTTGGTCATTTCTTGTGTTTTGACTTTAAGAGGCCCTTTGGTAACAGAGGGTCTTTTTTTGCCAAAAGTCCTTTGAAAAAATGTAAAATATACGCCAAAAGTCCTTTGAAAAAATGTAAAATAATTCTTGAAAAATTATAAAAAAAGTGTTATAAAACATTTAGTTATGTTATCTATGAACATTCAGAGCATGTCAATGTTTTTATAAGGCCTTTCATGTTTGGGATCCCTTGATTTTTGCTGACGCAAAAAAGGGATGACAGGGTGGTATTGGTTGTTCGGGATCCCTTGACGCGGGGGGGAAGGTCATCCCTCCCGACACCTTGAAAAGGTGGCGCGTCAAGGCAATGAAATAAAAAAGAACCCGAAATGGTTGTTTTTTATGAAATTGGCGAAGTTTTCTTGTGTGAGCAAGGAAGCTTCAGCGCCCCGTGGCGAGCCGTAGAAAACAAGTGACCGAAGCGAAGTTTATGAGGGCTTTTTTTTAAAGCCCGAATATTACGAAGCAAGACCCTCGTGGGGCAAAATGCCCCACGCCCCCCCGCGAGGGATGACAAAAAGCGCAAAAAAGGAATGACATTATAAAAAGGGATGACATAAAAAAAATCCCCCCGAAAACGGGGGAAATTTTTAAGAAACGGGAAACTTACCAAGTATAACCGTCAATGCCCTCTACACCAGCACCAGAACTTTTACCCATATCAGAATCTGAAGTAGTTACATAGTTTAGAATCATACCGGCAAACATTAAGATAGCTAACCCAATGGCCATAACCCCAACGGATGTCCATTTGATCCGGCCCGTGAAAGCCCCCCAGGCCATCCCGATGAGCACGAATGCCCCGGCCACGTAAACAACTGTTCTGACCCCATACCATACATCAATCAGTTTATTAGCTGCATCCGTGAATGGATTTCCAGTTGCTGCCCACGCCCCTGTGGCAACGCCAACAACCATGATGGCGATCAGTGCCAATAACAAAACATTCTTCAATTTCATGTTCTTCTCCTTCATTTTTACACAAGTTCCCCATGAACTTTGGGGGCATCTTAACTGATTATTTTTTTAAATGCAAGTATTTTTTTAAGAAAATAAAATAACTTTATGAATTGTGTTAGTAAAAAATTAAACATTTTGTGCTAGGGTTGGAAAACAATAGGGGTGTTTTATGTTGAAAAAAAGGTTATGGATTAGCACTTTTTTCCTGTTTTCTCTATCGGTTTTGGCCGATGGAGATTTCGGGGAACTCGCCCTAGATGAACAAGGCCTAACCCCAGGAACGGCGGTGCCAACTGTGACGGCGGAAGGGGACTTTTTACTCCCCACCTATATGTTGCCGGCGGGGTCGTCGTTGCTTGTGAGTACTTATTCTTTAAATGGTGTTAAGCCGTCGGTGCGGTTGGTGTCGGAAGAACATGAACAAATCAGGAAAAACCCCTTAGGTCAAATGACCACCACAACCACCACAACCACGACGATCACGACAGAACCTAAAAAAATGTCTTTAAAGGTGGCGGAAAACGAACCTTTTGAAGCCCAGAAAAAACTGGGTGAGGGGCATAAGACCGCAGAAAACACCCCGGCACGTGTTATTATTCCCCGTGAAGGTGAAAGTGGGGGGCAATCTGTGGGTCAAACGGCTCAATCCCAAGATATGCAAGTCAGTGACTTGATTTTAAAACAGCAAATGCTGGGGCAACAAACCGGGCCCGGGCGCCCACTTAGTTCCACAGAGGTTATCACGACCCGTGTGCAAACGGATCAAGGGACACAAACAGTGAACTTGTCTGCCCCAGGGCGTGCACCGTCTGCATCGGGAATGCCCGTTCCACAACAAAACACCCAAAATACAGGAACGGCGCCAGTTCCACAGCAGACAGGTCAGCAAACGGCCCAAGTGGCCCGCACAGAACCGATACAGACCCAGCAAGTTGTTAGGCAAAAACCCTTGCTGATCCCGATGGGAAAAGAAGTGGCGGTGGAAGATGAAGCGGTTACCGAAGAAGAAATTGTCCCCCCCGTGCGGTATGTGATTCCATCGCGCTATGCGGATCAGATGCTCAGTACCGCGGGACGCAGGCAAATCAGTTCTACGTTTGTAATGCCCAAAGAAATCAAAGTCTCTTTTTATAAAAATGCTTTTTCCTTATCGGGACAAGCGATGAAATGGGTAAAGGCGTTTTCATTGGGGGCGATTCAAGATCCCCGTTTGATGATTGAAATTAGAATGAGTACTGAAAATCAGGCCTTACAGGAAAAACGGTTAAAGTTAATTGAACAAGTGATGATCCAAAATGGGTTATCTTGGCATCAGTTGAAGGTGGTGTGGACGCAAAGAAACCCACATTCGGTGTGGCTGAGGTACGTGGATCGGGCGGATGACGATGAAGTTATTATTAGGCGAACGGCAAAAAGTGAAAAAAAATAAAGAAAGATGTTGAATTTTGTGTAAAAGGTTAGTAGGATGAACGTATGAGGAGTTAGCATGAGGAAAATTTTAAAGCAAACAGTTTTTGTTTTTCTGTTGGTTGGGGGGCCCGTTTTAGCAGGGACAACTGGTGCTGAAAAGGTCCATCAAGCGGCCTTTGTGATGGAACCTACCCCGACAGATACGGTCATGCAAGTTGGCGGAAATGCCGGCAAGGACTTGGCATCTTCACGCTATGGGGAAGGTGATGGCACGCCCCTTGGGGGAACATCTAATTCCTGGGGCGATGAAGAAATGGACTTAATCATCCTAAAGAAAAAGGTGGAACAACAAATGCAAACACCGGCGGCGTATCCGTTCCCGACGGGGAAAAATGCGCTTGCTGGCCAAGGAAAATTTGTAACCTCTACCGTTCAAACCCAAAGCGAAACTTTCCCCACCGGTAACATGACGGCAACCAGTGAAACCATTCAAACCGGTAACATGACGGCAACCAGTGAAAACTTGCCTGCCGATAAAAAGACAACGACAAGTAAAACAACAACGACAACCACCACCACAACGACCACGGCAAATGCTAACTCCAAAGACGCCGCGGCGGTGCCCTCTACACCTAAAAAGGCGATGAGCTTGGTGGATTCCATGGTTTATACCAACGAAAAAACGGCTGAGGCCGAAAAGGCGTCGTTGCGGGCCACCACCGAAGCGTTCCCATATGTGAAGCCGATTGTAAAGGATGGAAAGGTGCAAAAAGCCACCCAAACCACCCGTTCCAGGGAAGAACAATTGGCAGATGGGGCGATTTTTGAAAACGCAGATGTGGCGGTAGATGGGGTGTCGGCTTTGAAAAAGGCCCCTGAAAAGAATTCTATTGCCAATGCGACAAGTGCCGAAGTGGGATTCTATAAGGAAGAAGAAGTGGCGTTAATGGAACAAAAGACGCCTGTGGATACGGCCTTGGATGCGGCTTTGGACGGGGATAAAGCCCCACAAAAAGAAGAAAAAACGGTCGCCCAAAAGGCCGGGGTGCGGGGGGTAGGAACCACGAATATCGCCCAAAAAGCACCGGTAACAGCGACAGAAAAACAAAAGATCGCTAAGGCATCGGGGATCACGGTTACCGAAACGGGGCGTGTTGGGGAACCCACGTTAACGTTGGCATCGGCTGAAAAAACACTCCCCACCCAGGAACGTAAAGTAACGGTGGTATCGGAAGTTTCTAAGAGCGCGGGGGATACCGCGTCGGCCCCTGTCAAAGTGGCCAGTACCGCACAGAGTAACCCCGTGCCCGAGGTAGAAATTCCCGTTGAAACCGTGGAAGCGGTGGAAGTTGTTCCCGCGGTGACGCCGGCGGTAACCTTTACCAAAGAACCTGTGGAAGAACCAACACAAAGTGGTATTTTGGGGCAAGTCAAGGCCGAAACCGCGCGGGCGCTGACGACCGAAGATGCGGCGCAAAAGGCCCCTGGTGTACGGGAAGATGCGTTATCGGTATCGCAAAAAGAAAGCGATTTGGATAAAAGTGTCCAAGGGGTGATTGTGGTGGAAAAGCCAAGTTCTGTTTTAACCGATGGGGCAATTGCCGATACGTTAGATATTCCGATGGGGATAGAAAACGAAACGCCAGATCCGACTTCGTTAGTGGCGGTGGATACATTATTAGTCTGTCCGTCCAGCGGATCAAGTGGTCGGCAAACCAAGGTTTATCCAACGGCGGATGAAGTTATTTTGGCGGCAAAAGACGGGAATCCCAAAGAAACAACCTTAAAGATTCCGGCGGATTGCGCCCTAGAAAAACGTGGGGATGAAACGCAAAATGTGGCAACCACCGATGCCCCAGGAACGGTTGCGGTCAAGACACACCTTGTCTGTCCGGCGGCACAAGTGGAAGGGTCTAACATTAAGATTTATCCGGCCCGTGCGGATGTCGTGATGGCGGCACGTCAAGGGAAGTTATCTGAAAGAACGACGGAAATTCCGGTAGGATGCACTTTGGAAGAGGGCTTTGGGGCACAGGTGGTTGTGAAAGCAGCTACCCCGACGAAACCCACAACGTCGGCTGATACTAAAACGGCCAAAGCCGATCCCAAAGCGCCTAAGAAGACAACAGAAGATAAAAAAGATCCAATTAAGTTGATTCCCGCAACAGAAGATCCGATTTTGGCGGGGGTGCCGACGGTCAATACCAAGGCCAGTGGGGCTTTTGTAGGGTCGGACAGCAAGTCTTTGGATGTGTTTGAATCACAATCTAAACCCACCCAAACGACGCAAGCCGAAGTGCCTACGGGAATGCAACGTCTAAGATTGGGCGAAAGTGTCCAAGATTGGGAAGCCCGCCCAGGGGATACCTTACGGGGGCTGCTAACGCGGTGGGGCGAACAATCTGGCTGGACCGTTATTTGGTCGTTAGAACGGGATTATCACTTAGAAGCTGGGGTGGTCTTCCGGGGACGTTTTGTGGATGTAGCGGGGGCGATTGTGCGGGTTTTTGCCCGGGCGACACCGGCGCCGATTGGAACGTTCTATCAAGGCAACCGCGTCTTAGTGATCAATGCACAGGAGGAAGAGAATGGGTATTAATAAGTTTATTGCCGGTGTTTGTGGCTTAAGTATCGCGGGGCTTGTTGCACTGACCGCGTGTACAACTTATGTAGATGAAACAAACCGCCGCATTGAAACGACTTTAGAAGAGGCCGAATTAAACTTGGCCAAAGCTAAGATACCCGATGTGCCAGAAGTGACGGATACCGTCCGGATGAAAGACGATATTTGGTTGGGCAGTCAAAGCGTAAAAATTATGGAAGGCGATCCGCTTCCAGCCCACCTTGAAAAAGATGACAGTGTAACCATGGTGATTTCTAGTGAGGCAACCTTACCTCAATTGGCCCAAGAAATTACAGATATGACCGGTATTCAAGTGCGCTTGGATGATTTAAAGGCCTCAGATTCTGTTCCAACGGAAACGGTTCCTATTAATTATTCTGGGAAATTGAGTGGCTTGCTTAATTACTTAGCCAACCGTTACAGCATTTGGTGGCGGTATAAGGGCGGTCAGATTACCCTGTTTGCCAAAGAAACCAGGGTGTTCACGGTGTATGCGTTACCGACAGAAACATCTATGAATGCGTCCTTGGATGGGGCATCTATGGGAACGGGGGCTTCCGATTCCGGCAGTGGGAACAGCAGTTTATCCTTATCCACATCGGCTGATTTAGCGTTATGGGATAGCATTGAAGACGGGGTGCGCCAAGTGGTAGGCGAAGACGGAACATTATCGTTCAGTCGGGTATCTGGGATGGTGACGGTGACGGCCAGTCCGTATATTGTCGCCCGGGTGGCCAACTACATTGCAGGGTGGAACGAACGGCTGTCCCGGCAAGTGGCGATTTCCATCAAAGTCTTGCAAGTTAATATTAACAATACCGACAGCTATGGCATAGACCTTCGGGCTTTGTTCAATACGTCTAAATATGCAGCTGGGGCGGCGGGTCCTTATTTCATAGAAGCAGGATCTGC
Organism: Alphaproteobacteria bacterium; assembly: GCA_045118155.1. Classification (GTDB taxonomy): domain Bacteria; phylum Pseudomonadota; class Alphaproteobacteria; order CAAHEQ01; family UBA3637; genus JBGUXS01. Next base: position 16,602 of record JBGUXS010000003.1, on the reverse strand, counting down.
GGCAACATCAGCTGGGGCGGGGTTATTCTCTATGGCGTTAATTGATCCCAATTCCCATTGGAAAGATTCGGCGGCGATTATTGAAGCGATTTCTACCTTAGGGAAAACGTCGTTGGTGACAAGTTCTACCGTGACGACCTTAAACAACAAAGTGGCCCCGGTGCAGGTGGCAACGGCGCAAAACTATGTGAAAGAAACCACGATTACCGTGTCCGGCAGTGGGGAAGATCGGGATGTTGATGTGGGCTTAAGTACGGATACCTTAAATTACGGGTTCACGATGGAAATCTTGCCTCGGATTTTGGATCACGGGCGGTTGATTGTGTTGTTCACCTTGACCCTCAGCGACTTATTGGCCTTAGATAAGTTCTCTGTCGCGGGCAGTTCTAATTCTTCGGGTGAAGAAACGACCGCAGATGATGCAACGGCCTTATCGGCGGTGCAATTACCAAAGATGCAAATTCGGGGCTTTATGCAAGAAATTGCGATGCGTTCGGGTGCGACGTTGGTGTTAACTGGGTTTGAACGGGTGCAAGATACCACGAACACGTCCGGTATAGGCCGGCCTAGAATCAGTATCTTGGGCGGTCAAGAATATAACAACAATTCACGGGATGTTTTGGTGGTGTTAATCACGCCGGAAGTGTTGGAATCTCCGCTAACTCCGGAAGCCAGAATGCGTAAGTTTTAAAGGAGGGACACTTGCCCAAGGCAGACGATAAACTGGACTTTGAGGAAGATATCCCTACGGGTGTGGCAACCACCGGGGAAGACGATGCGTCGGCCCACAAAGAAGGGGTGGTCCAACTAGGGGGATCAATGTATGCGGTGGGCTTGATGTGGCAACCACTGCAAGATCCCGATGCGCCGCTCCCAGAAATCAAAGTCATGGCCGAAAGCGACCCAGATTTGAACCTATACTGTTTGGTTCCTGGGGTGGCCCCGCAATATGGGCTAGGGAAAAAGAAAGATAAATTAACGGTGGGGATGCCGGTTTTGGCGGCGTCTTTGGCATCGTATTTTGTGGAAGAACCGTCTATTTGTGGGGTGTTTAAGTTGGAAGAAGGGTGGTGGTTTATTACCATCCGGAACAACTTAATCATGGGCGAAAAAGATGTGCTGTATAAGGATGAAGAAGAAGCCAAAGAAGCCTTTAAAGCCGTTTTAAAAATCCCCGATTGGAACAAAAAGTTTGCCCCGGTTGACTGGGAAATTCCCGAAACAACGCCTTTGGATTTGGAAGAAATTATCGGGGATATGCGCAAAATTCGTTTAACGGAAATTACGACCGTTAAACGGACTAGAGTGCTGATTGGCGTGATTGTAGCCATTGTGGCCTTAGTGATTTTTGCGGCGGTGAATTTTGTGTCTTATTTGAATTCTTTGGATGTAAAGGTGGAAAAAGAAATTCTGCCCGTGGTGGTGCCGGTGAAAAAAATGCACGAAGAAGTGAAAAATCCGTGGACGAAACGGCCCCAGACAGATGCCTTTATTTCCAAATGTTGGAACAATATTTTCATGGTGCAATCGGTCATTATCCCGGGATGGAAATTAGGGGATTTGGTGTGTACCCCGCAAGAACTGACCTTACAATGGACGGCCACTGGCAAGGGGCGGAATATGGTGATTTTAGAAAATGCCTTGGCGTCTTATAAGTTAGAAACGGCATCCATTCAAATGTCTGAAACGGGGAATACCGCGACCGGTTCTATCAAGTTCACGAACTTACCGTATGTGGATATTTCTTCTTCGTTGGAAGCAGGGCAGTTGCAACATGAATTGTTGGATTTCCAGCAAGGCACGGGGTTGCCTATTACGTTTAAGAAGGAAAATATGTCGGTGGTAACGGAATTAGGGTCATCGCCGGATAAAAACGTGGTACGGAATTACGTTTATTTCACGTTTGATGCCCCATCGGAATACAGTCCGTGGGAATGGTTGCAATTCTTTAATAAATTTGATGGGTTAGAGCTTAAGAAAATCACGTATAGACCAGATTTACCGGCCGGAAGTCCGGGAAAGTGGCACTATGAAGGGAGGATTTATGCAAATTAAAACGTATGTATGGGTAGGTATGCTTTCTGTGGCCCTTGGCACGTCGGCGGCTGTTCCCACGGGAACGGGGGTGTCCACGGATTTACAAAACGGTTCCAAAGTGGTGGATTTTGCAAACCGCAGTGGTTTAGGAACGGTAGAACCCACGGCGCTTCCTTCGGTGCAAGGGGCTTACATAGATGAACCCCGGGATTTAGAAATTACAAAACCGACCTTGCCATCGGAACAATTGATTGGTCGGATTTCCCCCGAAGTGTTTCGGGATTTAGCGGATATTGAACGGGCCAATATTTTCTTGAAATTGCAGATTCAACGCGAACAACTCAAAAGCGACCTAGAAAAGGTTCAAGCGGAATATCGGCAAACCCGTCTTGATGAAATCGGCAAGCGTGAAGCCATTATTCGGGATCGGATTGCGTGGTGGCAAGAACAAGAAGAACTCCGCGCCGAAGTGGAAGCCAAAAAATCTAAGGCCGCTATGTTGGATCAACAAATTTTGGAAGCCGAAGCGATGCGGAAACAAATGCGACAAAAGGCCATCGCCGCTAGCGAAGGTCAGGGGAACTTCCCCTTGGCGGAATTGTATTCTGTTGTGGATATTAAGGGGGTGAATGGACACCTCACGGCCCGCTTAAAACCAACATCTGCGGATAATTTTGTGACGGTGAAAGTTGGGGATAAACTGACATCCGGTCATGTGATTAAGGAAATTACACCGACCACTGTTGTGGCGGATTTTAATGGGACAATTTCGGAAGCAACGATTGTATTTGTGTATCCTGAAAAGGAAAAATAAGGGGGACTTGTGACGGACACAAACATTCAAACGGATAAAACCGGGCAAGCGGAACAAACCGCCCCTGCACAACAGGGGGGGACGGTGGCTGCAACACCTACGCAGGCGGAACAAAAAACGGCCCCTGCGGAAACGCCTGTTTCTGGGGAAGTTAATTTTGAAGATGATGAAGAACGGAAAGAATACGTTGAACGTTTGTTCACATCGGGAAATGAATGTATTACGGCCCCCAGTGGCTCTTTCCCTTTAAAAGAAGATACCAGGGCGTTGTTGGCCCTTTTTTCCGATGGACGGTTTTTAGTTTTGGAATCCGCCAAATTTGATGGACGGGTGCTTAGTTTTGAAGTCCTAGCCCGTCGTCGGCAATTAGTGATTAGTCCCGCCGAATATGTGACAGCCGAGGTTTTAAAGGATATTTATGATTATGCCGCCCAAGCTCAGGTCATGATTGCTTCGTCTGTGCAAGAAGATTTAGAACAAGCCCGGATGCAACGGGACTTTGTGAAGATTATTGGTCAGGCGGCCTTATCCCGGGTGTCAGATATTCATATTGTGGTGGGGGATAAAACCACCGTGATGTTCCGGGTCAATGGCTTGATGCAAACGGCGATAGAATACAACAAAGAATGGGGGGAATCGTTTGTACGGGCATCCTTTGCGTCGGCCGATATTTCGGATGCTAGCTATGCCCAAAATGAATACCAAACGGCACAGAAATTAGGAAGTACACCGCTGAGGGGATCTCAAGGAAAATTACGGTTGCCCAACACCATTTCTGGGGTGCGTTTGCAATTTAACCCAATCGCTTTTGGATCGCGATATGTGGTCATGCGATTGCTGTACGCCGAAGACGGTCGGAAGTCCGAAACGAATTTACAGGCATTGGGTTTTGGGGCGCGGGAACAAGAAATTTTCCGGCTTTTACGGGCAAAATCCGCGGGGATGGTTGTGGTATCAGGGCCGACGGGAAGTGGGAAATCCACGACCTTGCAACGGAACATGATTGCGATGCTTCGGGAACACAATTACGAAATTAACTTAATTACCGTGGAAGATCCCCCCGAATACCCCATTCCAGGGGCCCGGCAAATGCCGGTGACCAATGCGTCGCTAGAAGATGCCAAAGATCGGGAATTCACCAAGGCCCTTTCGGCGGCCTTGCGGTCTGACCCAGATGCCTTGATGATCGGGGAAATTCGGACACTGTCCGCGGCAGACCTAGCGTTCCGTGGGGCGTTATCGGGGCACAATGTGTGGACGACCTTGCACGCCAGTAATGCGCCGAATATTTTATTACGTTTGCGTGACCTTGGGGTAGAAGACTTTAAATTGTTAGATCCCGAAATTATGACGGGATTGCTTTCTCAACGGCTTTTTAGATGTGTTTGCCCCAAATGCCGAATGCCGGCCAAAGATCATTTAGATCACCCGGCGGTGCAACGCCTTCGCAAAATGTTTGGGGATGTGGCGCTAGAAAATGCGTATTTACGCAACCCCGCTGGTTGTGAAGCGTGTGATTATCGGGGGGTTAAGGGCCGTCAAGCCATTGGGGAATTTATCTTGCCAGATGCCACGTTCTTAGAGTTATTGATTAAAGGGGAAAAACGCAAAGCCCTAACACACTGGATTGAAGATTTGAACGGAATTACGTTGCGTGAAGCCGCCCAAGATAGAATGTTGCGTGGGGTGGTGGATATTGAAGAAGTTGAACGTTGGACGGGCTTTTTAGATGAATATATTAAGGATTAGGGGTTAAGATGGCGATGAAGGTAAGGGCAAAAAAGCCAGTTTTGGATGCAGGACCTATTACATTGGCGTATTCCAAGTTTGTGGTGATGCATTCCACAGAACGCCGTCTGATGATTTATAATAAATTGCAATCCCTGTTAAAAAATCACTTTTCCATGATGGATGCGTTGGAACGGTTGTATCATACGGCCTCTAATGAAGGGCGAGATCCTTCCGACACATTTGCAATTGCGATTATTGAATGGACAAAACAAATTAAAAACGGGGAATCGTTTTCAACGGCGGTGCAAGGATGGGTGCCTCAGACAGAAGTTTTGACCTTATCCGTGGGGGATATTGCGAACTTGGAATTAGCCCTTGAAAATACAATTCGTGCGGTGGAAGGGATGCGCAAGATGAAAGAACCCGTGGTGGAAGCCACGGTATATCCGTTGTTCTTGATGTTGTTAGTGTCCTTTTTGGTGTACGGGGTGGGGGCCTATATGGTGCCCCCTATGGAAGAGGCTGTGCCGGATGTGGTCTGGCGGGGAACGGCCAAAAGCTTGATTGACTTATCGCACTTTGTGCAAGATCACCCCATTCCGCTTTTTACATTTTTCCCGATTATTACGGTGATTATTTATTGGTCTTTCCCTAGGTGGCGGGGGCAATCTCGGGTGTTTTTTGACCGGATTCCGCCGTGGTCTATTTACCGAATTTTTGTGGGGGTTGGGTGGTTGTTATCCTTAGCCGCTTTGGTGCGGGCGGGGACACCGGTATCGCGGGCAATGCAAGTCCTTCGTCAAGATGCGACCCCGTATTTACGGCGCCGGATTAATGCCGCTCTTTATTACATCAACAACGGGGAAAATTTAGGGGATGCGTTGGATATGACGAATTTACGCTTTCCTGATCAAGAAATTATTGGGGACTTAAAGATTTACGCCGAATTGGATAATTTCTCTGAGGCTTTAACGAACCTGTCTAATCAATGGCTAGATAACTCTACCAAGATTATTGAAAAGATGTCCGCCATTATCAATTCGTTTGCAATTTTAAGCATTGCGTTGTTTGTGGCCTGGGTGGTGATGGGAACATTCGCCATGCAAGACCAAATGGTGCAAAACATGGGCACCGTTAATTAAAAAAAGCATTTTCTTTCCCCCCCCTAAAAAAGGGATGCCTTAGTTCCTTTTCCTTGACAAAAAAGGAAAAAGGTGCTATGCATGTGAATACACAAAAACAACAGCGGGGAAAGGGTAAAGATGGATAAGGGTATCAAGATTTACGTGGCGGGTCATTGTGGGCTTGTGGGCAGTGCGATTGTGCGTGAATTGCAAGCCAAGGGCTATACCAATTTAGTGTATCGCACCTCAAAAGAATTAGACCTACGCGACAGTGAGGCAACCCGTCGGTTCTTTGAGGCCGAACGCCCCGATTGGGTGTTCCAAGCCGCCGCCAAAGTTGGGGGAATTGTTGGCAATAACACGTATCCCGTGGAATTTATGTTGGACAACTTCAAGATTCAAAACAACGTGATTGAAAATGCGTATCGGTATGGGGCAAAAAAGCTGTTGTTTTTAGGGTCTAGTTGTATTTATCCCCGGGAAACCCCTCAACCCATGCGGGAAGAACATTTGTTATCGGGGCCACTAGAAAAAACGAACGAAGGGTATGCTTTGGCCAAAATTAGTGGGATTAAGTTGTGCAATGCGTACAATCGGGAATATGGGACGGATTATTTATCGGTTATGCCGTGTAATTTGTATGGGATAAATGATACATATCATCCCCAAAATTCCCATGTGTTGCCCATGCTAATTCGCCGTTTTCATGAAGCCAAAGTGCAAGGCCTGCCCGAAGTGGTGGTTTGGGGAACGGGTGCCCCCCGGCGCGAGTTTTTGTATGCCGGTGACCTGGCCGAGGCCGTGGTATGGCTGATGGAAAATAAAAGCGCGAAAGATATCGGCGAATTTATCAATATTGGGTCCGGTAAAGATATGACGATTGCCGAAGTGGCCGAGGTTGTGAAAGAGGTTGTCGGGTTCCAAGGTCGCCTTGTTTATGACCTATCTAAACCCGACGGGACGATGAAAAAGCTGATGGATGTCTCACGGATAAATGCTTTAGGGTGGCGGGCTAAAACCCCCTTGAGTACGGGGCTTGTGGTGGCGTATCAAGACTTTTTAGCGCGCGGCTTGGGGGAAACGGAAAAAAAGATAGCCACTCAAACGCAAGGCAATTCCGGCCGTTTCCGGTGATAAAAAATATCATAAAAACATCCAATCATTCCTTCGTTTAATGTTGTCCCTTTGGGGTAAAAACAAAAGATGCCTTGATTTTTGCTAATGCCAAAAAGGCATGACAAGAAAAAATAATAGGTCATCCTTCGTTTTCTGCAAGAAAACGTCAAGGGATATTCCGTTTTTGAAAAACAACTTATTTCTTATCAAAACGGGGCAGGGAATAAAAAATATTTGATAATTTTTTGAAAGTTATTTATAGTAAGCCAATCTTTTAAGAGCTTGGCTTTTTTATTTTTTGATAGGGAGAACACATGGCTAAATTTAAAGAACCTATTTATCGGGGTGAGAATATCACATTGGTACACATGCAATGTCCTACCGACAATCCTTTTGCGTTTTTGACACCTACCCCAGGGCATTTAGAAATTAACTTTCAAAATGATTTTCCCACAGCGGCGGTTGTGGATTATGATGAAACAGGCAACGTGAAGAAATCTCAGGAAGTTAAGGTTCAATATGTGAAATTGGCTATGGAGGATGGGATAAATACTGACGGTCAAATGTTCCGGAAAACGGTTGCGGATTACAAAATCAAAGATATATGCACAATCAAAATAACGGATATGCAAGTATTGGGGGATGATCGTAAAACGCCAGAGGACTTAGGCCTTAGAAAAATTGCGGTAAAAGTTGCCCCTAAGGGGAATATTTCAAGACACTATTCTTTTGAGGAAATGTTGTCAGTGGACATTCCCAAAGGCCCTATGGTGGAAGATATCGTGACGGAAAAATTTGTGGCCACCGGTTTGATAGATGCGCAAGGGCGTATCATTGTGTTAAAAGATCCCAAAGTGGAAGAACAAACGTTGCAAACAACACTTGAGGCGGTGACGGCCAGACGGGTTCCCCCAAGACCTATCAGCCAACAAAAGGGGAATGATTCTGGGCGCGATTCCCGCGGTTAATTGTCTTACTCTATCCAATAACAACCCCCCGATAAACTGGGGCTTTCTTAAAGCTAAAGGTGGCTGGATTGTAAATTGGCTAGCGCACAATTTATCCCTTTGGGACCACACGTTCCGTGTGTCGGTCGCTTTGGGCACCTTGCGCCCTTGCTCCCCGAACTTGGTTCTCATCGCTCACCCAAACCATAAAAAAACCACCCATAAAGGGTGGCATTTTTAAAGCTAAAGGTGGCTGGATAGCTCTGGGCAAAGCCCCTCGTCCCTAAAGGGACCGCCTGACGGCGTCGTTCGCTTACGCTCACCGAACCAACGATTCGTTGATTCTTCATCCATCTACCTAATAAAAAAACCACCCATAAAGGGTGGCATTTTTATTGGCTGGGGTGGCTGGATTCGAACCAACGAATGACGGAATCAGAATCCGTTGCCTTACCGCTTGGCGACACCCCAATGAATGTCCTTAGTATAGCACGATTTTTACAAATCACAAGGAAAATATGTGGGGTGGCTGGATAGCTCGGGGCAAAGCCCCTCGTCCTTGTTGCACTCGGACCGCCTGACGGCGTCCGCTCATTTCATTCGCGAACGAACTAACGAATGACGGAACGGATAGTTGGTGAGAACAAGCTGCTAAGCGCAGTTTGAACCTTACGACGTGAGGAGGACCCGTTTACGGGAGTACCCAACCGAATCCGCCCACTTACCGCTTGGCGACACCCCAATGAATGTCCTTAGTATAGCACGATTTTTACAAATCACAAGGAAAAAGAATGTCATCCTTGGGTTTTTAAGAATTCCGTTCAAGGATGATATCGGCTACGGTCAGATTTGCGGGGGATAAAATATTACTTAAAATGGCCTCAGCCACATCTTGTGGGTTCATAAAAGACTTTTGTTTTTCCGTACTGATATAGTCCCGACTGTTCTTATAAAAATCGGTATTAATGCCCCCAGGATAAACACCAATAATCTTGACACTTGTTCCCTTATAAGCAACTTTTAAACTTTCTGTGTAGCCACGTTCCCCCCATTTAGTGGCGCAATAAACGGCCTCTTGTTTATTCCCCCGCAGGGCGGCAGACGACATAATATTGACAATTTTTACATCTTTTTCTTGTGTGGCTTTCAGGGTTTCAGTAGAGGTAATAATCATCCCTTGCAAGCCCTTAAAACATTTATTGATATCTTCTTTGGCATAATCGCAAGGTAATTTAAAAGACGGTTCCCCCGCATTATTAATTAAATATTTTATTTTTCCAATTTTAGATATTTTGGCAATGGTATTTTGAATAAAGTTCTCATCTGAAACATCCCCGACAAAACCTTGATAATCCTTTTTATACGTTTCTGCCAAGGATGTCATACGGGGGGCATCCCAATCGATATTACATACGTATAATCCTTTTTCCATAGATTGTTTGACAAGTTCTAAGCCAAGACCAGATGCTCCGCCCGTAATAACGATAATTTCTTTAGCCATTCAAACCCCTCCTGTTGCTAGAGATTCTAATATATTTTGGATAAAAAGTAAATGAAATTGTCATTTGACATTTCCTAAGGAAGGAAGTGTATTGAATGTCATCCCTCGTTTTCTAAAAGAAAACGTCAAGGGATCTTCCGTTTGTCTGTAGAACATTTAATCCTCTTTAGTGTTAAAGGGTTTCCAAGGTTTAGGGACAATTTGAAGATGCCTGGACGTCGGTCATTCTGCCCGACGAGGCATGACATTACGCCCCTAAAAGAGTAAGGGATTAAATCTGCTTGCCATCAACTAAAGTTTATCTTAAAATTCTGTATAAGGAGAACTTGAAAATGCAGACACAAACACATAAAAAGACGGCGCAAAAAAAACTCATCCCGATGGCGATTTGTTATGATTTTGATGGCACGTTGTCGCCTGGGAATATGCAAGAATATGATTTTATGCGGGCGCTGGGGATTAAAAACAATCGCGATTTTTGGGACCAAGCAAAAATCCTTGCCGACCAACAAGGGGCAGACGAAATCGCGGCCTATATGCACTTGATGATAAAAAAATCAGAAGAAAAAAATCTGCCCTTTAAACGCAAAACTTTTCAAGCGTATGGCAAAAATATCGCGCTATACCCTGGGGTAGAAACGTGGTTTCAGCGTATGACGGCGTATGCGAAAACTAAGGGGGTGGCCTTAAAACACTATATCATTTCATCGGGGATTAAAGAAATTATTGAAGGCACAACAATTGCTAAGAACTTTGAAAAAATCTATGCCTCGTCCTTTATGTATGGGCCGAATGGCGGGGCCGTATGGCCGGCGGTGGTGTTGAACTACACGTCTAAAACGCAATACTTGTTCCGGATTAATAAGGGGTGCGAAGATATTACCGATAACCGCAGTGTGAATACGTATGTAGCCCCCGCCGATCGCGCTGTGCCATTTACGAATATGGTGTATATTGGCGATGGCGATACGGACATCCCGTGCATGAAAATTATCAAGCAAGCCGGTGGTCATGCCATTGCCGTTTATAAGGGGAAATCGGCGTCTAAAACTAGGGCGCATCACTTGATAGCGGATGGCCGCGTGAACATTGTCTTGCCGGCGGATTATTCGGAAAATAAAAAGCTAGACATGTATGTCCGGGCCCTGATTGACAAAATCGCCGCCGACACCGCCCTAAAAAGGTTAGAGGGGTGATTTATGGGAAATACCACGGTTTTTTGAAATTTTCCCATTTGATAGAATCGTTATAATAATCGTATGTGGCTGTTCCAAAAGGATGTATTAAATCTTCGCCTGTTTCTCCCGCTTTTCTAAGAGTTTGATATACATTAGCAAAAATGAGGATTTCTTCGCGAGCAGGACGATGCCCCTCTTCTACAAGGATATTTAGTATTTCTCGGACGATTTGATAGGCTATTTCTTTATGTGCGGTTGCATAATTTGGTTTAAGAGCAATAGTAACGAATAGCTCCTTTTTTTTAAATTCTACTTCGAGGTTTTCTAGGGCATTTTTCATCTCGGGAGAAATTTTTTTCTCCAATTTTACTTGAATCTCTATGCCTCTATTCCTTGCAATTTTCTGTTCTACAGCAGCGTCTTGCTTTGAGTTCTCTATATTGTGATCTATAGTAATACCTATCAACCAACAAATGAATAACAGACCTAAAAAACCTACAAGAGGATTACCTTTTTTATTCTTTTTTCCACAATGCGGGCAAACTTCTGCGTCTTTACTAATTTCTTGTCCACATTCTTTGCATTTTATTAAAGACATTCTAAAACTCCTAAGTTAGATAAAATCTAACACCATTCTATTCCAAATATATTAAGAATATGTTAAAAATAAAAGAAGATTAAGCAGCCATATTATTATATGAATTTATTTTTTCGCATATTGGTTTTAATAATTCTATGTTTGGAGTTTCCCATTTATTAAATTCATCAATGATAATCTCACGAGTATGATGACTATTTTTACCTATATCAAAAAATTTTGTATGTAAAGATGCTATTGATATTGCATTGTTATTTAGAGGTTCGATGAACCGTTTGACATCATTATCTATGCAAAACGGAATATTATATTTTTTGCTACTGTTTCCTAATACCTCATAATCAATGAGTACTTTTTGTTTATATTTTTCCTTGAATAAATTCTTCAATTTGTGTGCTACTAAGTCGTGTATCCTTTTCGTGTCTTGAACAATTGATGTTTCAATTAAAGAATTTGATAACTTTTGGGAAGCATTTGCTACAAAAGAAATGGCGGAATATAATTGGTCAATGCTTATATCTTTTAAAGATAGTATGCCTTTTTTAGATGCTTCTATCCCATACTCTTTAGCAATACTTCTTAATGTCCTTGTGTAATTGACATCGTTAAAATTTGGGATAATTGATTGTGCATTCAATATAGCAAATCCTTTATCATTGATTTGAAATGTTTTGTTATACACAGAAACTTCTATTACTGTCCAATCTCCTCCATAATATAGAATAGGTAAATGCACATTGTAACGGTTATCAGAAAGGTATTCTACTTGAACAATATTTTTTAATTTTTCTAATACAGCATTCATTATTAACTCCTTATAATAATTGAGCATCATATTCTGGCAAAGGTATGAAACCTTTAATATTAGCGTATCCAAGGAAATATCTAATACTATCTTCTAAATTATCAATATCGTTAATTCTTCTCGCAATATGTCTATAATTTTGCACTGTAGATTTATATAATATCTTCATATCTTCCCAAGAATAAAATCTTGTTTGATGAGGTGGAAAATATAATCCTCTTACATCACTAGTTTTAATATTAGGATTTGTATGACAATTACCTGGGAAAATATGCATTCTACATACCATAATTTTTTCTTTACAATCATCTGCATTATGTACTATCTTAAGGGTCCCTCCTTGAAAATTAGGTTTGCCTGAGGCATTTGCAGTTGCTTCAAAATCAAAGTCTACTATTAAATTTCCATTGTGAGATAATGGAAATCTCCCAAGATAAGATTCTTTATTACTTTCTTTTGTCCATGTGATTTTCCCTTCTATAGTCTTTTCATATTGTAGAAAATTATCTATTTTCTTTATGGTCTCAATTGTATACATGGCATAACTCAAATAATAGTAATAAATTAACAAACACCCCCGAATGCTAATCTAACATAGATTATTCAATTCGTCAATTGCTATTTCAAAAATTATCAATGATATGATTGATAAAGGGTTGGATGATGAGCATTTATGGGAACATACAAAAGAATTAAAACAGATAAAAAGATTATTTAATCAAATTGCATAATCCCCCCATCCCCTAAATCACTTTTCCTTCGGGAGATAGGCGCAGGTGGACCAGGTGGAAAAAATCAGGTTGTATCCCGAAACGGTTTCGCAATCTTCATCTTTCCGGCCCTTATTTTCCAGCATTAAAGCGCTTTTTCCCCGGCTTTCTTCTTGCGCAAGCATTTGCTGATAACACGCATTGTCAAAGCTCTGGAAAATAACAAAATCTTTTGCGTAAAAAGAAAACAGAGCTTGATCTAATTTTTTCCATTTTGCCTCATCATCTTGCCACCTGATCCACAGGGTTCTATCGTGCAAGCGGTGTGCATATTGGCCTTGGATGTGATGTTTTAAAAACAGATACATAGAAAAATCCGCGTTAGCCCCCGCCGATACCAAGGCGCCAACAATGATGACGAGTTGCAGCGTAAACGCATATTTGAATTTAGGAAACAGTGCGTCTAGAAATACAACCAACAACAAGCTTAACAACGGCCCTAAATGAAAGAAATAGCGCCTAGTTGCGTCGGGCAAATTAGCAAAATCAAAGGGGATAACGGCCGACAGAACCAACACCGAAAAAATCAATGTGGCCGATAAGACCACCAAGGGGGCGTTTATTTTTAACCGTTTTTGGTATCGGTATAACAGGAATCCCAAGGCCAATATAAAACCCCATGCTGACACGGAATATAAGGCCGGGATTCCCAAAATATCCCGTTGGATGACATAATCCCAAGCCGATAAAGTAAAGTGATGATTCAAAAAATTTTCTTGCAATGTTTGGGAAACGCCAAAGCTTCTATCCCCGTGAAACAGCTGTTCCCGGACACAAAAAAACAAAAGGGGGCATAGCCCGACTGACCCCAAAGCAGCCAATGAAAAAAAGCAGAGCTTTTTATACATTTTTCGGAAAAGTAATGCCAAACAAATCCCCGCACATAACGCAAAAGCGGTTATCAAAAAGTAAAAATGTGTCAGCGTGCCGGTAAAAAGCACTAAACAAAAATAAAGGACATTGTTTCGGTACGGACGGTTATCGTTTGGGGGGATGGATTTCAAGACCCTGACCGCAAACAGGCAAGCTAAAAGGCAAAGCAAGGTGAAAAGCATATAATTACGCACATATAAGGTCGTGCAAATGGCGGTAACGGAAAAACCGTAGAAAATGACCGGCAAAAAAGCTTTTTTCGGCGATAGAAATTCCCGACTTAACGCATACAATGCCCCTTGCGCCAAAATAAAAATCACAAAGTTTAACCCCAGCCCTAACCACTTGCTAAACACATTTGGGAAAAAAGAACAGACGGTGTGCAACAAAAAGAAATAGAGCGGGGGATGATCCATGATATGGCGTTGAATTTTCCTGTATTTAAATCTTTTGTTTGGTTGCACGGAAAATTGTTTGTGAAAAATAGGCGGATTGAATTGGCACACTTGGTCCTTGGCAATATCGGGCATCATTTTATCCATCCCGTTGGCATCGGCATAGCTAAATCCCTCGTCCACAAAAATCAGGTATTTTTCATGCCCCAAAAAAGTGAATAAACTTAGGTTTAAAAACAAAATGACGGCGAACCAAAAGAATTTATTTTTGACCATTTTGACCTTTCAAACGCCCCTTTTTGGCGGAAATTCAGGAATGGTTATGTTATGACACAAACTTTCAAAATTGCAAGAAAAAGATGGGCAAACACAAAATGTAAAATGCCAAAATGGCATACCAAAACGGGGGAGTTATTTTTTCTTCCTCAACAAACAGAACAACTCTATCGCGGACAGGATGATTAACGTATAGCCCATGAATTCGGTGCTTTCTTCAAACAACCGGCGGATGGAACGGATGTCTATGTTTAAGGAAATATCCACGTGAGCGTCTTCCAATTCGCGTATATTTTGTTTGCTTGTGTATAAATCCACGGTCACCCCAACGGCGTTTTTAATCATAGGCTTGTGTCCCACGCATTGCGCGACGGGGCCGATAATCATCATGGCCGTCACCATTAGGTAAAAGGCCGGACTAGATAGAAACAACATCAAGTTTTTCTTAAATTCTTTCCATTGAGATAAGGCATATCCCCCCGCAGCTAGCGGGAATAAAAAAGCAAATTTCCACCCGATAACGGGCAAGCGCTTATCCCAAAAGGCATCCAGTTCCCGGCAGAACGCAAAGGCGCATAAACTGCTTAATCCCAACAACAACGCCCGATATTTTTTAAAGAAGAAACTTTGGATTCCAAATAAAAAAGTGCCAAGGGTCAACAACACAAGTTGTGCATTTTCTACCGGGCCCCCTTCGCGAAACGTCAAGTACCCATAGTGTTCGGCGACGACGTATAACCCTTGCATCACAAGGATTAGAAACAAAAAATACCCCACCAACCGACAGGTGGCGATAAAGGTATACTCTTGAGTAGGCGTCAATTTGTTCCCTAACATAGCCCCGTATTTAAGCCCATTTTTCCGTCTCTGTCCATAAAAAAATACATATGTAGGGTGCTTGACAAGAAAATTATTTGGCATAAGATAAGAATCACCTTAAACAAACTGAAAGGATACGTATGAAAATAACAAAAATTTTATGTTTATTGGCCCTGGTTGGGTCGGTGGGTGCCTTTGCTGAAGAGGCCCCCGAACCCACAACTTTTAAGGCGAATTTACGGCGCCTTGGGTTTGATTTTGCCACAACGAATGTGAAAAATGCTCGGCTGTATCAAGATTCCCCTGTGTCGCAATTCAATGCGGACAGTCAAACTGTGGTCAAAGGGATTTTTGACGGGGCATTGGAATACAATAACCCGCATTTGGAATGGGTGAATGCCTTGTTTATGGAATATGGGAAAACGAAGCTGAAACCCGTGGACGAACCGCAATCTACCAGTGAAAATGCCGACCAAATTTTGTTGACATCGGAATATGCCCACAAGATGTGGAAGTATAAAGGCCTTGATTTTGGGCCGATGGCAAGTGTGGGGTATCAAACCGAATTTACGGATAACCAAGATGCACCACGGACGAAAATTTTGCGGGGTAAAGCAGGGGTGAAAGCCTTTAACGGGGATATCATCAAGGATTTATACCTGGCGGGGATTTACGAATACGATATGACTTATTCTAAACATGTTAGCAAAACCGGTGCGGAATTAGGATGGCGCCTTGAATACACGTTGCGCGACGGTGTGCAATTTTCCACCGACGGGTATTTCAGAAAGTATTTATCTTACAGCACGTATGTCCCCGAAGACTTAAAGTATGACTTTAAGGCCATTGCGCGGATGGATGTGAACTTAACGAACAACCTGACGTTTGGACCGTATGTGTCGGTGCGCCAAGGGGAATCGCGTTGGGCGGGAAAAATGGCTAGAAACACCGTGATCGGGGTGTCACTCAGCTATAAAGATTTGTATAATTTGTTTTAATAAAATAATGAAAGGAACTAAGAAATGTTAAAAAATATGCTACTTGAATTTAAAAAATTTGCCATGCGCGGTAATGTCATGGATATGGCCGTTGGTATCATTATCGGGGCCGCTTTCGGGAAGATCGTGGATTCACTGGTGAAAGATATCTTGATGCCGCCTTTGGGGATTTTGTTGGGGAAGATTGACTTTGCGAATTTGTTCTTTGTGTTAAAAGACGGTCCTGTCACAGCTGGCCCGTATGAATCTTTAAGTGCCGCCACATCTGCCGGGGCCGTGGTCTTGCAAGTTGGGGCATTCCTCAATACGATTATTAGCTTTATCATCGTGGCATTCGCGGTGTTCTTGCTGATTAAAGGCATGAATACGTTGCAAGCGAAATTGGATGCTAAGATGAAAAAGGAAGAAGCCGCCGCGGCGCCAACCACGAAAAAGTGTCCGTATTGTTGTTCCGAAATTGCGATTGCGGCCACCAAATGCCCGCATTGCACCGCGGATATTAAGGATGCTAAAAAGAAATAGTCCGATCTTTCTGGGGAAAAGGTCATCCCTCCCGATGTTCCAAAGGAACGGCGCGTCAAGGGATCTTAAGGACACACACTACCTAAAAACGCCCTGTC
>JBGUXS010000002.1:0-31099 GCA_045118155.1 Alphaproteobacteria bacterium | reverse complement strand
GGGGCGTTTTGTTTCTGGCATGGTCCCTCCTTGGAAATATCTTGCAGGGTTTTGAAGAAAAATCAATAATTTTTTATGATATACTTGATTTTTTTGGGGAAAACGAGTAAAGTTCCCTTTAAGACGGAGGCTCATGTTTAAAAAAATAGCACAATCCAATTTTTTTATTAACTACAAGCGGATGTGGCCGTTTGTCCGCCCTTATTGGGTACGGGCGTTGGCGGCAATGCTGATTACAGTTCCTATTGGTTCATTAGATGCTGTTATTGCATTTTCCTTAAAACCCTTTATGGATGAAGTTGTTATGGAACAGGGCAGTCGTACCGTTTATGGAATGCCCTTATATGCGATACCAATTTTTATTATTGTTTTTACGTTAATTCAAAGTCTTTTGGAATATGGTTCTGCTTATTTAAATACATGGGTGGGATCTTCTATTACCATGGATGTTAAGAAAAAGCTTTATAAAAAGCTTGTGTACCTTGATGCTCCTTACATAGATGCACATTCATCTGGTGAAATAGTGGCACGTTTTGATGGAGATCCGAATACAGCATGCTCAGGATTGCTTAATAATTTAAAAGTTTTTACAACGCGTGTTTTTTCTTCCATATCGTTGATTTGTGTTTTGTGTTATACCTCTTGGCGATTAGCTATTATTGCTATTATTGTTTTAGGGGCGGCCCTTTATCCTTTGACACAAATTCGTAAAAAAATAAAAGAAATTGCGGCACATTCGGTTGTCGCTGGTGGGGCGGCTTTAACGGCCATGCACGAAACATATGGGGGCAGTATGACAATCGCCTCTTACAATCTTCAATCCTATCAAGAAAAACATTTTTTTTCTATTTTGCGTCAATTGTTTAAATTAGGAATTAAAAACACCCAACGAACGGCTTGGCTTTCCCCGATGATGCATATTATTATATCTGTGGGGATTGCGGGGACAATTTGGTATGGAAGTTATTTAATTGGGAACAAAATTATCACAACTGGGGATTTTGTTGCTTTTATGGTTTCCTTACTAATGCTTTATACGCCTGTTAAAAACATTGGAAAGAATTTTGCTTCCGTTCAAACATCTTTCTTGGCGGTAGAACGTATTTTTAAAATCTTGGATATGCCGATTAAAATTAAAGATGCGCCGGGGGCCAAAGAATTATCTAAAATTAAACATGATATTCAATTTGATAATGTTACTTTTTCTTATACCCGGGGGGTAATGGTTTTAGACCACGTTTCTTTTAAGGTTAATAAAGGGGAAACGGTTGCCTTTGTGGGGAATTCTGGTGGCGGAAAAACAACTATTGTAAACTTATTACCCAGATTTTATGAGATAGATTCTGGCAAAATTACAATTGATGGAACAGATATTCGTGATGTGACATTAAAGTCATTACGTGATCAAATAGCGGTTGTTTTTCAAGATAACTTTTTGTTTTCAGGAACAATTCGTGAAAACATTCTGCTAGGCAAATTAGATGCGACTGAAAAAGAAATTAAAGAGGCGGTTAAAAATGCCTGTTTAGATGAATTTATTTCTGAACTAAAGGATGGTCTAGATACCTTTATCGGGGAACGCGGGACGTTGCTTTCTGGGGGGCAAAAACAACGGGTTGCGATAGCCCGTGCCTTTTTAAAGAATGCCCCAATTGTGATTTTAGACGAAGCAACATCGGCACTAGATAATAAATCCGAAGCGATTGTTCAACAGGCTATTGATAATTTAATGCAAGATAGAACAGTTTTTGTGATTGCACATCGGCTTTCCACAATCCAAAATGCCGATAAAATTATTGTTATTAATCAAGGAAAGATTATAGAATCTGGTACCCACGAACATCTGTTAGCGCGGCATCAAGCCTATTATTCTTTATATCAAGCCCAATTTAAAAAATAATCTATGGCAATTTAGGTAAAGCTTTAACCGTTGTATCTAATGTCTTAAGACGTTCCAAAACAATCGGCATATCACAAAGCTTTATCATATTTGGACCGTCGCTAGGGGCATTGTCTGGGTCAGCATGTGTTTCAATAAAAATACCGGCCAAACCAGTGGTGATGGCGGCTTCCGCTAAAACAGGGGCAAATTCCCGTTGTCCCCCAGTAGATCCACCTTGACCACCAGGTTGTTGGACGGCATGTGTTGCATCAAAAACAACGGGATAGCCAGTTTGCTTCATAATAGGAAGTCCCCGCATATCCACTACTAATGTATTATAACCAAAACATGTTCCTCGTTCGGTTAATAGTAAAGAATGATTTCCGGTACTTTCAATTTTTTGAACAACATGACGCATATCCCATGGGGCTAAAAATTGTCCTTTTTTAATGTTAATAGGTTTCCCTGTTTGACCGGCTGCCAATAAAAGATCTGTTTGCCGACATAAAAAAGCCGGTATCTGTAAAATATCCACAATTTCCCCCGCTGGGGCACATTGTTCTTTTTCATGAATATCTGTTAATGTGTAACATCCAAGTTTTTCTTTTATATCTGCAAAAGCTTGTAAACCAGCGCTTAATCCCATGCCCCGTTTTCCGGACAAAGATGTTCTATTGGCTTTATCAAAAGAGGCCTTAAAAACAAAAGGGATATGCAATTTATCTGTTAGCTCTTTAAGGGCGGAAGCCATTTCCATCCCATGGCTAGGGCTTTCCATTTGACAAGGTCCTGCAATTAAAACAAAAGGAAGCTCATTATCAAAAGTTAAAGAACCAACAAGAACGCGCATGTTATTCTCCTTCAGGGGTTTCTGGAATTGCGGGTTGTTCCGGTGCTGCCGGTGCTTGTTGCGTGGCAACAGGAATAAGCCCCGTTGTTTGTTTTTCGGCTTTTAATTGAGCTTTGGCAATAATAACTAGCGTTAAACTGGTTACGATAAAAGCAACGAACAAATATCCCGTCGCTTTAGACAGGAAATCCCCCGCTTGGCGGCCTGTTAAAAAATTGGTGGCGTTTGCATTTCCACCAAGCCCCCCTAGGGCCCCCCCTTCACTACGTTGCATAAGGACAAGTAAAGTAATACCCAAAGCTAAAAACACATGAATTGCTAAAATGAAAGAATACATAAACCCTCCTTAAACCGCAGAAATAATACCTTTGAAATCGTCCGGTTTTAAACTAGCCCCCCCGACCAGAGCCCCGTCAACGTCTTCTAATGCCAAAATATCTTTAGCATTAGATGGTTTAACAGACCCCCCATATAAAATCCGCATACCTTGAGCCGTTTCTTGTCCAAATAAATCCGCGACTTTTTCACGGATAGCATGATGAACTTCGGCAATTTCATCTAAAGTTGGAATTTTTCCTGTTCCAATAGCCCAAACAGGTTCATAAGCAATAACGGTGTTTTCTGCGGTTGAGGAGGTGGGCAAACTGCCTTTAACTTGATTAGTCACAATCTCTAATGCTTTGCCTGCTTCCCGTTCTTCCAAAGTTTCACCAACACAGATAATTGTTTTTAAACTTATTTGATGTGCATTAGAGGCCTTTTGCGAAACAATCGCATCTGTTTCATGGTGCATAGCCCGGCGTTCAGAATGCCCCAAAATTGTGTAAGTTGCGCCTAAATCTTTTACCATCTCTGCCGATACATCCCCCGTAAAGGCCCCAAAGGATTTAGGTGTTTCGGCAATATCTTGCGCCCCTAAAGCTACAGGTAAATTTTTTTGGCCAATCAATCCCACTAGGGACATTGGGGGACACATCAAAATTTCTACATTTGGGAAAGAAGAAGCATAAGAATTAACGGCCTCAGCCAAGGCAATTCCTTCGGCTTTGGTTAAGTTCATTTTCCAGTTTCCGGCAATCATTATTTTTCGCATAAAAAACCTCCTGATAAACATGGTCACGCTTATAGCATATTTTTTTTCTTTTTTCAAGTTATTTTCCATAAAGTTTCTGAAGAAGAAAAACTTGCAAAAGGCCTTAAAATACAGTATAAAGAAAAAAACTTTTTTAAAGGACAACCATGATTACATTTTTTAATAAACTAGGCAATAGTTGGATTGCAAAAATTATCTTTTTAACCTTAGCTATTAGTATGATGGCGGTTTGGGGATTGGGTGGTTTCGTTAATACGGATTTAAGTTCCAATACGGCCCTAAAAGTAGGAAAAGTAAAAATCCCTGTACAGCAAGTTATGCAAGATTTTTCTAAACAGCGTGAACAAATTAGTCGCCAAGGCAAATATCTTTCCCACAAGAAAGCGTTGGAACAGGGCCTTCTTCAGGCGGTTTTAGAAAAAGAAATTCAAGATACGTTACAGGCTCAGGTCCTAGATGATATGGGATTGACGGCAACGGAACAGGCTGTGGCGCGTTATATTGAATTAAATCCTGCTTTTATGGATGATCAAGGCCATTTTGATGCCCGTTATTTGCAAATTTATTTGAATAGTTCAGGATTAACAGAACGTGAGTTATTGAAACAGCTCCAGCAAGAGTTAGCGTGGAAGCATCTTAAAGATTCTGTGACGGGGGTAACATATGCTGACAAACAAATGACTGATTTGGTTTATAAATTTCAAAATGATAAGTTTGACATTGAATATATGTTGATTAACCCAGATGCGATTGTCATCAATCAAACACCAACACAACAGGAATTACAAGATTATTATGAAGCATATGCTGATGAATTTACAGTTCCTGAAAGAAGAACACTAGAAGTGGTGGAACTATCCCCGGCTACATTAGGAAAAGAAGTTATCATTACCCCAGAAGAATTGGATGAATTGTATGCCGAAAGAAAAGGGGATTATGGAACACCAGAAAAACGGGAAGTTGCCCAGATTCGCTTTAGTTCCTTGGAAGATGCCCAAAAAAAGAAAGGGGAATTAACGGCTAAGAACTTTGAAGAAAAAGCTTTGTCTTATGGTCAAGAGGCCTCCGTTACAAATTTTGGTTGGATACAGGCGGATCAGGTGTTGCCAGAGATTGCTGAAGCGGTTTTTGCAACACCTCAAGGCACAATGACGGATATTATTACAACAGATGCAGGGTGGCAAATTTTCCTTGTGAAATCTGTTAAAAAAGCGCAAGAACCGGATGAAAAAAAGGCTAAAGAAGAACTAAAAACCGCCCTTATTAAGGAACGTGTTTATCCTTTTGTTCAAGAACGGGTTAGACAAGTAGAAGATGCCTTAGGGGCTGGGAAGAATTTTGAAGAGGTTGTGCAAGAATTTCACTTGACCCCCAAAAAATACGAAAATATTTTGCCAGCTGCGTTGGAAAATGAAGAGTTGCCAAACGCCCTTAAAAATCAAGAAATTGTTTCTATGCTTTTTACTTTAAAAGAAGGGGAAGTTTCGCCTATTTTGGAAGGGCAAGACAGTGCATATGTGGTGCAAGTTAAAAAAATTGATCCTTTGCATAAACAAGATTTTTCTTCTGTACAGAATCAGTTAAAAGAAAAATGGTTATCCGAAAAGAAAAAGGGACAGGCTGAACGCCTAGGGGCCGAAGCTTTACAAGAAACAAAAACTAAAGGCGTTTTATCAGGACCTTTCAAAAAACAAACCTTACAAGGGGTATCTCGGGCGGAACCTAAGGGCTTAAATGCAGATGTTTTAAGAAAAATTTTAGCACAGAAATCAGATTTATCTGATATAGCTTTAATTCAAACGGATGAGGGGAATATCTTGGGTATTGTCAAAGCAAAATATCCAGTTAAGCCTGATCCAGAAGCGGGGGATTACCAAGAGGTTGTCTCTGCTTTAAAACAAGCAAATGCAGAAAACTTTATGACGCAACTGATGGATTCCTATGGGAAAGAAATGGGAATTTCTGTAAATGAAAAAGTATTGGACAAGGCATTTTCTGTGTATACATCTGGGGCAGAGGATGAATGATGCCTGGTTTGTTTGACCAAACAGTTTATACGCCACTTGCGGCTAGATTACGTCCCCATCATCTTTCAGAGGTTGTTGGGCAAGAGCATTTACTTTCAGCGGGGGCCCCTTTAGAACAAATGGTTCAAACAAAAAAACCTCAATCTTGTATTTTATGGGGGCCAGCCGGTTGTGGTAAGACAACCATTGCAACACTTTTGGCACAAGAATTGGGGTTATTTTTTGAACAATTATCAGCAACCGCTTCTGGGGTAGCGGATATTCGGAAGGTGTTTTCAGAAGCCCAAAATAGGCGTCATTTAGGGCAAGGGACATTATTGTTTATTGATGAAATTCATCGTTTTTCTAGGGCACAACAGGATGTCTTTTTACCTTACGTTGAAGATGGCAGTGTTATTTTGATTGGGGCCACAACAGAAAATCCTTCGTTTGAATTAAACAGCGCTCTTTTATCTAGGTGTAAAGTTTTTGTGTTAAATCCACATACAAAGGCCTCTTTAGATATATTAAGACAGCGGGCCGAAAAACTGATGGGGAAGAAATTACCGATTGACGAGCAAGGATATGAATTATTGCAAGGGATGGCAGATGGGGATGGGCGCTATTTTATAAATTTAATGGAAACGGTTTTTAATTGTACATTGCCCAGCCCTATTTCTTTGGACAAGCTTGCCCATCTATTACAAAAAAAAATGCCGGTTTATGATAAAGATAAGGAAGCCCACTACAATTTAATTTCGGCATTACATAAGTCATTACGGGGATCTGATCCAGATGCTGCGTTATATTGGTTAGCCCGCATGATTACCGGTGGGGAAGATAAAATTTATATTTTAAGACGACTGACGCGCTTTGCAGCAGAAGACATAGGTCTTGCTGATCCACAGGCACTTTCTTTGGCGATTGCAACATGGGAAAGTTATAAACGCCTTGGTTCCCCCGAAGGGGATTTGTCAATTGCGATGTTGGTCGTGTATCTTGCAACGGCCCCAAAATCTATTTCTGTGTATAAAGCGTGGGGGCAGGTTTTAAAAATGGCGCAGGAAACGGCATCGCTTATGCCACCAAAAACAATTTTAAATGCACCAACTCGGCTTATGAAAGATTTAGGATATGGGCAAGATTATCAATATGACCCAGAAACAAAAGATGGTTTTTCAGGGCAAAATTATTTCCCCGATGGTATGGCTAGGCCACATTTTTATACGCCCATAGAACGGGGTTTTGAACGGGAAATTAAAAAACGTCTTGACTATTGGGAACGATTGAGGAAAGAAAAAAATGCCTAAGAAGGAATATGTAATTTCTGAAGATGAAGAATCTATGCGTTTGGATAGGTGGGTTCGTGCTAAATATCCCTTTTTAACGCAAGCGCATCTTCAAAAAATGATACGGCAAAAGGATATTTTGGTCAATAATCAGAAACAACCTACTTCTTACCATCTAGCATTTCAAGATAAAGTGAGTATATGGGTTCCAATGTCTGAAAAACAGGGAAAAGAAAAAGTTGGGGTTTCGGGGGAATTTTTGAAAAGTTTGATTTTATACAAAGATAAAGAAGTTTGTGTGATTAATAAACCATCGGGCTTAGCGGTTCAAGGGGGCAGTAAATTACCTTACTCTTTAGATCAAATGCTAGAAAGTCTTCGGTTTGGCTATCCAGAAACTCCCCGCCTTGTACACCGATTAGATAAAGAAACATCAGGGGTTTGTGTCTTAGCACGTACACGCAAAGCTGCCCATCGTTTGACGCAGGCCTTTAAAGACAGGAATATTCATAAAGTTTATTGGGCGCTTTGTAAAGGGGTGCCTTCTGTTAAAAAAGGAACGATTTCTTTTCCTTTAAGTAAGAAAAAAATGGGGGGGGTAGAAAAGATGGTTCCTGATGACCAAGGGGTCCCAGCAGAAACAGAATATCAGGTCTTAGAAAAATCTTCTGGAATTAGTTTATTAGAAGTGCGTCCTTTAACGGGCCGAACACACCAAATTCGGGTGCATTGTGCAGCAAGTGGTTTCCCCCTTTTAGGGGACAAAAAATATGGGGATAAGAAAGACAAATACTTTTTACACTTGCATGCTAAATCAATCCAAATTCCAGATGAAGATGGTGTTCTTTTTCAAATAGATGCCCCTATTCCTACGGCGTGGAAAACGACATTAGAAAAATATGGCTTTAAACATTTTTAAAAGCAGGAGATAAAATGGTCTTACATCTGAAAATAACAGGACGTGTTCAAGGGGTTGGTTTTCGGGCTTGGGTGGAAAGAAAGGCTTCGGATTTTCCTTCTGTAACAGGATGGGTTCGTAACCGAACAGGGGGCTGGGTAGAACTCTATGCAGATGGGAAAAAGGAAGAATTAGAGGCCTTGCGCCTTTTGTGTCAAAAGGGTTCCTTTTTATCATCTGTTCAATCTGTTGAACCGTTGTCAATACCGGTTGAAATGTTGCCACCACTGGCTCCTGGTTTCCGGGTAGAAGCAACTGTATAGGAAAGTATGATGATAGATTTAATTATAGATGCTTTTTGGGATACATGTACGCTTGTTCCTTATTTATTTTTAACGTATCTTCTATTGGAATACATAGAACATAGGACGTTGAAATACAGTTTAAAAGCAGTTGCGAATAAGAAAATGGGGACGCCTATTTTAGGGGCATTTTTAGGAATGGTTCCTCAATGTGGTTTTTCTGTTGTTGGGGCGAATTTGTATGCGACAGGCCTTATTACCTTAGGTACCTTGATTGCGATTTTTTTATCTACATCAGATGAAATGGTTCCTATTTTATTATCGGAAGGGGCCCCAGTTTCTTTAATTGTTGGTTTATTATTTTTAAAGGGGGGATATGCGGCCATTTGTGGTATTTTTTTAGATATATTTTTAAAGAAAACATCTTTAGGAAGACAACCTTTGGATATAGAGGCTTTTTGTCATCGGACACATTGCCACTGTCATACAAAAAAATCTATTGTTTGGGCGGCAGGGTGGCACACTTTTGAAATTAGTTGCTTTTTATTTGGGTGTGCTTTTATATTACAACTGATTTTTGCATATATTTTCCCAGATATAACCCTTAGTAAACTACAAAATTTTCCGATTTTTAGTGTTTTTACAACAGCGGCCATAGGGTTGATCCCAAGCTGTTACCCTTCTGTTTTGTTAACAAAACTTTTTTTAGCCCAATCTATCGGTTTAGGGGCTCTGATTGCGGGAACATTATGTAATGCGGGGATGGGGATGTTGGTCCTGTATAAAACACTAGCTAACAGAAAAAATGTATTCGTAGTTGGTGGAATTATGTACGGATTAAGTGTTTGTTTGGGATTATTGCTGACTTATGTTTTTTAGGTTCTGCGTCCAAACAATTTTTCTATATCTGAAAAACTTAATTTGATGTAAGTGGGACGCCCATGAATGCATTGGGCCGATGTAGAACAAGCTTCCATTTTCCTAAGTAAAGCATTCATTTCATCTAAGGTCAATGTTCTGCCAGCGCGAACAGAAGAATGACACGCCATTAAAGCATAAATATCTTTGATTTTATCTTTTAAAAAGACTGTATCATCGTAAGTGCACAAAGTATCGGCTAAATCTTGAATCAAGGCCCCTGTATTTAGGTGCGTTAAAATATCTGGAATTTCCCTAACAATAAAAGTGTTTTCGCCATAGCTTTCTATTTTAAAGCCCAATTCTTCTAATTGGGGTAAAAAACGGGTTATGGCGACACTTTTTTCTTCGGAAAGAGTGATGACTTCTGGAATTAATAACAATTGTGTTGTTTTTGTTCCTTGTTTTTGAAGTCGTTCATAAGTTAGCCGTTCATCTGCTGCATGTTGATCTACAATGACAAGACCGTCTTCGGCCTGAGCAATGATGTATGTTTTGTGAATTTGTGCCTTTGCAAATCCCAAAGGAGGTATTGTATCGGGCAGAGTATCAATTTCTTGTGCGGCAGGTTCTTGTGTGCGTACACTGTAAGCTTGTGGTACCAAAACGGGTTGTCCTTTTTTAGGGGTAGGTAATGAAGTAGTTGTGATCTGTGATGGTAACGAATGATGCTTGAAAACAAGGCCTTTACGAATTTCTTGGGCCGTTTTTTCTGGTACATAGGGCGTTGTATGGGATAGATTTGAAGAACGAGAAGCGGTATTTTCTAATCCAAATAAAAGGGCAGATCTATTTGTATTTCTGGACAAAGTCTCTTGTAAAGCACTGAACATGAAATGACGGATAGAACTTGGATTTTCAAAACGTACTTCTATTTTTGCGGGGTGTACGTTCACATCCACTTGCTCTGAAGGAAGGGTTAAAAACAAGATAAGAACGGGGTGCCGGTCTGAAGCCATTAAACCGGCATAGGCTTCTCGTAAAGCCCCATAAACAATTTTATCTTTAACAAAACGATTGTTCACAAAGAAATATTGTTCACTTGTGGTTGGGCGATTAAAGGTAGGTAATCCTATAAATCCTTTTAATGTCAAATCGGCATTGGTGGCTTCCACGGGGCAAAGATTTTCTTGAAATTCTTTTCCAAACACAGAAACGATCCGTTGCATAGAATCTTGTTGTGGGGGATAGTTCAACAAAGATTTATGGTCATGCTCAAAGGTAAAATGAACAGTGGGATACGCCAGGGCAAAACGCCTAATAACCTCTTTTAACGCTAACAATTCCGTTTGTGTGGATTTTAAAAATTTAAGACGGGCAGGGGTGGCAAAAAATAAATCTTTGACTTCTATTAAGGTTCCTTCCTTTTTGGCACAAGGTTTTATTTCTGAAAATACGCCACCGTTTACAGAAATTTCCCAAGCATTTTCTTCCCCTTTTGCCTTGGAACAAAGGCGGACCCTAGCAATAGAAGCGATGGAAGCCAACGCTTCCCCCCTAAACCCGAAAGAATGGATATGAAAAAGGTTATCATCGTTTAATTTGCTGGTGGCATGGCGTTGAAAGGCAAGGGGTAAATCTTCTTTAGAAATTCCCCCCCCATTATCGGAAACGGATAAATAAGCTTTTCCCCCTTCAAGGGCGCTGACATCAATAGTGGTTGCCCCGGCATCTAGGGCATTTTCAATTAATTCTTTTAATACCGAAGCTGGTCGCTCTACCACTTCGCCGGCGGCGATTTGATTGACTAAATTTTGGGGTAATAACCGAATAGACATCCCTTAACTCCTTTAAAACAAAGGGTAGGCAAAATCCTTTAAAAGTCAAGATTTTTATAAAAAAAGCCTGTTAAACAGGCTCTTTTTTTTAATCAATTTTATTGAATTCCCATAATTAAGGGGCGACTCATCATTTTCCCAGGAACCGTTACAGAAACAGGTTCTTGAGCCCTTGATTCTGGAACAGTTATAAAAGGATCAGGTAGGGGGTGTGGTCGTGTGAAAGAATCACTTAATCCTGTAAGACAGGTTTCCCCCAAGGGATGATTAGAAAGGAAAAACAGACGCCCAGATGGTTTTCCTTCCTTTCCCCAAGATAGGATTAAAGCTGGCTTCCCGTCAATAGTAATAGATGTTTCTTGTGCCGTATGACGTTGTTGATCTTTAAAAAATCTATTGGTAATAGTGGTATGCCCATCTACGACAATATATTGTTCCGTTCTGTCATCAAAAGTTTTACTTCTGTAAACAAGTTGGTTATTTCTGTCATAAGCCCGTGTTTCTTGATGATCGTAATTATACTCAAAGGTCTGAGGTCTATTTTCTGTCCCCGTCATAATAACGGCTAATTGTTCTGAAGTCATCACCTCTGGCAGATCATTTTTATGTGCTTGATGCAAATCGTAACCCATTTTTACAGGGGCGACAACGGCATAAAGAACAAGAAATGAAATGATTACTTTTTGCATATTCTTTTCCAAAGGAGATACATTCTTCTTTGAAGAAGATTCATGAGTGTTTTCTGTCATAATTATTTTCCTTTAATTACTATTTATCAAAATATGTTGACAAATATTATACACATAAAAAAATAAATTGCAATAAAATTATTTATTAGTAAAAAGCAAAGTTGTTTTGACTTTACAAGGTGATTTTTTTTAAGAGTATTGACTTTTTTACAAAAATCGCGTACACTTACTCTCATGAAAAGCTTAGAAGATACGTTTTTATTTATCCATCTTCATCATCACCCGTAAGGGTGCTGTTTTTCTATATCATTTTTTCATAGCGTATTTGTCATTTAGTTAAGGATATTAGAATCCTTGAAAATATATTTTTTTGAAGGTGTATAAAATGAAACCGTATATTATATCAGAAGATATTGCCCTAATTTTAAACGGGGCGGGTTGGTTAAGCGATTATTACAAAAAAAAGGGAATAGAAATCCCCGATGAAGGTACTATTACTGATTTAAGAAAAGATTTTAAGCGGGATTTAGAAAGATTATCCGATACTTCGGAAGTTATTTTAGTTCCCGAAGCCGATTTACAAGGGGGATTAAGGGATTGTGTTCAAAAATCTGGGGAATTCATTGTTTCTTTGGACTGTATTTATCTTGCTCCAGAAATTTTACAGGAAAGAGGGATGTTTTTGGACACGACCCGTTTATATGATTTGGATAAGCCATATAAAGCCCCTATCCAAGTTCCTAGATCTGTTTTAAAAGGGGAAAACGCATATCCCTTAGACCAACAAATTGCTAAAATCAGTCAGAAAATTAAGGAAAAATTGGGAAAATCCCCAGAAGTTATTTTAATAGATGATGTTATTTTTAGTGGGGATGGAGTTTTAAAAATAGTGGAACTTTTGAAACAAAATGGAATCAAAGTAAAAAAATGTATAGCGGGGATGGTTCTGGAACAGGGGGAAGAAAAACTCAAAAAAGCGGGTATAACGATTGAACGTGTTTCCCCCATTAAAGAATGTACCGATCAAGTGTGTGAACGGGATTTTTATTTTGGTATTCCGCATTCTGGGGTTATGATTCGGAAAAAGGGTAAAATTATGAAAGCCCCGTATTTTCTTCCTTTTGGGGATCCTGTGGCTAGGGCGTCTATTCCTGAAAAAACGGCGGTGGATTTTTCACTATCTTGTTTAAAACGTTCTTTAAGATTGTACCTAGAAATGGAAAATTTATCGGGCAGAAGGCTACGGGTTGCTGAACTTCCTGAAAGAATTTATGGAACAAAACCCACAGAACCGGTGGTAGTTGCTTTACAACGGGCCCAGAATCGGTTAAAAAATAAAAATCTAAAAAACAATATGATTTATTCTTAAAAATAGGAAAGGCAAAAAATGAAAAAACTTCAAATTGGGATTATGGGATCGGCGGCAGATTTAAACTATTCTAAAACAGCCGAAGAAATGGCAGAACGCGTTGGGACACTTGTTGCTGAACATGGGGCTATTTTGGTTTTTGGGGCCGAAAAAGATAGCGATTCTCTGTCAACATGCGCTTGTCGGGCGGCCAATAAAGCAGGGGGAATTTCGGTAGGCGTTACCTATGGAAAAGATAAGGATATTTGGGGGGAAGATGCCCCGACGGTACTGATCCCTTGTGGTTTGGAACGGGGGGGAGGTCGTGAATTTACCCTTGTCTTATCCTGTGATGCGGTTATCGCTTTAAGTGGGGGCTCTGGCACGTTAACGGAAATGGCAATTGCTTATCAAGCTAACATCCCGGTTGTTTGTTTAGCAGGTCTTGGAGGATGGGCCGATAAATTAGCCGATACCTTTTTAGATGATAGAAAACGCCTGCGCTTTTTAAAGGCGACAACCCCAGAAGAAGCTGTGGAAATGGCGCTAACGCAGGCAAAAAATCGTTTAAAATAGTTTAGGCGTTTTTGATCCCAAAGGCCGGAATTCCATTCCAACATAAATCCGCGAAGATGGGGTTTCTTAGGCCCAATTCTTCTATAATTTCCGTTGGTTTTTTATGGATATCCAGGTCCATGGAATGTTTTTCTGTGCCTTTGATGGTCGTGATAACGGCACTGGGGAGTTCTGCCCGTCCGATACAAGACGATAAGTACACAAAGCAGGCATCATTATCCTTTAAATAATCCAACGCTAATTTTCTAGCGTAAAGATTTAGGGTTAAATCGGCCTTACTTGGATCTTTTGTCCACGGACTTCCCCCCCCGATAGGACAAGCGGTAGAATAGAAATCGCATGCTAATTTCCGCCCCGTTATCCCACAATCGGCAATAGACGAATGGGTTGTATAGGCCCCTGTTCCGTTAACAATCAGTTTATCCGGTTTTTGCCCTAAGATTTCTACAATAAAGTCCGTTAAATCCTTCGGGGTTAACATAGGAATGGCAACAATAGCTTGTTCAATGTGTCCATCGGGGGCCAATGTAATTTGTGTTTTTATATCAAGGCCTAAATTATCACTGTGCCGGGCTTTGTCATAAAGGGCGCGGTTAAGTTTTTTAGCCAAATAAAGTTCTGGGTTTAAAAATCCTTCCCCGTGGCAAGCATACCCCACAAAAACCCCTTGATCCCCCCATCCATTTTGCTGGACCCCTTGATGAATTTCTTGGGATTGTGAACCGATGAGGTTGATTACTCTGACCTTTGTGATATCAAGGGCATGTTTTCCCCAGATGCCGGCATACCGTTCATCATAACCAATCGCCCGCAAAGCTTGTTTCACATAATCTTGAATAGGAAGCGTTTCAATCGGGAAACTAACTTCCCCCCCTAAGATAACGGTGTTATCTTTGACCATAACCTCTACGGCGTATTTGATATAGGGATCTTGTTCAATTAATCTATCTAAAATAAAACTTGAAATATAATCGGCTGTTTTATCCGGGTGGCCTAAAGAAACGGCCTCTGCTGTATAACGCATAAGAATCCTCCTGTTTAGTCCGCTATAGTGGGACAAGTTGGCATAAATCCACATCACCCTGCACCCTTGCAAGGTTAACTAAAGAATAGCATAAATTTGCATGGTTGTCAAGGGGGGTGAAAAAAGGGAACTTTAAAGAACAGATTGACTTTTATTTTAGCTTTCACATAATAAGATATATTCATATTCACAAAACGAAGGGGATTATCATGAAAAAATATTTTTGTCTTTTGGTTTCTTTAGCTTTTGTTCCATTTTGTGGATATGCGGCGACCTCTGAAACGGTTATTCAAACAGATTCTCATTGGAACGGACAGCCGATTAAACCACTCAACATTAAAAATCCAAAAGTCACAATGCTCAGGATTACTATTCCGGCCGGTGAGAAACTCTCTATGCACAAGCATCCTATTTTGAATATCGGATATTTGACCAAGGGCGAATTAACGGTGCGTTCTGAAAAAGGTGATGTGTTGGTTTTAAAGCCAGGTGATCCGATTGTAGAATTGGTTGACATTTGGCACTATGGTGAAAGTACGGGAACAGAGGATGCCGAAATTGTCGTTATTTATGTGGGCGATAAGGATGATGAATTAAGCATCGTAAAATAATTCGTATAAAAGTCAGTATGGACCTGTTTAAGTGCATGGAAAAAAACAAAAACGCCACCATTGATTCGGTGGCTGTATAAAATGGTGGGCGATCAGAGACTCGAACTCTGGGCCCGCTGATTAAGAGTCAGCTGCTCTACCAACTGAGCTAATCGCCCTCACCATAGCTTAAAAGTATAGCACATAAAATTTCTTTGTCAAGGACTTTTAAAAAGGGAAAACGGGGCAAACCCTATAATAAATTGACATAATGGGGAAAAAAGAGTATTATTAAATGGCAATAAAGGAATGCTATGTTTACAAAAGAACAACTGATCAAGTTGTTATCTGACCAGGATAATCAACAAGATTTATTTAAACGCGCTGATGCGGTGCGCCACCAGTATGTTGGGGATGCGGTGCATTTGCGGGGGTTGATAGAATTTTCTAATCGGTGCCGAAATAATTGTTTGTATTGTGGTATTCGGCGGGATAATCAAAATATTGCGCGCTATCGGTTAACCGAAGAAGAAATTATTGAACAAGCAAAATTGGCGGTTCGTTTAGGATTTAAAACAATTGTTTTGCAATCTGGTGAAGATATTTTTTATCAAAAGGATAATTTTTCCCGCGTGATAGAAACAATTAAAAAAATGGATGTGGCCATTACGTTGAGCGTTGGGGAACGCACCTATGAAGAATATAAGGCCTGGAAAGAAGCTGGGGCGGATAGGTACTTAATGCGCATTGAAACAACGGATAAAGAACTTTATCATAAATTAGACCCCGGCATGAGTTGGGATCATCGTCACGAATGTTTGATGATGATTAAAGAATTGGGGTACGAGCTTGGATCTGGTATTATGGTGGGGTTGCCGGGGCAAACGATAGAATCTATTGCAAATGATTTACTTTATTTAAAGGAAATAGGGGTAGATATGGCGGGGATTGGGCCTTTTATCCCCCATCCAGATACCCCCCTTAAAGACAGCGCCAAGGATAACTTTGATTTATCGTTAAGGACAATGGCGCTGATGCGACTAATCATGCAAGATATTAATATCCCCGCAACAACGGCTATGGAAACGTTGCGTCCCATGGGGCGGATATTGGCATTAAAGGCGGGGGCAAATGTTGTCATGCCAAATATGACCGAACAAAAATATCGGAAATTATACACCCTCTATCCTGGGAAAATCTGTCTAAACGATTCCCCAGAAGTTTGTAAAACATGTATTGGGTTTAAGATTGAATCCATAGGACGTACAATTGGGACCGGTTATGGGGGACATCAAAAAACGGCCCCTTAAAGACCAAGTGGTTCTAAAACTCTGGGCAGAATTCCATGGATTTTGGCAATAAGCATTCCATAATTGGTTAGGGGAATTTCCTTGTTAGCACAATGCAAGGCACGGGATGTCATTTCTTGTTCAGTCAGCATACATCCCCCACAATGCACAACCAACGCATAAGGGCTTAAATCCTTTGGAAAATCATTCCCAGAACAAAATTCAAAATGAAGAGCTTTCTTTGTATAATCTTGAATCCATTTTGGCAGCTTGACCGTCCCAATATCTTGACATTGCCTGTGATGCGTACATCCTTCGGCAATTAAGATGGTGTCATTATCTTTTAATTGATCTAAATGGGAACACCCAGCTAAATAAGGGTTTAATGTTCCTTTAAATCTTGCCATTAAAATGGAAAAAGAGGTTAAGGGTATTTCCTGCGGTAAAAGTTTATTTACTTTTTGAAAGGCCTGAGAATCTGTAATAACAAGCTTTGCTGATTTTAAGACATTGTTGGGCAGAGTAAGTAATTCTTCGGGTTGGACAAGAATAGGAATAGCATGCGTATCTAAAACTTCCCTAAGAACCATTTGTTGGGGGAGAATTAACCTATTTTTGGGGGCAGATTCATCTATGGGGGTGACCAAGATGACAATATCACGGGGTTCAATTAAATCTGTTAGAATTTTTTTAGAAGGCCCTTGAGCTAACAGATGAGCGATTTTTTCTTTTAATTCCGTAATCCCTTGCCCAGTTTGCGCGCTAACGTAAAAGGTATTATCGGAAAAAGTTGTAAGGGTATCGGCCTTGTTATGCACAACCAGGAAAGGGATATTGCGTTCCTGTAATTTCTTACACAGTTTTTGTTCTAACGGGGAAAGGGAATTATCCCCTTCCAGAACAAGAACGGCTAAATCTGTTTTATCTATGGTTTTTTCTGCCCGATCAACCCGTAAAGACCCTAAATCCCCTGTATCATCAATTCCTGGGGTATCAATCAAAACAACGGGGCCAAGGGGCAAAATTTCCATACTTTTTTGTACCGGATCTGTGGTGGTGCCTTTAATGGGGGACACAAGGGCAACATCTTGCCCCGCGATAGCATTAACAAGACTTGATTTTCCGGCATTTCTAAGCCCGTAAAACACAATATGTTTGCGTAAGGAATTAAGCATTAGAATCCTTTGTTTTTTTGTGCAGGGAGGACGATTGAATAAGGTATCTAGGGCGTCGTTTGACTTCTTGTACTAAAATCCCAATGTATTCCCCAATAATCCCTAATACCAAAAGTTGTGCCCCCCCTAAGCATAAAATCACAGCCATTAAAGAACTCCACCCTGTTATGGTTTGATGAGTAAACAGTTTAAGATAAAAAATCCATCCCAATAAGAAAACCCCAATCATAGCAACGAAAAGCCCCAATAAAACAATCAAATGTAATGGACGGGTACTGAAAGAGAGTAATCCGTTTAACGCCAAGTTAATCATTTTTTTTAGGGTATAATGGGTGCTGCCGGCAATACGTTTCCCCCGCACATAAGTTAAGGTTTTTGTTTTAAATCCTGTCCAAACGACAAGCCCCCGCAAAAACAATGCCCGTTCAGGGGCTTGTTTAATAACATCCACAACTTTTCTATCCATAAGACGAAAATCGCATGCTTGTTGCAAGTGAATCCCAGATAAGGCATTAAATATTTTGTAAAATAACCGTGAAGTTGTTTTTTTAAACCACCCTTCATGGGCGGCTTCTTGATGAATACAGTAAACGATATCAGCCCCTTCTTGCCAAGCTTGTATCATTTTTGGAATGAGGGCAGGGGGTTGTTCCATATCGGCATCAATAGAAATAACGGCGTCCCCTGTGGCAGCTTCCAATCCGGCCAATAACGCCGCTTGATGCCCAAAATTACGAGAAAGAGTGATAAAATGAATCCGTGCATCTTGTTTATGTAATTTTTCTAAAATGGGGGCTGTCTGATCTACAGATCCATCATTGACGACAATAATTTCGTAAGATTCTTTTTTAAGGGCGTCTTGAATGGCACTTATTGTATGGGGTAAGGCCTTTTCTTCATTAAAAGCGGGAATCACAATAGAAATCATAAAATCCTCCATTTCAAAAATACCATATTTGTTAGGTTTCTTCAAGCATTGTTTTAAATAACACTTGTCTTTTTCAAAAAAAGATTTATCCTGTCCCTAAAAGGGGAAAGGCGTGCAAACACAAGAAAAAAATAAACCAATCAAAACAGATATTTTAGGGGTTTATCCCGAAGCCGTTCAAACTGGTGCCCTTCCAGAACGGCGTTTTTTGAAGACGTCGCGGGCATTAGCAATTACCACGATCATGTTAAACATGCTTTCTTTAGTGGTGGCTGGTTTTATTTTTTATTGTTTAAATCATTTAGATTTGGTTGTGGCATCTCCGCAACGGTCTTACTTTCTGATCCAAGATAAAGTTAATAAATCCATTAAAACAATGCCCTATAATGTGGAACAGGTTTCAGCCGTCCAGTTATTGGTAGAGGATTTACTCTTGCGCTATTTAGCCGAACGGTTTACCTTGCCTTGGGATAATGATGAAGCTCAGCGGTTATGGGGGAAAAAAGGGTTTGTGCATACATACTCTGGGGAACGGGTTCGTTCTGCTTTTCAAAGAGAATCAAATCGATCTATGCAAAATTCCCGAAATCAAGAGTATATCCAAGAAGTTCATATTTATGATCTATCTTATGTTCGGGGTAATTTGTGGAAAGCAACTGTGGAAGTTATTGATTTGCCTGTTCCGGACCCTTTTAATCCCTTATGTGACAGATGTTCGGATAATACCCCAGATTGTTTGAAATGTAAAATAGAACACGCGATAAATCGGCATCTTTATACGATTTACCTCAGAACTCATTTTGGCAAAAGAACACTAGAAAATCCAACAGGAATTTATGTAACGGATTTTTATAAAATTTATCGGCCGGTTCAACCACAATCGCCAGAGTGGGACTTACCAATTCCTTTACAAAAAGTATTAGAAAAAAACACTTTCTAAAATTAGGTTTTTGGGGTATAATATCCTTTACTTTGGAGGTCTTATGCAAGAGCATATTAAAATTCGGGGTGCCCGAGAACATAATCTAAAAAACATTGATTTAGATATCCCCCGGGATAAATTGGTTGTTATGACGGGGGTTTCTGGTTCTGGAAAATCTTCATTAGCATTTGATACGCTATACGCAGAAGGTCAAAGGCGGTATGTGGAGAGTTTATCAGCCTATGCTAGACAATTTCTAGATCTAATGGATAAACCGGATGTTGATGCAATAGAGGGGTTATCCCCAGCGATTTCCATTGAACAAAAAACAACCAGTAAAAATCCAAGGTCAACGGTGGGCACCGTTACAGAAATTTATGATTATATGCGCTTGTTATGGGCAAGGGTGGGGATTCCATATTCACCGGCAACGGGGCTTCCTATTGAAAGCCAAACAGTTACACAAATGGTGGACAAGACGATGGGGCTTTCGGTGGGGACAAAATTATTGTTGGTGGCACCTGTCATTCGGGCAAGAAAAGGGGAATATAAAAAAGAACTTCAAACGTGGCATAAACAAGGGTTTCAACGGGTTATGATAGATGGGGATTTGTATGATATAGACGAAGCCCCTTCCTTAGATAAAAACAAAAAACACGATGTTTATATTGTCATTGATCGGCTTGTTATTAAAGAAGGATTAGAAGAGCGTTTGGCCTCTTCTTTTGAAAAAGCGTTAAGTATGACCGATGGTCTTGCGTATTTATTTGAACCTGGCAAGAAAAAGCCACTTATGATTTTTTCTTCAAAATTTGCCTGTCCAGTATCTGGGTTTACGGTTGAGAATTTAGAACCTCGTTTATTTTCTTTTAACAATCCTCAAGGGGCCTGCCCAGAATGTGCGGGGTTGGGGGTGAAAAAAACAATTGATGAGCATTTAGTTATCCCCGATGATCGTAAAAGTATCCGTGAAGGGGCGATCGCTCCTTGGAGTGGCAATGGGGAAATGTTTTCGTGGTATGATGCGGCCTTGCGGTCCTTAACACGTATTGCGGATTTAGATTTGAACACGCCGTGGTATAAGCTTCCTGAAGAAATGCAACACGCCGTTCTTTACGGGTATCACAAAGGGCATCGTACCTTTGAAGGGGTCATCCCGAATATGGAACGGCGCTATAATGAAACCGAATCGGATTGGATGCGTTCTGAAATAGAAAAATATCAATTAACTTCAGATTGTGAAGTGTGCCATGGGGCGCGTTTAAAACCAGAAGCATTAAGTGTTAAAATTGATGGAAAAAATATTTCTGAAGCCACGGAAATGCCGATACAAGATGCATACGAGTGGTTTTTAAATTTGCCAGAAAAATTAACGGGGCAGCGGCGTGAAATTGCTGAACGGATTTTGAAAGAAATTGTGAATCGTTTGGGATTTTTAAAAGATGTTGGCTTGGGATATCTGGAATTGAACCGTTTAAGTGGAACACTTTCAGGTGGGGAAGCTCAACGTATTCGTCTTGCAAGTCAAATTGGCTCTGGCTTAACAGGGGTTATGTACGTTTTGGATGAACCGTCTATCGGGTTGCATCAACGGGATAATGAAAAATTACTCAATACGTTAAAACACCTTCGGGATTTAGGAAACAGCGTGATTGTTGTAGAACATGACGAAGATGCTATGCGAACGGCGGATTATTTGGTTGATATTGGTCCGGAAGCAGGCCGTCATGGGGGGTATGTTGTGGCACACGGAACCCCAGAAGAAGTCATTAATAATCCTTTATCTTTAACGGGTCAGTATTTATCTGGGGCCAAAAAAATTATTGTGCCCGCCAAGCGTCGGAAGGGTAATGGAAAAATGTTAACCCTAGAAGGGGTTACAACCCATAATTTAAAAAATGTTTCGGTAGATATTCCCCTAGGGACATTTTGTTGTGTGACAGGGGTATCGGGATCTGGAAAATCTTCTTTGATAATAGAAACCCTTTATAAAGCATTGAATCAAGTTTTGAATAAATCCAAGGAACAAGTGGGCCCTTATAAGCATATTCGTGGAACGGGATATATTGATAAAATCATTAACATAGATCAATCCCCAATTGGCAGAACCCCTCGGTCTAATCCAGCTACATATACAGGGATGTTTTCCCCAATTCGGGAATGGTTTGCCCTGTTGCCAGAAGCTAAGGAACGGGGGTATAAAGCGGGGCGCTTTTCCTTTAATGTCAAAGGGGGACGCTGTGAAGCATGTTCTGGGGATGGTGTGTTAAAGATAGAAATGAATTTCTTACCGGATATGTATGTGCCTTGTGATGTTTGTAAAGGACAACGATATAACAGGGAAACATTGGAAATTAAGTATAAGGATAAATCCATTGCAGATGTTTTAAATATGACGGTGGATGAAGCTTATGAATTTTTCCAAAATCATCGTCCTGTTTTAGAAAAATGTAATTTATTAAAACAAGTGGGATTAGGGTATATTACGCTTGGTCAATCGGCGGTGACGCTCTCTGGCGGGGAAGCGCAACGGATAAAGTTGGCTAAAGAACTTTCCCGGCGTAGCACGGGAAAAACACTTTATATTTTAGATGAACCGACCACAGGGCTTCATTTTGCAGATGTGCAAAAATTATTGGAAGTTTTGCAAGCTTTGGTCAATCAAGGTAATACTGTGGTGGTTATAGAACATAATTTAGATGTGATTAAAAGTGCGGATTATTTAATAGATTTAGGCCCTGAAGGGGGACAAGGTGGGGGACAAATTATTGCGACCGGTACCCCGGAACAGGTGGCAAAATGTGCCCAAAGTTGGACGGGGAAGTACTTAAAACCTTTATTGAAATAAAAAATACAACATATAGTTGTTTTACCCCCAGATATAGGTCAATAAGAATATTTTAAAAAATTAATAAAAAGTTAATAGCTTTTTTGATTTTTTTATTCTAATCTACCCTTATCAAATTCATGAGGAGGGTTTTAACAATGCTAGAAACGACGGAAACAGCCAACATTTTGGAACCACAAGATTTGCAAGGGCAATGGCAAAAGGTTTGTTCGGGGCTTGAAAAACAGCTATCAGATCGTTTTGCTATGCGTTGGATTAGTAAACTTGTTCCTCAAGAACGGGCAGATAATACGGTTGCGTTATTGGCACCATCCCCGTGTATTCAAGAATTAATTCGTCAAAATTATGGGGAAACGTTATTAAAAGAGTGGCAAACCTGTGATCCAACCGTTGAAAAAGTGGAATTACGTTTGAATAAACCAATGCCGGTAATTTCCAATTTATCGGTGGCACCTCAACAAGAAATTCCTCTTGTGAAAGAAAAAGAAGAATCCTATTTTCCCACTTTATATACGGCGAATTTGGATGAAAATTGTA
The DNA here is from genome assembly GCA_045118155.1 of Alphaproteobacteria bacterium. Lineage (GTDB taxonomy): Bacteria > Pseudomonadota > Alphaproteobacteria > CAAHEQ01 > UBA3637 > JBGUXS01. The sequence goes on along the minus strand of JBGUXS010000002.1, from coordinate 8,157 downwards.
CCTTTGATTCTTTTGTTGTGGGGAAACCTAATGAATTTGCTTATGCGGCGGCTAAACGTATTGCCGAAGATGACAGGGTTTCTTTTAATCCGTTGTATTTTCACAGCGCTCCGGGGCTTGGAAAAACACATTTGATGCAAGCAATTGCTTGGCGGACACGGGAATTATATCCGGATAAAACGGTTTTGTATTTATCGGCGGAACAATTTGTAAATCAGTATGTGAAGGCTTTGCGGGCGCATACGATGTACGATTTTCAAGAAATGTTTCGTTCCGTAGATGTTTTGATGATAGATGATGTCCAATTTATTTGTGGAAAGAATGCTTCCCAAGAAGAATTTTTCCATACATTTAATGCGCTTGTTTCTCAGGGCAAACAAATTGTCTTGTCTGCAGATACTTCCCCCGCAGATTTACAAGGGATTGACGAACGGTTAAAAACTAGATTGGCGCATGGGCTTGTGGTTGATATTCATCCGACATCTTATGAATTACGTTTAGGGATTTTGCAAGAAAAAGCACGGGCATGGCATGCGGATGTTCCTAAAGATGTTATTTGTTTCTTGGCGGAACATATTACGGCTAGTGTGCGGGAATTAGAAGGGGCCCTAAAGCGTCTTATTGCCCATACCGAATTGATGGGGGGAATATTAGATCTTGCAACCACAAAAATGGTTTTAAAAGACATTTTAGGTACCTATGAACGCAAAGTATCTGTTGAAGAAATTCAAAAAGTTGTTGCCGATTTTTATGGTTTGAAATTGATGGATTTAAAATCTGTGCATCGGGAACGTCGGATTGCCCGTCCCCGGCAGTTAGCTATGTATTTATCTAAAACAATGACGACACTTTCCTTACCGGAAATTGCTTTAAAATTTGATCGGGATCACACGACAATTTTACATGCTGTCCGAACGATAGAAGGATTACTTTCTTCGGATAAGGAATTGGAAGAAGATATGCGCTTGATTAGGGTACGCTTACAGTAAAAGGGGGCTTATGCAGACACAAAATCCTTTTATGTTAGGACTTAGTGAATTTGAGGATATGTTGCTGCAGATTACAAAATCTGCGCAAGGATTTCCCCCCTATAATTTAGAGAAATTACCTTCTGGTGGCATTTTATTATCTTTAGCGGTCGCTGGTTATACACAAGAAGAATTGGAAGTTTTAATTGAAGATAATAAATTGATTATCAAAGGGAAAAAATCCGATAAAGAAACGCATGCTTTTATTCATCAAGGGATTGCGGCACGTTCTTTTATTAAATCATTTTTGATTATGGATCAAATGCAGGTAAAAGAAGTTATTTTGGAAAACGGTTTGTTAATGATACAGCTTTTGCCGCCTAAAGAAAAAACGCTTGTTAAGATTCCTATCCAATCTCGCCAGAAGAAAGTGGCACTTTAAGAAGTTTTTGGGCGATATCTAGGGCATTTTTAGCGCGTCCTAACATCAAATTATCCCATAAAATCCAACCGGAAAAATTTTTCTTATCATGACGTCTTAATTTGGTAATGCCTATTTTGCTGGTTTGCAAAATATCTAATAACGATAAGGAATCTGTATACAAAAATAAGGCATTTTCTTGAAAAAATTTTTTTAAAATCGGTAAAGAAGTTTCTTTTTTTAAACACAAATGGATATGGGCGCTATCCCCGTTTAAAACAGGGACAAAGGTACTTGCAATTTGGGCGGATATTCCAAAACTTTTTAATTGTTTTTGGGTAATGACACTTAAATCATCGGTTTGTTCGGGAATAATGTTAAACGCAAGAATAGGATCCTTTGTGAAAATAGGGGTTTGTGTGTAATAAGCCCGTGTTTGGTATTGTAATTTTTGTGCCATATTTTCATGGGTATCCAAGGCGCTTAACAGACAAGAAGCTTGTAGCAATTTTAGGCCAAATTTTAAATTTATCAAATGACCTAAAAGGGCCAAAACAAAGGTTGTATTTTCGGGGATGCAAATAGTGTTTAACCCTTTTTCTTGAATGGAAGAAAAATTAAGTTGACCAATAATTTCTGGGGCATTTGTGGCCCGACAGCCGCCTGTACAATCAATGACATATCCTCCGTTTAAAGTGGCTTTTTCTTGATAGCGTTGAATTAAATCAGCGGTACAAACAAAACTTAAACAATCTTGAAAAGGGAAAGTACTAATATCTGTAATGGGCAGTGTTGTGTCCCCAAAGGGAACGTTTTCTCCAACAAATTGTTTTGCATCCAACGCATAAATTTTATAAGTTTTTAAAGGGGTATCGTAAAGTAAGGAAAGTAAATTCTTTCCCATACCTGATAAAGCCCCTATGATGGCAAGGGAAGTAATCATACGGGAAATATAAGGGGAAAAACAAAAAAAACAATCTGCCTAAAAGTACAGGCGTATCCCAAGGGAAGCTTCTGTCCAATGCCGATGCAAACGGGTATGCGAACTAAGAGTTCCTTCTAATCCCAAATTGGTGCGTAATTTCACGGCGGCGGTTGCCCGAAAGATTGTTTCCGCAGCCCCTGTTGTTCCCCAAAATTTTGTTCCTTCTCCTAAAATTTTAAAGTGTCCAAAATCCCCCAATAATCCTAAATAGGGGCCAAAGCCGATAGAACCATTAGAAGGGAAAGCACCGCCATAACTACCGATACCCTTTAAGAAAAAGAACACCCAAAATTTCTTTGAAAAAGCGTAAGTTCCTCCAGTTCCCCCTTGGAATTGAAAAGCTGTATTTTCTGTTTTCTTTTTAGGATTATAAAGACGCCCAATCTGGGCATTGACGGTATAGGAAATGGGATGAAATAAAGGGGAAATGGGGGATAAGGACGTGATTCCTACAAGGGTTAAGTTTTCAAGATGTATCGTATTTTTGTGAGTATATTTTCGGATGGTTGTTTTTAGAAAATTAATTTCTGCCCCTTTTAAAAGCCCCTCGTCAGGATCGGTTAAATCATGATAAGCTGGCCGAAATTGAAGGCTTTGAAAGGATTTTTTGTGAACAGATCCTAAACGGAAAACAAGACGCTTTGCATGATGGGATTGAATGGGGGATGAAGGCGTTATGGGGCTAGAAGAAACTTCTTGAACATCTAAAGCGCTTCTTCTGCGTAAAACATCAAAAGATGCTTTTCTAAAAACAGTCAAGGGAATACGTTGGGCTTCCCATTGATATTGTAAATATTCATAGGCCGTTTGTAAAAGCAAAGCACGTTCTTCGGCATTCAGTCCCTCTTCGTTAATTTGATAAGTTTCTGCAAAATCCAAAAGACGTTTCTTGCCTAATGCAGATTGTCCTTCAAAATAATGTTGTAATCGTTTTTGACGAGAGGGGCGATAAGTTGTTTCTTGAATAAGATTGGCGTTAGACACGGCTTTGACAGTATCTAATGGGATTGTTTGAGCCGGAAATTGTTGGGCCAATTTTAGACTTGGACGAACGGCATCAAAAACTTCCATCAGCAGATAAGAACAATTTTTTGAAAAGAAATAGTATTTTGTTTGGGTATGTCCTATTTCCCATAAATGTTCCACAAATAAATCCATTTCTTCGGGGGTTAAAGAAAGTTGAAATTCCCAAATATCCCGATTTTCAATGTTATTATACGTTCGGATAATATCGTAATAAGGTTTGACCGTAAATCCCCCGTAGTATCCCCCAGTTAATCCCAAAATAGCAAAGAGCATCCCGTTTGTATCTGGGGGAATAAAGGCTCCATAATTCGCCCCATGCGCCATGAGTTGGGTTTTCTTTTCTGGGGGAATGTCTATACGTAGCAGTGTATGTCCAAAAAGGGAAGCGGGGTTATTCATGTACGCATCCGTATAAAGCAAGGTAAGCTTTTGATAGTTCAAATCTTTTTTAAATTGTTCAAAATCGGGACATCTAGGAAAGGGGGGTAAAGAAAAACCAGCTTGTTTTAAAAGCCGATAACGGGCAGGGAACAAACAACGTTTAGCATCTTGGGAATGAAATAGGTCTAAGGTGGCTTGCAATTCTGTTTGTGGATTCGTTTTCCCATCGGGCGCTAGGAAAAAAGAAGGGGAATCCAGGGAACTTTTTATTCCAGATAAATGAAATTGATAGTGAACAATGGCCTGCCAGTTAGGAGATTCGGCAAAAGGATGAGCCCAAGCCCCCCCACTAAAACAGACAAAAAAAGCCACCTTTACATAAAAGATGGCTTTAAAAAAAATGCTTTTTTTACGCCAAGTGTAAGGCATCTAATAACGCCAAAGTCACTTGAGTAGATTCAACGTTTTCTGATGAGAAAATTTTACCAAAATTTTCTTTAGAAGCCGTCGCAACAGTTTCTTCAGAAACCCCTAAAATCCCAGCGATTGTCGTTAAGGTTTCTCCTTGACCACGAGCGGCATCAAAAGCATATTGTTCCAAGTTATTATCAATAAATTGGGCTAACATTTTGCGGGTACCACCAGTAATAGTCCCATTAGGATCGCACCCGGAAGTTCCTGAAGAAATCCCAAAGGTCTGGGTTCCAAAAAAGCCGTTTGTTGTGACCGCTAAGATCTGAGGAATCGCCCCAGATTGACCACGCCAAGCCATTGACCCTAAGCCGCAACCTGTGCTGTCATGTGCAAAGGCGGGATGACAGGCTAAGCACCCTAAAACCGCCCCAAAAAGTAAACGTTTCATATTGAATCTCCTTATTAAAAACAACAAGGACACTCTAGCATACCTTTATATGTGCGTCAAGTTTAATGCGCAAAAAAATCTAAGACGGATTGTAAGTGGCCAATAGGATAAGTTTTTAAGGATGTTCTGATATCCTTTTTTTGCCGATTAACGGGAATAAAGGCCTTGGTAAAACCTAGTTTTTCGGCTTCTTTAAGCCGTAATTCACTTTGGGGAACAGCCCGAATTTCCGCACTTAAACCTATTTCTCCAAAAATAATCATATCGGCCGGAATGGGTTTTTGGCGATAAGCGGAAAGAAGAGCCATCGCAATGGCTAAATCGCAAGCGGGCTCTGTGATTTTTAATCCCCCTGCAATGTTTAAAAACACATCTTTATTACTGAATGACACCCCAAAACGGGCTTCTAAAACGGCTAAAATCATTAAAAGACGTGTGGTATCTCCCCCAACGACAGTCCGCCGGGGAACCCCCCCGGATGGGGCAATAAGGGCTTGAATTTCTACAAGTAGTGGCCTAGACCCTTCCACCCCAGCAAAAACACAAGACCCTGACACATTTCCGTGGCGTTCGGCCAAAAATAAAGCAGACGGATTGGGAACTTCTTGCAATCCTTCTTCTGTCATTTCAAAAACCCCGATTTCATCGGTGGCACCAAACCTGTTTTTAACAGAGCGTAAAATTCTAAAATGATGTCCTCGGTCTCCTTCAAAATAAAGGACAGTATCTACCATATGTTCTAGAACTCTTGGGCCAGCCAGCATCCCTTCTTTGGTCACATGTCCGACCAAGAACAAAACGAAATTTTTAGTTTTAGCTTGTTGGATGAGTTCCCCAGCGACAGCCCTAACTTGGCCTACGGTTCCTGGGGCAGAATCTAGCATATCTGAATACATGGTTTGAATAGAATCAATCACCAAAATATCTGGGGTAGGCCCTGCTTCCAATGTAGCAATAACATCCCGAATATTCGTTGCAGAAGCAAGTTGTACGGGGGAATTATCTGCTTTTAAACGCAAAGCACGTAAGCGAACTTGATCCACAGATTCTTCCCCAGAAATATAAAGGCAACGTGTGGGATGCCCTTGTTTATTAACCCCTTGAGAAAGTTTAGAAACGGCTTGTAACAAAAGGGTTGATTTTCCAATACCGGGGTCTCCCCCCACTAAAATAACTGACCCTGGAACTAAGCCCCCTCCACAAGTTCTATCTAATTCGCCTATCCCAGATTTAAGACGAAAAATAACTTCAGGGGCCCCTTTTAACCCGACTAATTCCAAGGGATGTCCCCCTTTACCGGCAGTCATTTTAGGCCCTTTGGCTTCGGGAACGGTTTCTTCAACAAGGGTATTCCATTCCCCGCAAGATTCACACTTTCCGACCCAGCGTGAAAAAGTGGCCCCACAGGCAGAACAAACAAAATGTTTTGTGTTTTTAACCATCAGTGATTCACTTCTTGTAAAAGGGTGGCATTTTCTTTAACATGAGCTAAATTCATCATGGCTCCTTGATGATACCCGCTATCTACATAAATAGTTTCGGCGGTCACACCACTACTTAGGTCTGAAAGTAAATAAAGGGCTGTCTTTCCTATATCTTGAGGGCTAACATTTTTACCTAACGCACTGTTATTTTTATTCCATTCTAACATCAGGCGAAAATCACCAATGCCGGCGGCGGCCAAGGTACGAATAGGACCAGCAGAAATAGCATTGACCCGAATATTTTGCCCCCCTAGATCATAGGCCAAATAACGAACGGAAGCTTGCAAGGCGGCTTTGGCCACCCCCATAACATTATAATTGGGAACATATTGATCGGCCCCAAGATAGGTTAGGGTTAGGCAATTTCCCCCATTGGGCATTAATTCCGATGCTCTGCGACAAACATCTGTAAATGAATAGCAAGAAATTTCCATTGTTTTAAGGAAGTTTTGACGGGTTGTATCGGCATATCTGCCTTTCAGTTCGTTTTTATCGGAAAAAGCAATGGCATGCACGATAAAATCTAAACTACCCCAACGTTCTTTTAGTTGATTGAAACAAACATCTAAACTGGCTTCATCTGTGACATCACAAGGGACTAGAAAATCTGATCCTATACTTTGTGCCAAAGGTTTGACCCGTTTTTCTAGGGCTTCCCCTTGGTAAGTAAAAGCAAGTTCTGCCCCGGCTTCATGCAAAGCCGATGCAATGCCCCAAGCAATAGAATGATCATTCGCAACGCCCATAATAAGGCCACGTTTTCCTTGCATGAGTGTTTGAACCATAAAACCTCCTTATTTAAATAGCAAATCAGATCCTTTAACGGGCAGAAGAATGTCTGTTTTTGTATTAGGAACGGCTGGGGGAGCCACGTTAAAAGGAATGGATTCTAAAGTAGAATAGGACCAATTAGGCAAAGGAACAGCAGGATGTTCTGGTTCGCCTTTAAAATTTTGGGTTGAAGTCGTTTTAATTTGGGTAGATGAAAAAAGGGCTTCAGATATTAGGGCTTTTACTTCCTCTTTTAGCCCCGTAAAAAGGACTTGATAGGTATCAGAATCTTTTAGAAAATAAGAACGCTTCCCCATTCGTTGCCTCCTGTCTTAGAATCTAAGCGTAAAAGAAAAGAAAAAAAAGTCAATAAAAACTGCTTTAAAAATTATTTTTCTTTAAAAATAAAGGAAAGGGCAAACGCTAACCTATTGAAAAATAATGGGTTATGGGAAAAAATAAAAAAAAGTAAAAAAATGAAAAAAAAGTGTTGACAGGGGGGCAGAGTTATGATAAAATGAACATCACTCAGGCACACGAGGGTTAATAAATAGTTAATAAATCCTAAAATGCTAATGGGTTGTTGTTAAAACTTGGTGAATATATGAGAAACGGATACACGGATGGTTGTCTGATTTAATAGATTGGGCATTCTGTGTATCAAGAACTATAAAACGGAAATACAAGGTTATAATTTGTAAGGTCTGTTTTGTAGGGCTCTAGTAGTTAAGACTTTATAGAGTAATTTTTAGTGATGCACAGGATTGGCTCTGAATAGATTTTTTTAAAATTTGAGAGTTTGATCCTGGCTCAGAACGAACGCTGGCGGCAGGCCTTAGATATGCAAGTTGAACGGTCTAAGGTGGAGCTTGCTCTACTTTAGATAGTAGCGGACGGGTGAGTAATACATGGGAACGTACCCTCTTGTGGGGAATAGCTTTTGGAAACGAAAGGTAATACCGCATAAGCCCTACGGGGGAAAGGAGTAATTCGCGAGAGGATCGGCCCATGCCAGATTAGCTTGTTGGTGAGGTAATGGCTTACCAAGGCTACGATCTGTAGCTGGTTTGAGAGGATGATCAGCCACATCGGGACTGAGACACGGCCCAAACTCCTACGGGAGGCAGCAGCCAGGAATATTGGACAATGGGGGAAACCCTGATCCAGCCATCCCGCGTGAGTGAAGAAGGTCTTCGGATTGTAAAGCTCTTTTGTACGGGAAGATGATGACGGTACCGTAAGAATAAGCACCGGCTAAC
>JBGUXS010000001.1:0-19577 GCA_045118155.1 Alphaproteobacteria bacterium | reverse complement strand
GCATTACGTTTGATGCAACCTATTTATCAAAAAATGAAAGATATTCAGGAGCAAGCTAAACAAAAAATTGATGCCTTGCGACAGGATTTATTGGGAAAGCCGGAATTTGATGAGCTAGCACATGCCTAAGGTTTGTAATCTAAAAAAGATGATAGAAGAAACTTTGCTTGCCAAAGGGGGAAGTCAATATTTGATGCAACAAGCTGATGAAAATCCTAAGGCGTTTTTAACGTTGCTGAAATACATTGCCCCCAAGGAAGGGGGTACAGACCTAAAACCCTTTGAGGTGGACATAGAAGGGGAAGAAAACAGGGAATGACCTTGATCTGATTGTTCGTTATCCAGAAGATTTTTAGGTTGAAAAGGAAATTTAAAATTATATACTAAGGGATATGATAGATAAAAATAACGCCTGTTTCTCAAAAATACTTCCTTTTTTGAAAGGCTTTAATTGGTTGTGTAAAAAGGGGATTCAAGTTTATTTAACTTTCATCTGTATCCTTTCCTATGTCATAGACCTTATGAGTTTGGTAAATCTACGCTATTTTCCAGAACATAAAAATTTATCATTGGACAGATGTTTAGGGGAAAAGGCGTGGATTCCTTATCTTGTACACCTCATTTGTTTTTTAGGGTGGGGGCTATTGTTGTATAGGACTTGGCGACAGAGGATAACTTGGAAAATAGTGTTATTACATGTGGCTATTTTAATTTTGTTGTGGATAGGGTTTGGATTGGCGGAAGACCCTGTTTTTGATACGTGTAGTGGTTAAATAATTAAATAGTGTTTTAAATCTGCTTGCAGGGGCTTGATTCCTGCAAGTTTTTTTATTTACGTCTAATGAAAGGTAGAAAAAATGACGGATACAGTTAATTTGTTTTTTAATGGGAAAGAACTTGCTCTTTTAAAAAATGGGCAGACTTTGAAAAGTTGGCCGGCTATGTCTGGTCATAAGGGGTATCAACACAAAAATAATACTTCTATTGCAGATGAAGGTCCTATTCCGGAAGGGATTTGGCATGTGCGGCAAAAAAATCATCAGAGTTTTGACGACCTTTCTTTTGAGAATAAGGTAGCATCATCAATTCCAGTAATAAAAAAAGGAAGTTTTCCAGGAGGTGGGCTTATTGCGTGGGGACATGATCGTATTTGGTTGGAACCCTCCCCTTATACAGAGACATTTGGACGGAAAAATTTTTCAATTCATGGTGGTTGGAAATTTGGTTCAGCAGGTTGTATTGATTTGGCTGGTGGTATGTCCGATTTTATGGATTACTTTAAGGGCTATAATGACGATCTTGATTTGATTGTGCGCTATCCTGATAATTTTTAGGTTGAAAAGGAAATTTAAAGTTGTATACTCAAGGCATGATGGATAGAAATAACGCTTGTTTTCAAAAAATCCTGCCCATTTTAAAGGTTTGTAATTGGCTGTGCAAAAAGGGGATTCAGACTTTTTTGAGTGTAGTTTATTTTTTGGATTATATTACTTGCTTGAAAAGAATAGCAGACTTAGAAATTTTTCCGGAAAAAGGAAGTTTTATGATAAATGTTTGCTTACAGAGATATGCTTGGGTGCCTTATGCCCTTTTCATGATTTGTTTGCTTATTGCAGGGGGACTGTTGTATAAAAGTTGGCGTCAAAAGATAACATGGAGAATTTTATTTCCCAATATTTGTATTTTCTTTTTGTTGTGGTGGGGATGGAATTTGATATATGACTTAATTGTAAGTGGTTGCAATGGAAGAACCTGTTTTTGATACATGTAGTGGTTAAATAATTAAATAGTGTTTTAAATCTTTGCTTGCGAAAATTTGTTTTTCGCAGGCTTTTTTTGTTGGTTCATAAAAGAAAGGTGAGGGAGATGAAAATTAAACTGCCGCTGTTAGCGTTGCGCCCATATCAGCAGCAGGTTTGGAATCGTCTTTGGCAAGAAGATATTAAAAAGGCGTTCTTGGTGTGGCATAGACGGGCTGGCAAAGATATTTTTTGTTTGCAATACATGATTGCTAGAGCCTTGCGCCATCCGGGAAATTATTTTTATATCTTGCCTTATCAAAATCAGATTCGGCGGGCGCTATGGGAAGGAATAACCAAGGACGGGATGAAATACCTGTCGCTCTGCCCGCAAGAAGTGCTTTATAAAAAATCCGAACAAGATATGAAGCTTATTCTTCGGAACCCCGCCCACCCTGCTGAAGCGGGCAGTATTATTTCCTTCCTTGGCGGGGAAGATTACGATCGGCTTGTGGGGGCTGGGATCCAAGGGGCAGTCATTTCTGAATTTGCCCTTCAGCCCCCAGGGCTTTATAACATTGCCCTGGAGCCCATGTTGCGTGAAACAAACGGCTGGGTTATTTTTAATACCACCCCGCGGGGGGAAAATCATGCCAAAGAGATGTATGATTTCTTAAAAAATAACCCAAAATATTTAACCAGTTTGCTAACCATTGAAGATACAGGTCTGATAAATCCCGAAGATTTAAATGAAGAACGTTTGCGTGGTAAACCAGAAGAACTGATTCAACAAGAATATTATTGCAGTTTTGAAGGGGCTCTGCAAGGGGCCTATTACGCCGATATGTTGCACCGCTATCGGGATCAGGTTGGCCACTATTCTTATCAGCAGGGATATCCCGTGCATACCTGTTGGGATTTAGGGGTGTCTGATAGCATGGCAATTTGGTTTGTTCAATTCATTAATAATGATGTTTATCTTATTGATTATTATGAAAATAGTTCTTATGGATTGGGGCATTATGCAGATGTCTTGAAATCTAAACCTTATGTGTATGCTGGGCATCATTTACCCCATGATGGCAGCCACCGACAACTCACCATGACAGAGCGGGCTTTATCCATTGAAGGACAACTGAAAAGTTTAGGGCTTTATCCGGTGGATGTGATGCCCCGAACACAGGATGTTTATGCCGATATTTGTTCTGTTCGGGAAATTTTAAGTCGGTGTTACTTTAATCAAGCGACAACACAAGATGGATACAGCGCCCTGAAACACTATCGCCGGGAATTTGATGAAGATCGGCAATGTTTTCGCCAAACGCCGTTTCATGATTGGACAAGCCATGGGGCAGATGCTTTTCGGATGATTCCTTATTTGTTGCAAAAATACGTGCATAAAACGGAAAGAAAGGAAGCTAAAAAATGGAACGGTTTGTTTTAAAAGGACGCTTAAATGCAGGGGAAATTGAACAGGCCTTGGCGTATTACGTCCCCAAGGTTAATGCCGAAATGGGTCTAGAAGATAAAAATACTTTTACAACGGAATTTTTAAAAAAGATGTTACCGGCCCTAAAATGTTATATTGGAACGGGGGGGTATATTTTGTATGTGATTGCCCCCAATTATTGGGGAGAAAAAGAATTGGCTGTTGTTTCTTTTTATGTGGAACCGCACGCTAGAAAAAATCCAAAGGCCCTTTTAGAACTGATTCGTTTTGTTCAAAAAGAAGCCTGTCTTAACGGATGCCGTCAATTGGTGATAGGGGGACATTTTAACAGAGACAAAATGCATCATTTTTTTGAAAGAATAGGGTTTAAACCTATGACATTTTATCAATTCGTGAAAGGAGAAAAAAATGGGAATTGAAACTGCAACTTTAGTGGCTGTCGGATCCTTGATTGCAGGGGCTGCCAGCACAGGATATTCTATTTACGCTAATGAACGTCAAAATTCAAAAGCGAAAAAATTGCAACGGGCTCAAGCTAGATTATTGGCCAAGGAAGAACAAGAGGCTTTAGGACGTCGTCAAGACCTTATCAATCAACAACGGGCCCAATTAGAAGGGAGCTTTTTAGGAACAGATAGTTATCGCCTAAATCAAACTTCAGAACGTGGGTTAAACGGTGGAAATTTGTTGGGATAGGGGGAAAATATGATTGTTTCAGAAACCTATGATGACTTATTAAGCACCCAAAGCACACTGTCTGGCCTTCAAAATCTAGCGAGTGGTTTTGCAACATTAGCCGGGGGCTTAGTCAACTATAATGCCCTTAAAACACAGAATAATTTTAAGGCATTAGAGGCGCAAAGTGCCCAGATTAATACCTTGGAACAAATCAATTTGTTACGGCAACGGTATTTAAATGCCGTTGGAATGGCAGGGACCAATCAGGCCCGGCGCAATCTAAAAATATCCTCGGGGAATTTTAGGGATAATCTGGAAGCAAGTTCAAAAGCGCTTGGCGCCGATATTCAAACAATGAACAGAAGAACAAACTTAAATATCAATGACTTGAATGCAAGTATTCAAGTAAATCGTTATGGATTAAAGTCAGATCTTGCTCGTTCTATTTATCATGGATTGGATGCCGGATTCACGGGGTTTATGGATTTATATCCTTTAATTGATGAACCGAAATAGGGGGAAATTATGGCACAACTTTATACACAAAATCAAGTATTAGGGCACTTATCGGAAAAGACACAGGTGCATCCTGATCAAGCGATGGTTCAAGAATTTTCCAAGGAAGCTGCCCAGCAACATGCCCAAACACAACACCTGTATACCCGTTTTACTTTAGGGGCTTTAGAAAACGCCGCTCAAAAAACCTTTAATCAATTTTCGGATGATCCGGAAAGTTTGGCCAAAGCTTTGGATGAACAAACACAAAAAGTGCTAGCAGATCTGCCCGATCAAAAAGTCAAAAATGCGGTGGCTTTAGGGGCTTTAATGCAACGTCAGGTTCTTGTCAAACGGGCGGGTCAAAATCAAGAAAACACCCTTTATCGTCAAGAACGTATGGCGCAAGGGCGTCAGATTCAAGATAATTTGTCTTTGATGCAAACGGCCTATAGCAATATGCTAACCCCAGGGCAACATACAGATGATTATGGCCTTTATTTACAAACACTTTCTGAAAATAATATCCTGAAAGAACGCCAAGTGGCCGGGCGCAATCTGTTTAGCCCCAGTCAACAAGAACATGTTTTAAAGGCAACTGATGAGGCAAAACTTGTGGCCCTTAAATCAGTGTTTAATGCGTTGCCCGCGGGTAAAAAAGAGGATTTTTTAGAAAAATTATCTAGGGATGAAGCGAAAGTCTATGTGGATGAAAAACAAAATATTCCATTGCAAGATACTTTGTCGGTGGAACACTATCAGGCCTTTAAAAACTATGCGTTAAAAGTCCAAAAGACAAAAAAAGAAGTAAAGGAAAATACAATTCTTGCTGATGAAGAAGAGGCCTTTGATAAAGCCGTTCGTCAAACTATGACACAAGAGGCTTTTCAATCGGAATGGACCCAAATGCAACATGGATACGAAAAAGGACGCCGTGTGAAACGCATACCGTCCAGTGCTGATGTTTTGGCGTATCGGCAACAAGCCACGCAAGCTTATCAAGCAGGCGATTTGGAAGAAAAAATCTATCAAAAACTCTTGAAAGAAACAGCTGGGGCCTTGTTAGATTCTAAAAATACCCCGCCAGGAGATTTTTCATGGCAATCTAATTTAGATATCCTATTGCAAGGAACACCCATGGAAAAAACAGAAAGCCCTGAACGACAAGCGTTTAAAAAAGACTTTTTGTTTAAAACCTTGCAGGAAGAGGGTCTAGATCCCAAAGCCCCCTTTGCCGTTAAAAACTATCCGCAATTAGAAAAGATTCAGGGGTTAACGAATGCGTATTTTAAGTGGCGCTATCAAGGTAAATGAGGAATTTTCCAATAACCGGTTTCGGAAAACTTTACCGGGGGGTTGCATTTTCGGGCCGAACTTAAGGCGTATGAAAAACGAAGATTTGTGTCGGGGGTATAGACAAACAAGACCCCGCATTTGCCAGAAACATCAAGGCCCATATCCCGCACAATGAGTGTATCCCGGTATCCACAAGTATAAGTGAGGTGGTCATAGGCTTCTTCATCAAAAGTGCACAAGCCGTTGGGAATAGGATTGGGTTCAAAAGTGATTTGTGAAATATCCAGGGGTTTGTCTTTATACACCCTAAAAGGTCTTTCTTTTGTTAAGAAAAAAGAAGTAATCGGGGCATTAAAGGTCGGATTTTGAAAACGGGCCTGTGTGCAAGATGCCAAAAACAAACAAAGGAACAGCTTTTTCATGCCTTCCATTATTCTATTTTTTTATAAAAACGCAATAAAAAAAGGAGGGAAAGAATTTATTTTGAATTAGTAGGGAATCTTCCAATAGCCGGTATCGGAAAATTCTACCGGTGGACTGCATTTTTTTGCCGCGCTAAAGGCATACGAAAAGTGGATATCTTTATTTGGGTTATAAACAAACAATACCCCGCAATGACCGGAAGCTTCCACCCCCATGTCATGTAAAATCAGTGTGTCTTGTCCGCAAGTGTAAGTTAAGCGGTCATAAGCTTCTTCTTTTAAGGTGCAGGGACTTGTGGGTGAAAATTTTAAAATCTTTTGGGATTTTTTGCATGCTTTTGCTTTCAGGCATAAAGCATTGGGTGTGTATTCCGGTTCAAAAGAAAGGTGTGAAATATCAAGGGGGGTGTCTTTATTAATCTTAAATGCCCCCCCTTTGGTATAAAAAGAGGTCATCTTAGCATTAAAGGTCGGATTTTTAAAAGAGGACGCACAGGCAGTTAGCCCCAAAAGCACCCCCAAGGTCAAAGATGTTTTTAAGCTTTGAAAAAGGGTCATTGACGATGTTCCTTCCAGTAACGTTGACGATATTCATCTGACGGGTAATAGTTTTTATCGCTAAAGACATGTCCATCAAACTCAAAAGCTGTGCCCTCAAAAAGGTAACCATCTGTTTTATAGCGAACAAAAAAGTTCTTAAGAGGGTAAAAGTGAATGTGATCATGGGGATAAGGGGCACATTCAAATAACACCTCTTGAGGGGTATTGTAAATTAATTGACAGATATCAGGATAAAAGTCAAACTCCATGGCCATGCGATAAAGGTCCCCTTCTTGTGTGAAAAAGGGTTGTCTTTCTTTGTCCCCAAAAAGTAGCGCGACAGGGGTAAAAAAGTCGGGGTTTATGGGGCCGGATGCCCGTTTGTAAAACCACCTTTGTTCTTGTTTGGGGAAAAATTTTGCATGGGGACAGGGAATAGGGGCGGTTAAATCATAAGTGTGTAGGAATCCTGTGTTTTCCACAATGGCCTGAATTAAACATTGGGTATCGGTGCTGCCCACAATACGAAAGGTAAGTTTTGATTGATTTTCTTGGTTGTAACTTACATAACTATCGCCGGCTTCCATAAAATTAATTTTGCCATCAAATATTGAAGATATATGGAAGTTATCAACCGTTTGCGGGGATAGGGTATAGAGGTAATCTTCTTTAGCCCTTATTAAGGTCAAAGGTTCATTAAAAACGGGATTTTTAAACCGAGTGGGGGTGCATGAGATTAGGAATAAAAAGAGGAACAGCTTTTTCATACCCCCATTCTTCTATTTTTTTAAAAAAATGCAATAAAAAAAGGAGGACATATGCCGGAAAAACGTTTGCAATATTATTATCAACAAGCAAGTTATACGGAAGAGGAATTAGATGCGGAATTACTGGAAGCAATGAGGCCGGAATTTAAGAAAACGGAAGGATATAAAGAAGATGATATGCTGTATTTTGATACCAATGAGCATTTAACGGGTCCCAAGGGGACGTTGATTCATCAGGAAGGGGAAACTTCCCTGACCGAGGCCGCCCAAAGCTTGTCCCTTGTTGCAGAAAATGAAACGGGGCGGGCAGAAGCGTCGGTTTTTGAGTTTTTAAAGCAATATCCCCCGCAAAGGTTAAGGACAGAATTTTTTAATGAATATAATGACTTTAATGTAGAGGCCAAAGAGCAAAAGCCCTTTTTTCAAGAACGTATTTATCATTTTTTTGGGGGAACAGAAACTAAAGTCCCCCCTACTTGGAAACTTTTTGTTGATCCCAACAGTGTTGAAGAAACCTTTAAAAACAATTGGCGGGTCTTTTTAAGGTCTTTAAAAAATGATTTAAAAAAATATGGGGTGTTTTTATACGATGTGCCCCCCAGTTTGCAAGAAGTGCTTATAGATAAAAAATATAACTGTGGTCCCGGCAATTTTAAAGTCAGCAGGGAAAAAGGGCAGTGGACACTTTTTGCTGGGGGTGTTTTAGATATGAATTTTGATGTGATGTCTGATCAATATGAAGTGCCAAAAGCAACTAATAAAAATAATTGGACAAAAGGTAAAATAGAACAGGCGAAAAAAGAATATTCAAAAAGGTTAGAAATAAAGGGGAAATAAGGACATTTTATGGATTTTGTTTAGGAAGAAGATATATTGATTGTTCCAAAGGTTCCCAAAAAGGGACATCGGGGCGTTTTAAATCAAGTTCTTCCAGTGCAATGGCATGCCACTTATAATCTATTTTAGGACGATATAGACGGGGCCAATTCACCGATACAATATTAGCGGGATCCCCCATACATTCAAGAACAAGTGTCTTTTTTGTGTTATCAATAATATGGCATAACTTCCTAAAATAATTTTCCATGACAAGGTTATTTCGGCTTTTGCTTAGAAAAGAAGGAAATGGCCCAAAGTCGGATGTGTGACCATCTGATAGCTCGTTAAATCCGACAAGACTTTTGTTTCTAAACACGGGATTAACAGGATGATCGGCGATAGGGGCATCTTTGAAGAAAAACTTGGGACGCCGCCGGGGTAAAGGGGTATCTTCTTTACAGGGGATAGAGGCTGTTAACTCATGCACTCTGGAAGCAATACCGTTAGAGATAAAAGCTTGAACCCCACAATGGTCTGAGGTTGTATCTACAATATTGAGGGTCATATAGGCGTCTTTTAGCTTTAAAGTGATGCTGTTGCCGGTATCAGAAACAAGTTGAACAGGAACGGTCTCTTTATATGAAAAGTCTTTATGAATAAAGGCCTCTGGGGTTAGACGTACAAAAAAGTCCATGTGGGGATCATGCACGATAAAAGTGCCGTTAAAAACGGGATTTTTAAATTGGGTCTGCGTGCATGAGATCAAAAATAAAAAGAGGAACAGCTTTTTCATACCGCCCATCATAGTGGTTTAGGTAAAAGATGTCAAGAAAGGAAGGAGGAAAAATGAAATCTATTGACACGCTTTTAAAAAATTATCAAAAAAGCTTAACGCTAAAACATAAATGGGAAGGAATTTACCGCCCCGTTTATGAATATATGATGCCCTTGCGTTATGAACAAGGGGATAAACAGGGGATAGAAATTTATTCTTCCCTGGGGGAACAGGTGGCCGACCGGTTTGTACAAAAATTGCAGGCTCTGCTAACCCCCATTGCCACAGATTGGATTAGTTTGGAAGCCGGCTATACGTTTAAAAAAATGGGAACGGATTTGACCGAAGTCAATCAGGCCTTAAGTGATGTGGCTA
Organism: Alphaproteobacteria bacterium; assembly: GCA_045118155.1. Classification (GTDB taxonomy): domain Bacteria; phylum Pseudomonadota; class Alphaproteobacteria; order CAAHEQ01; family UBA3637; genus JBGUXS01. Next base: position 10,221 of record JBGUXS010000001.1, on the reverse strand, counting down.
GCTTGTTAAATGTATATAAAGACACTTCTAATTGTGATACGGTTTTAAGCGAATTTTATTATGACTTGATTGCTGGTACGGCGTGTTTGTTAATTACAGAAGGAACGCTAGAAAATCCGCTGCGTTTTTCGGTGGTGCCAATGAGCCAATTTTCCTTTTCAGAAGGGGCGTTTTCGGAAGTGGCCGAAGTTTTTAGAACTTTAAAAATGTCGCCAGAGCTTATCCCCGTCACTTGGCGGGATGCGGTCGTGCCAGAAAAAATACGGGCCGAAGAAAAAGAACGGGAGTTATTAGAGTGTACCTATTATGATTATCAAGAAAATATTTGGTTCTATAATGTGATAGATTTGCAAGAAAAGAAAATTCTTGTCAAGCGCACCTATCAAACCAATCCTTTTATCATTGTGCGTTGGAGCAAATGTGCCGGGGAAATCTATGGGCGTGGGGCCGGGCTTAAGGTGGTTCATGATGTCCAAACTTTGAATAAAATTACGGAATATTCCTTAAGGGCTTTGGCCTTTACTATCCCCGTGTTTTGTGCTTCCCAAGATGGCGATTACGATGTGGATGAATTTGTGTTTGAACCCGGGGCGATTAATCCTGTGCCATCTACCGCCACCAATAACCCAACTATTACTCAATTGGGGGTGAATCAAAGTCCAGCATTGCAAAATTATCAAATGGAACGGTTAGAAATGGAAATCAAAAAGAATATGTTTGATACGACAATTCCTAACGACCCTAGCCGGGAAATGACGGCAACGGAAATTAATGCCCGGATGAATGATTTGCAAGCGAATATGACAACCGCTTTTGGTCGGCTGATTCATGAATTTCTGTATCCTATGATTCGGCGGATGGCAGAAATTTTACAAAAATTTGGATATCTATCTAATGAAATTGATGTGCGCTTGTTTAATGGATTTGGTTATAAAATCAAAGTGAGCCTACTCCCCCATAACACACAAAAGCAACTGCAAATCAATCAGATGTTAACGGCTTTGCAAACGTTGATGAACTTTGATCCAGGGAAACAGTTTGCCTCTAAAGTGATAGATATGACGCACTTAGCCCCGTATTTGATGGCCCAAATGGGAATGCCTGGGGGCTTTATTAGAACGCCGGAAGTGATTCAGAATATGATTCAAGAAGAAGCTGAACTGGCCGTGCGTTTAGCGGAGGAATCTCATGCCGGCTGATTTAGTTCATCAAATGCAAAAAGATGCGGGGGTGCGCCAAAAAATGTTTCAGGAAATTTTTTTGACCCCTGTTGGAAAGGCAGTGCTGGCTTATTTAAAAAAACGATTTGATGTGGCTGTCGTGGATGTGAATAACCCTTACCATGTTTATTATCGTTTGGGACGATTGGATGCCGTCAAGTCCATTGAACACCTTGTGTATAAAGAAAACGAAAGGAAAGAAAATGACACAAAATGAAGAAACGACTTTAACCCAAACCCGTGAAGAAGGATTGTTGGAAGCAAGTTCCGATAAAGAAAGTTTACAAGCGTATATTACCGAAAAAAATACCGAAGTGGAAACGTATAAAAAACAAGCTATGGATATGCGTAAAAAACTTTCCAAAGGGGTGGTTATCCCAGAAAGTATAGAAAAATATCATGAGGCCTATACCCCAGAAGAAAAATATGCCCCCTTTTATGCTCAAGAACCAGAAGAAAGAAATAAGACAACAGCTGATTTTATGAAAACCGCTTGTACGTCTTTGGATAAGCTTGCGTTTGATAATGGAATGACGTTGCAACAAACGGCGGCGATTAAACATGCTTTTAATGCCTTGATGGAAGATTTGGGTATTTTGGATACTAGGGCCCCAGAAGATGTCCAAAAACAACATCAAGAATGGATAAAATCTCAAAAACAAGAGTTGGGGGAAGAGGCCGAAAAAATCATCTCAGAAAATGTAAAGTTTTATAATAATTTCAATGGATTGGATGAAGATGATAAAGTATTGGTTCGTGATTTAATGAACCAAGGAGCTAAAGGAATTAAGTTATTTAATCGCTTTAGAACTTTATTGATGGGCAATCGCTTGGGGGATGATATTCCAGGCACATCGGATATTCTGGATAGTCTGCCAGATGATATCACTTTGGCCCAAGAATATAATGCCCCAGGAACTTCTGCAACCCGGCGTTTTCAGATTATACAACAGCGCCAAGCCGCGGGGCGTAAAGGGGGACTTCCTTTTATTGCAAGATAGTTTTAGGGCGGATTTTTCCGCCCTTTCTTGTCCCTTTAAGCAGAGGAAAAATTTTTCTGTTTAAAGGGATAAGAAGATGTGCGGCCGATAGTTTTTATTGCCCGCAGAAGTTTTGTTATCCCCGAAGAACCGCTGTATCTACAGCGCCTGATTCTTCTTTGTTTTCTTATTTTACAAAGGAGTTTTTATGTCTAGAAATATAGATCCAACGTTCCAAAGTGCGTATGACAGTGAGGTCAAACGTTCTTATGGGCAAAAATCGGTGTTAAAAGGCACCGTTAAAACAAAAATGAATGTGGAAGGAAAATCCGTCTATTTCCGTAAAAAAGGAAAAGGAATGGCAACCTTGCATTTACCCGGAAGCGACCGGAGTGCTATGAATGTGGAATACAATCAAGTTGAATGCACGTTGCAAGATTGGGAAGCTTATGATTATGTTGATAAATTTGACATGAAAAAGGTCAATTTTGATGAAGTCATGGAATTAGCAGAAGTAGCTTCGGATGCTTTGGGATTACGCCAAGATCAAATTATTATTGATCAAATGGCTTCTGGCTATGACAGCGTCAATATGAAAGTAGGGACCACACAAACGGCTTTGACTTTAGCAACTTTACGGGAAGCCGTTAAAAAATTAAACGAAAATGGGGTACCCCAAGCTGAACGTTATTTCTTACTTTCCCCGCAACAATTGGATGATTTACTGAACACAACCGCTATTACCAGTGCGGATTTTAACAGTGTGAAGACTTTGGTCCAAGGGGAAGTGGATACCTTCTTAGGCCTTAAATTTATCATGGTAGCAAAACGTGATGAAGGGGGCTTACCAGATGGGACAAACAGCGGAGATGTCATCGGTTTTATTTATCATAAAGATGCTGTTGGGTTTGCTGTTGGAAAAGACCTTGAAACGGAAATTTCATGGGTTGCCGAAAAAGGGGCTTACCTTGTCGGTGGAGATTTTTCTGCCGGTGCCGTTGTGATTGATAACAAAGGCGTTGTCGGCGTCTTGTCCGGTGTTCCAAGTGTTTAATAAAGGAGGTAAAAATGGCTTTTGATCGTGAAAGATTAACCTTAGTTGCAGGAGGTTGTAAAACAAGCGTGCAACCGGCTTTATGGCTTTATTGGAATGAAGATACAGACACTGTCACAACAGCTGGTTATATGGCCCATAGCGCTTTGAGTGTTAAAGACCAAGTGATGGTTATTCCAGCCGCAGGTACAGGGATAACTTTTTACTATGTTTCCGCCAAAAGTGGAAATGCGGCAACTTTGACCGCTGTTAGCTAAAAATAATTGGGGAAAGGGGAACACCTCTCCTTTCCCTTTTTGAAAGGGAGAAATTTATGAAAGAAGATGATATTAAATTTGCGGCATTACGCCTTTTAAGTATCAGGGAATGTCCTGATTTTATACATGGAACGACCGCAGAGGTGATAGAAACCAATCGTCGTTTCCCAATAACCTTAATTTATGCGTTAACGCGTTATATTTGGAGTTTCGCAACCCGTCATGCTGCCTTAACAACACCGGAAGAATTGGTTGATCAAAAATATCTTTACCGTTACAGGATGCCAGAAGATTTTTTATATTTAAGGGGGCAATACCTTGATAGATCTGAACAAGCACCTTTGCTTGATTTTGAATTTAATGGAAAATATCTTAGTACGAATGCAAAACAAGTTTTTATTCGTTATACGGCGAAAGTCCCTATTTCAGATATGCCCCTTCATTTTACAGATTATGTTGCTGTTCGGTTAGCTTATGATCTGTGTGATGTTTTAACAGGAGATAGTGCGTTGAAAAATACGTTGTTTGGGGAAGAACGTCTTGCTTTTTTAGAAGCTAAAAATATTGATGCTAGGCAAAATCCTCCACGCGTGTTTAAGTCTTCCCCCTTTGTGGATGTGAGGCGCGCATGAAAACACTTCAAAAAAAAGTAAAATTTTCAAAAGGTATTTTACATGAAGACTTGATTGAACGAAGTGATTTGGAAGCTTATGATTCGTCGGCTTCGTTGATTTCTAATTGTGTTTCTACGGTTTATGGGGGCTTACGAAGCCGGCAAGGAACTCGTCAGATTGCCTCGATAATGGCGGCTTTGAGTTATGAAGAAGTTGCTGTAACCCCGACTTCTACATTAGGGGGTAATATCTCTGATTTAGCCACACTTACCCCTTATGAAAGTGCTACGATTCATCAAAATAGAATCTTAGCTGTTTATGATTTAGGGACCGTGAGGGATGATATATTTGCTTTGGATATTGCTAAGTTGTCTTTAGCAGAAACCGTATTGTATGAACAAACTGGAACCCATACAAGCTCTTTAAGTTTACTGTCAGGACGCTATGAAGTAACCGCTGTTGGCGGTGGGGGTGGCGCTATCAAAAGAACAAATTCTTTGATGGCATCTGGCGGTGGTGGAGCCGCTTTCCAAGGGAATCTCTTAATTCCAAGTGGAATATATACTCTACAGGTAGGTGGGGCAGGTGCTAATGGAAATTCTTCGGCGACCCCCGGGGAAGATACATGCCTTGATGATTTGATTACTGCTTGTGGGGGAACTTCTGGACAGATTCAAGCTGGGAAATCTATCCCAGGGCAAGGAGGTATTCTTTCTTGTGGAACGTTAACCGAAGAACCTATCTTATCAAAAAATGGGGAAAATGGGGAAAAAGCAAAAGGTAATTTTGGCAAGATGACTGCTGTTGGCGGGGCTGCTTCATATCTATCTTATGGTGCTGGTGGCACAATCAGTAATAATCCTGCATCTTGTATAGAACCGACAGATGGCTATTTAAAAATTGAATATGCGGGCAGTCTTGAAATGGGGGTTTATGCATCGGTAGATGGAATAACCTACCAACAGGTTAGCACTTTCCAAATTTCGCGCAACGGTATTAGTACTCAGGTTATTATAGATGCTAAAACTTTAGGGGGAGTTCAGTTTATCAAATTACAATTGGAAAGTGATTTGGCTCTTGATTACCCTTATAAAATAGCTTGTCATTATATCAAACTTTTCCAATGTCAAGCGGGGGCAGAAGAAACACGGCCGTATCTTCGGAAATTTGTGTTTAACCAAGATCAAAGTTATTTGTTAGTCTTAGCCCCTGAACTTATTTATGTTTTTTATCATGGTGTTTTAGAGGCCTTAGTTACGGCGACAGGTTTAGAAAAAGCGTATTTATCAACCCTTCATACTGCCCAAAGTGAAGATACCATGATTTTTACACATCCTGAAATGCCCCCGAAACAATTACAACGGACAAGTTTAGGATGGGTTTGGGGCGATTTTCCTTTGAAAAATATACCGTATTATGCTTTTGGGGGAGAAACGGTAACAGATAAGACTTCTACCTTAACTCCTTCAGGGGTGGAAGGGCAAATAACCATTTCGTCATCAAGTCATGATTTTACTTCAGATAGTGTAGGACAATACATTGATGGGGGAGGCGGACGTATAAAAATTACAGAGTATATCTCGGATACGAAGGTGGCTGGATATACAATTATTCCTTTATATAGTTCTGCAACCTTTAATGCTTGGAAGTATATTACGGGCTATGAAGCGGTTTGGAGTGCTCAAAGAGGGTGGCCACGAGCCTGTCTATTTGCCCAACAACGTCTTTGGTTTGGGGGAAGTTATTCTTGTCCATCTAGTTTATGGGCATCCCGTATTAACCTCTACAATGACTTTAAGAATGTGGGGTCTTATGATAATGATGCGATTCATGCAGATATGGTGACCAATGATCCTATTCTTCATTTGATTGAAAATAGGGGAATCCATATCTTTACAACCGCTAGTGAATGGAGTGCCGCCGAAAATGCGTTGACGCCATCCACATTTGGGGTTGTAAAAAATACCCAGAATGGAAGCCTTGAAACGTTATCTCCTTGTGTCTTAGGGGGAGAAGTTATCTTTGTTGAAAAAAATGGAAAAAGCGTTTTGGGGTATGTGTATAACTATAATCAAGCCGCCTATACAACGGATAATTTATCACTACTGTCTTGTTTGATGCAACAACCCATTGCGTTGGATACAATTAGTAATTCCGAAAAAGATAGGGGAGATTTTATTTATACTGTTTTAGAAGATGGACGATTATTGATTACTTGTCTTGTATTGAATCAACATATCAATTCTACGACCTTTTGCACAACGCAAGGATCCTTTATAGATGTGTGTACATTGGGCCAAGAAACTTACGTCTTGGTAAAGCGACAAAATGGGTATTATGTAGAGGTTGTTGATGAGGTTTTAGGCGATTCCATGCGCTTGATTCCTGTTCTGGGTAATGTGATGACAGGTTTGGAAATTTTTGAAGGACAGGAAGTTATTGCCTATGATTCAACCCAAAGACTTTTGGGCCTTGGAACGGTTATTGAAGGTGAGTTGGTTTTGGAACAGGCTGTTCAAGGAGAATTATGGACAGGCCTTGCATTTGATTATCAAATTGTTTCAAATCCGCTGGTTGTTCAGGGGCAAAGTTTTTCTTTAAAAAAGAAAATTGCAACCGCAACGATTTATACACAAGGGACTCAGTATCTGACTTTTTGTGGACAAACAAAATATCAAGATAATGAAGAAACTTTCCACTTTTATGGAGTTTCCCCGTATGCTGAAAAAGTTGTGTTTACAATTTCGGGTCGCTTTTACCCCATAAAAATTTTGTCGCTTGTTCTAGATATTAATTATGCATAGGGAGGGAAATTTTATGCAATATATAACAAAATCTTGTGCGTTTGCCATTCAATTTGATATCTTTGAAGCCGATGGGTTAACCCCCGCAGATATGACAGGTAAACGCTTTGTTTTTACAATTAAAAAAAATAAAACGGATAAAAGTTCTGTTTTGCCGGAACAGAATTTTAGTAATTTAAACACCCCGCATTTAATGGTGATGTACGATGCAACGCAAACAGCAGACCTTTTGGAAGGGACTTATGTTTGTGCCTTAAAAATGTATACGGATGATGCCTTAAATGATGAGGTGTGGACGGACCAACTTATTGTTTCAAAAGGAGTATTTCATGACTGATACAACACCCCAAAAAGGGATTTATGTGCGCCAAACTTATGGGTATATTTACTCTGGTGATCTTGTTTCAAAAGCCGAAAGTGCGGTAACTGAAGTGACCGCCTTGGCTAAGCAAGTTTCAGATAAAACCGATATCGTTATTGAAAAAGCCGGTGAGGTGGATGCCAATACAACAACCGCTCAAAATGCAGCCGATAAAGCTTGTGCTTGGGCGACACAACTGGATACCCCCGTGGAAGATGGTGAGTATTCCTCAAAATATTGGGCATTGCAAGCCGCTTCTATTCAAGCGGATTGGACAGAAAATGATACCACTAAATCAAGCTATATCCAGCATAAACCGACTTTGGTGTCCAATCTGTCCGATTTAACCGATGTTTCCGTTAGCGGTGTAACGGATGGAGAAAGTCTTGTTTATGATTCGGTAAATACCGTTTGGCAAGGGGGGGGAGTAAAAGCAAATGCCTCTTTGGATAATCTGACGACGGTGGGGCGGACTGTAGGGGCAAGTTTTTCAATGCCAAGTTCAACTTATGAAAATTTGACTTTTGGCGCTAGCGGTGATACCTACACAGCCCCGGCTAATGGTTGGTATGTTGCGGAAAGAATCACAACATCATCATCAAATAATTTTTTAAACATAAAAAATACAACATCAGAATTAGGGTTACAATTCCCTTCTATTTCAATAAGTAATGCAGGTGTTATTGTCTATGTCCCCGCATGTAAAAATGATGTGATACAAATAAAATATGGTTCAAATACGACGGCATCATATTTGAAGTTTATTTATTCAGAAGGAGAAGTTTAATGACACTTTATTATGAAATTTTAGAAAACGGGCACATAGGACGTTCCACAAACAGTCCTAAAATCGCCGAAAAATATGGCTTTACTTTATCAACAGAAAAAGAAATTGTCTATGGATGGGATGGAAATTATTATTTGGAAGACGACGTTCCGCCGAAACCTGCCCCGACACGGGAAGAACAAGAAGCTTTACGAGCCGAGGCATATAGACAAGAAGTTGACCCCATCACCGCCCATATTTCTAGATTAAGGGATATGGAACAAACGGATGAGGTCCAAGGGAAAATTGTCACTTTGCAAGCCGAACGAGATGAAAAAGTAGATGCTATCAAATCCTGCTATCCTTATCCGGATGAGTAAAATGTGAAAGGGAAAGGATATGCCAAAAACAAAGGATACGTTTGTTGAGGTGATTCACCGGCTGATTACAGGGCTTTTTATTCCGATACTGTTCTTCATTTTTGGGGAAATTAATGATATTCGGGAAGAATTAAAACGCTTTCAGGTGCAAGTTGCTAAAGAATCAGCCGGCTATGTTACCAAAGAAGATATTGTGCGGATTGAACAAAAAATAGATGATCTGCGCAATCTGGTGATTACAGAAATTAAAAAGAAATAAAGGAGGTTTTTTATGAAGTTTATTTTAGACAATTGGGATTTGATTTTTCAAATTATTGGGATGGTGGCGACGGCTGGCACGGGAACGGTATGTTTGCTCAGTCGCTACCCGTGGGCCAAATGGATTGTGAATGTTGCCGATTGGGTGTCGGTGGTCAATACCGCAGAAAATAAAGCAAAACTCGCCAGTTATGTCGCAAAAAAAGGGAAATAAGAGAGGAAATTATGGATAATAACTTTTTTCAGGAAGATGATGATCTTCCTAAGTTATCTATCCCAACTTATTGGGATACAGCATACCAAGGGAAAAAGATTTTTGATTATGTGTCTAGAGTTGAAGGATTATTTGAACCGATAAGACAAGCGCCATCTGCATATCTTTCTTCTTTATTTTACGCTGGGGACAAGATGGCTAAACACTATTCCCTATTAAAGAATTTGGCCCTTACAGATAAGTATAAACATGCCCTTTTAAATTGTTATGGAGCCCAGTATGGAGCAGCTGGTAATTTTGTTGCGACAGGTTTTTCTTTCGTTAAAGAAGTATCCGATATAGTACTTGGGAAAAATACCCTTGACACAAGTCTTGGAGATAATTATGCTAACAAAATAGGTAGATTGTTGGGCACTAAATATCCGGAGGAAGCGTGTGAAGATCTTGTCCCAAAATATATACGTTCGCATTGGTGAATGGGTTTCTTTGACCCTATTTGTGATCTGCATGGTTTATTTTACAGGTTTCTTATGGATATTTTATCAATTTTTGATGGATGAGACGTTTTAAGATGACAAAAGAACTTTCTCTTATTAAAAAAGTTCTTCAGATCCTTTTGTTAGGAACTTTAGGGATTTGTGTTTGTGTGCAAGTGGGGATACTTGCCCTTTGCTATCCGATGACGAGTATAATAGGGTTAGGGGTGTTACTCTGCTGGATTACGGAAGGAGTTATAAGCTTGATGGGGGGCGTTGCGATTGCTTTTTTTTGCTGGGTAATTGTTTCCTTATATCTTATGTGTTCTACAAAAAAAATCCCCTTTAAAAAGAAAGAAATAATCAAGCAAATTCTTATTTTTGTGGGCCTCCTCTTGATTTTGTATGGGAGCCTGTATCTTTTAATGTATGCATTTGAGGCCTATGTTGAATGGCTTGGGGGGTTACTTGGGGAAGAATATACATAAAAGGTGTAAAATCAAAAAAGTCCTTACTGTCGTGGGGGCATTGCTTGTTTTATATTGGCTCCTGTGTATTTTGGTGGATGCCGTTGTTATTTGGTATGCTGGTATTTTGTGGACGGTTTTAAGTTGTGGTCTTGGTGGGGCAGGGGTTTTGTGCTTTTTCGGTGCCATTTATCCCCCGTTTAGAAAATGGGGGATCATTTTAGGTTTTGTGGCTTTGATAGGATACATCCTGTTCCACCATTTTGTGCCACCGATTCGTCACGCCCATCAACTGACCGATTGTTCAGAATCCGGTGGCCGGTGGGATGAATCTAGCCAAACTTGTCAATAAACTACCTATTTTCCCACA